>JAAXHE010000167.1 GCA_012271065.1 Candidatus Latescibacterota bacterium
GCAGAGCGACTTTATCAACGGACTGCAAGCGTCCTGTCCCGAACGACCTCATCATTCGGCAGCTTATTTCCTGGACAGTACACTGGCGATACTTCACTGGCGGACCCTCGCGCTTGGGTTCGCGGTTTTCGGACAGCACGCCAATTTCGCTGACCTGAATGTTTCTCACACTTGACATCGGGAATTCCAGTATCGGCTGCGCCGTGTTTGATGGCGAGGACATGCGGACTCGCTGGCGCATGGACACGGACGCGCGGATTGACAGCGCCGAGTACTCAATGCGCCTTGGCGACGTGCTGGAAGGTGCGGGCATAGCGGTTCGTGCGCTGGACGGGGCCATTGCGTCTTCGGTGGTCAGGCATATGGCGGATGTGATGGGCAGGGCCGTCCGGTCGCTGGCGGGGTGTGATCTCATCGAGGCCGATCCCCGGACCGATCCCGGGATCGACGTCGCCGTGGAGAAGCCCGAGGCGGTTGGCGTCGACCGGCTTCTGGCTGCCGGATCCGCGTTCAGGCAGGTCGGCGGTTCCGTCATCGTGGTTGACGTCGGCACAGCCCTTACCGTCGATCTGGTTTCCGCCGCAGGTTGTTTTATGGGCGGCACGATCTCGCCGGGGCTGAAGGCCATGACGAGAGTACTTGCGTCGGATACCAGTCTGCTGCCGGAAGTCAGACTCGAAGCGCCCGCGTCGGCGGTGGGGCGCGACACGCCGGAGTGTATACGTGCGGGGGTCGTGTTCGGCGCGGCCGGAGCGGTGGATCGCGTGGTCGAAGAGCTGATCGACGCAACGGACGGAGCGCCGAGCGTCGTACTCACTGGCGGAGACGCACCGGTACTTTCGCCCTATCTCAAATCGCCGCACCATTCCGAACCCGACCTGGTGCTGCGCGGACTGGCATACGCGTTCCTCAAGCGCCGTCAATGAACGCGCGAAGATCGCCGGGAACTTTAAAACAGCTGCTTAAGCGGGATTTCTACGTACACGTGCGCTGTTGCGGGCCGTTTTCTGCGTCCGATTACGTATTCTCGTTACTGCTCGTTTCCCGGGCGGCCGACTCGACCAAGGACTTCAGCGTTCTCAGGTTACGTTCCGCGGTTGACAACGCGTCTTCCATGGGGGGCGTCTCGAATACGAGCGGGCCCGAGTATCCCACCTCGTTCAACGCCTTGAGACATCCGTCCAGATCGATCTCACCCTCCCCGACGTAACAGGGCGTCCGGTCTGTTCGCGGGTCTTTTATGTGGACCTGTACAATCCGGTCCGTCAGACAGTGGATATCGGCGACCGGGTTACTGCCCAGTATCTGCGCATTGCCAACGTCGAAGTAGGCGCCAACGTACGGATTGTCCACCGCATCGATCAGTTCCATCATTTGTTCACCGGTCACGACGTGACTGCGTCCCACGTTCTCCAGGCCGATGTGGATGCCCTGACCTGCCGCCTGTGAAGCAACGGCGCGGGTTTCGTATGTCCAGCGATGGGCGGCCTCGCGTGGGGGCAGTCCCAGCGGATTCGTGACCGGAATGAGTATGGTTCTGATGCCCAGGACGTTACAGGCGTGAATGGCCTGGAACACGATCTGTTTGGCCATGAAGCGGTTCGCTACGTCCGGGTCGGCAAAGGTAAAATGCCAGAACGTGTGCAGACACACGGAGAAGACGGGAACGCCCGCCGATTCGGCACGCTGCCCCAGGGTTTCGATATTGTCGTCGCTCCAGAGGTCGGACGCGCGATACGTGCTTGCCCGGACGCCCAGTTCAACGCCATCGTAACCGAGCGCCTTCGCTCTGGGAAACACATTCACCCAGTCCGACTGAATTACGTCTTCCAGAATTCCGAATTTGAAACGGTTCATTTACTTCCTTCCGGATATCGACAGTAACAGTTGATCAGGATTCTCGACTTTCCGCATCCCTCGCGAAAATGACGGCAGATTGGATCCGGAAACCGGATTCCACTGCGTCCGGCTAAAGTAAAAAAGGTCGGGGGTTCTGTCAACCGGATCGTTTATTCACGCAGGCGAATTGTTACCTGTTTCTTTTTCGGCCGGCCGGTTGATCGAATGGCATCGGGACGCCGTCATTCGGTTTGACATCGGGTTGTGGTCGGGCTATTATGGTCCGATTGTCGAGGAGGCTGTACGATGAAGACAGCACTGTGCACGATTGCCTTTAAAGATCGGCCGTTCGAGGACGTCCTGGACCTTGCGGTCCAGGCCGGTTTCGAGGGTGTCGAGCCGTGGGGAAAACCCCACCATATGCCCGGTTCGTATAACGCGGAGGAAAACCGGCGGACCGCCCGGTCCATTCGGGAACGAGGGCTGGAGGTGTCGCAGTACGGATCGTACATCAATCCTGTCTCGGCGGGATTTGAAAGGGAGACGGCGGAAGGGCTGGATACCGCATCGGATCTGGGTGCGGACAGGATCCGGGTCTGGGCAGGGTCCTGCGGTTCGGATGAGGCGACGGACGAAGACTGGGGGAACGCGGTCTCGGGATTCCGCCGGTTTGCCGACCGCGCCGGTGACCGGGGCATGAGCCTGGTTCTGGAGATGCACCTGGGATATCTGTCAGACACGGCCGACGGTAGCCTGCGTCTGGTGGAGAGCGTGGCCCGGCGCAATTTCCTGCTGAATTTCCAGCCGATGTACACGGACAACGCCCGCCGCGTCATCGCGGTGGCGCGGCAGGTGGCGCCGCACGTGGCAACCGTACATGCGCAGAATTATGCTTCTGAGGGGCGAAACGAACGCAGCCTGATATCAGAGGGTTACGTGGACTACCGTGCGGTCGTCAGGGAACTCTCCGCAGCGGGTTTCGACGGATATCTTGAAGTCGAATTTGTCCGGGATGACGATCCCGGGGCCGCACTGATGGCGGATGCCGGGTTCCTGCGCGGGTTGTGTGAGACAGCTTATTGACCATCAACCTATGGAACGGGAGGTCGGACAATGGAATTGCTGCTGGTGTTTCTAGTGTTCGTCGCGGTCCTTGTAACGGTGGATTCGGCGCATGCCGAAGGTCGGCCGAGCTATACGATCTATCGCGCCGGAACTCCAATAACGGTTGACGGACGGCTGGACGAACCGGCGTGGGTGGCCGCACCCGACGTGGGCGCGTTCGTCTTCCCGTGGTACAGCGACGGAAAGCGGGAGCAGACGGTGGCTAAAATGCTCTGGGACGATACCAGTTTGTTCGTTTCGTATATCTGTGAAGACGCCCATATATGGGCGGACCGCACCGAGCGCAACAGCGAAGTGTACGATGACGACTGCGTGGAGGTGTTTACCGCCCCGGATCCGGAACGGCCGCACGTCTATTTCAATATAGAGATGAATGTTCTGAGCATCTTCCTGGACAGGTTCAATCCCAGGGGCGCCGGTGTGGTCGACGACACGGGGTGGCGGGCGCAAGGCCTTCAGGTTTCAACGTTTATCTCCGGTACGCTGAACGACGACGAGGATAGTGACTCGTACTGGGTCCTAGAGGCTGCCATACCGTTTGAGAATTTCGCCTGCGTTGCGAAGAACACGCCGCCGGCGCCAGGCGACGTCTGGCGCCTGAACCTGAACCGGCTGGGCGGCAGAACCAACGCACAGTTCAGCCAGTGGTCCGCCAGCCGGACGCCGGAGCCGCAGTTCCATGCGCCGGATGATTTCGGGCGGGTCAGGTTCTCGGACGTTGCGAGTCCATTCTGGAAGCGATAGCGCTTCGCCGGCAGGGTGGGTCGAACGACAGGGCGGCGGGCGCCGCATTGGAAGGAAGCACCTGATGCTGACAGCGCGTACAATCGTACTGTCCTGGCTGGTTCTGGGGAGCGCCGGCGCCGGTGTTGCGGACGAGATCCGGGATATTGAGGCACTCGTGGACCGCATGGACCGGTTGTACCGCAGCGAAACCAGCTTCGCGGAGTTGGAAATGGAAATCCAGACGCCCCACTGGCGGCGGACGCTTCGGATGAAGATGTGGACCGAAGGGATGCGCAAGACCTTCGTCACGATTCTGGCGCCGAAGAAAGAAGCGGGCACCGCGACGTTACGCGCGGGCACACAGATGTGGAATTATTTTCCCAGAGTCGATAAGGTGATCAAGGTCCCGCCTTCGATGATGATGGGATCCTGGATGGGTTCGGATTTTACGAATGACGACCTGGTAAAGGAGAGTTCGCTGGCGTTGGACTATCGGCCCGCCTTCGGGACGGCCGGAAGCGACTCGGTTTACGAAGTCGTGCTGATTCCAAGGGATGAAACACCCTCGGTTTGGGGCAAGATCGTACTCACGATACGGAAGTCCGATCTGATACCGCTGTCGTACGTGTATTTCGACGAGCGCGGAGAACCGATGCGGGAGATGACGTTTTCAGATCCCACGGATTTCAGAGGACGTACTCTGCCTGCGGTTTTGGAAATGAAGCCCTTGAAGAAACAAGGGCACCGAACGGTAATACGATACCTTGATGCACAATTCGACAGGGGCCTGCCGAAGGACACGTTTACCCATCGAAATCTGCGGCGCCGACGATGAACGGGAAGCAGCGGACCGCTGTCCCGCCGAGACAGTGAATCCGGGAACCCGGGAAAGACACCGGCGCCGCCCCCGGCATTTTAATACAGCTGTCATGCCCCCTTTTGGGCGCCCCCCGTCGAGACGAAAAACATCGTATTGCCGGGATGACGTGCAACATATCGTTTTTACGCCTCTTATGGCAATAGAATTCAGCCACGGATTATTGGTTTTTCCCTGTCTTTCGTAGTCTCGTATTCTCGTAGTTTCGCTTGTTCGCGTCTTTCGTAGTCTCGTCCCGCGTTGTAAGCTGGATGCTCGTTTATGGTGCTCAGAATCGCGTTTCGGAATTGCTTTCGCCAGCGGCGGCGGTCGGTCTTGACCCTGGCGGCAATGGCGGGAGGTTTTGCGCTGTGTTCACTCTCCATCGGGATTTCCGATGGCACCTATCTGGGGTTGATCGAGGCGTTTACCAGGGACCGGACTGGCCACGTACAGATTCATGGGAAAGGGTATCTTGACAAACCCACGCTTTACAATACCATCGACGATCCCGATCGGTTGGGGGAGACCGTCGATTCGTTGGACCTTGTCGAGGCATGGACGCCCCGGGTGTATTCTCCGGTACTGGCCGCGTTGGACAAAAAGACCACGGGCGCGCGGATTGTGGGTGTTTTGCCCGGCAGGGAAGCACGGACGACCCGTCTCAAATTAAAAGTGAGCGCGGGTCGGTTTCTGACCATGCGTTCCGAGCCGGAGGTCTTGCTGGGTTTTGGACTGGCGGAGTCGTTAGGCGCGACCACGGACGATGAGGTGATATTGATCGGGCAGGCAGCGGACGGATCCATTGCCAACGACGTCTACCGCGTTGTGGGAATTGTGGGCGACGGCAAGGATCCGTACCAGCGCGTGGCCTGTTATATGCACCTGAAGGAAGCGCAGAGTTTCCTGGAGCTGGGTCATCGTGTCCACGAAATGGCGGTTGTACTCGCGGACCCTTCGGCGTCGGTGCGTACTGCCAGTCAACTGAAAAGTCTTTTGGCCGGCGGCCAGGTCGCGGTCTCGCCGTGGCAGGTGGTAGAGAGGGCGTTTTATCGGGCAATGCAAGCCGACGTCCAGGGAATGTGGATCTCGCTGGGCATCATCAATCTGATCGTGGCCATCGGTGTGCTGAATACAGTACTGATGGCTATTATGGAGCGCACACGGGAATTTGGCGTGCTTCGGGCGCTGGGTACGCGACCGGCTACCGTGTTTCTCCTGATCCTGGGCGAGACCGCCTGTCTATCGGTTTTCGGCGTGCTGATCGGCGGGGGGCTGGGTATGATCTGCAACACGATCCTGGCAAAACACGGCATCGTCTATCCGACGCCCGTGGAATACGGCGGCTACGTTTTCGATCGGCTGATCAGTATGGTTTCGTTCCGGTCGGTCTGGATACCGGCGGTGCTGACCTTCGGCACCGCCGTTCTGGTGAGTCTGATCCCGGCGACGCGCGCAGCCAGAGTCGCGCCCGCACGGGCGATGCGGACTCATTGAGCGGTGTTTGGAGCCGTCCTGTTCGACCCGCCGCAGCGCCTCGAACACCCGCGTGGTCGGGATGGGTACGGGCAATCCGATTGGTCCGCCGAGAGCACATATCATGTTGTTTTTGATTAAAATAGCCTGGATGAACTCCTTTCGAAACGCACGACGTACGTTGCTGGCCGGGCTCGCGATCGGAATCGGCTTGGCGGCGTTGATCTTTACGGACGGTCTGATGATCGGGATGTCCGACACGATCGTTCGGATTGCGACGGACACGTTCATGGGGCACGGGCAGGTACACGCGGAGGGCTTCAGGAGTACCCGCGATGTGGCGCGGGTCGTGAGGGGGCTGCCCCGGGTGCTGGATCGTCTGCGGAACGATCCGGAAGTGGAACGCATGACACTTCGCGTGCAGACGCCAGGTATGCTGGCCTCGCCGGCCACGTCCGGCACCGTGCTGCTCTACGGCGTCGATCCCGGCCTCGAAAGGCCGTTCTCCAGGGTGGACGAGGCCATCGTTGAAGGGTCGTTCCTCGAGCGTGCGGACCGGCGAAAGATCCTGGTGGGGTCGAAACTTGCCGAAGCGCTGGAGATTGGTCTGGGCGACCGGGTGGTGGTGACAGCGGCGGAGGCGGAATCCGGAGAATTGGCCCAGGATATGTTCCGGGTGGGGGGGATTTTCCGCTTTGGCGTCCGTGAACTGGATGGCGGTGTGGGTTTCGCGCATATCGAGACCGTACAGCGCCTGCTCGGACTTCCCGGTGAGGTACACGAGATTGCCCTTCATCTCAAGTCATTCTCCGGTACCGAGGCAATGGACGCCGGTTTCTGGTCGCGGTTTTCACGGAACGGAAACGAAGCCCGGAGCTGGAGGGAACTGATGCCCCAGCTCAGCGCGATTCTGGACATGTCCGGGTTTTCGTCTTTGATTGTAGGCGTGATCCTGTTTGCAGTCGTGTCACTGGGCATTGTCAACACCCTGTTCATGTCGCTGCACGAAAGAATATTCGAGTACGGCGTCCTGCGCGCAGTGGGCACGAGTCCGGTGCGCATGGCGATGATGATCCTTTTCGAAGCCGGCGCACTCTCATTGCTCAGCATCCTGATCGGATGCGGTATCGGTTTCGCTGTGACGTTCCTCTATTCCTTTCTGGGGATCGATTACTCAGGCATCGAGTTCGCGGGCGTGACCCTGCGGGAGTTGATTTTTCCGGTCCTGCGGCTGGAGCAGTTCGTCCTGTTTCCGGTGTGTGTGTTTCTGTTTACGCTGGTCGCCGGAATCTATCCTGCCGTTTTCGCTGCCCGGCTGAAACCCGCGCAGGCGATGAAGATGTACGAATGAGCGAGAACCGGGGGAATGGAAGGGCCGTATGCGTGGAGGTTCCGTGTTGATCGAAGCGGAGGGATTGAACAAGAGCTACCGCGTGGGGGAGGTTGACGTATCCGCGTTGAAGGCCGTGGACCTCAAGGTTGCGCGTGGTGAGTTCACCGCGATTGCGGGACCGTCGGGATCGGGAAAATCCACGTTGCTGAACATCCTGAGCGGACTGGATACGCCCTCCGCCGGCCGGGTGAGCCTGGCCGGTACGCCAATCAGCGAGATGGGTGGACGCGCACTCTCCGATTTCCGCCGGGACCACATCGGGTTCATCTTCCAGGCGTACAATTTGATCCCGGTGCTCACTGTGCTCGAGAACGTCGAATACGTCATGCTGCTGCAGGGCGTTTCGCGCCGCGTCCGCCGGGAACGTGTGCGGGAGATGTTGTCTACCGTGGGCCTGGAGGGGATGGAGGACAGGCGTCCTCCTCAGCTCTCGGGCGGGCAGCAGCAACGCGTGGCGGTCGCCCGGGCGATGGTCTCGGGACCTGACCTGATTCTGGCGGACGAACCCACGGCCAATCTGGATTCGGCCACCGGCGCCGCGCTGCTGGATCTGATGAGGGAATTGAACGAGCGCCGCGGGATGACCTTTCTCTTTTCTTCGCATGATCGAATGATCATGGATCGGGCCAAACGGCTGGTGGTGCTGAAGGATGGAAGCCTTGTACAGGATGTCACCCGGAGCGGGCCTTAGACCTTATGTATTGACGAGTTAGTGAAAGACCTCCTCGGATCTCGGTTATCGGGGGTTATCTTTGGGAAGAGGAAGTATCCACCAAAGACCTATCCCCAGCGAGAAG
>JAAXHE010000103.1 GCA_012271065.1 Candidatus Latescibacterota bacterium
GCGGATATCGTGGGGACCGTCTGCATCGGGGACCCGGACCAGATGCTGCCGACGGCGCTCGAGATGCGGGAAGCGGTGGACGTGCCGATCGCCTGCCAGCCGAAGGGATTCAGGCAAATGACGGATACCGAAGACGTCGGCTACGCCGTCCACCGTCACCGCAATGGCGTCACGCCCGACGATATGGCGGCGTTCGCACTGAAGGCGAAGGCGGAAGGGATCAACTTCGTGGGCTGCTGCTGCGGCGCGGGTCCATCCCACATCCGTGCGATGGCAGAGGCGCTCGAAAAGCCGGTGCGAGCCGCGTAGTTCTCGGGAGGATCCCATGAGCCGGATGTGTCCTGGTGAATTCCGAGTCGTCTCCTATAACGTCCCGGACTTCAGCGGGGACTATAGGTGCCACGATTACGGGGACCCGCATGCGCCGAGAATCGCGCGACTCAGGGAGAAGTACGGGCTTGAAAGCGTCGTGGCGGGCTGCGGGACGGAATTCGAGGGGTTTCTGGCCCTGAAGCGATGGGTCCGCGGACAGTGGGACCACGGGCTCTGGTACAACCGCCCGGAAGTCGACGACGGCCTGGGGATTCTGGAGGCTGTGAGCAGGGGGGAACGCTTCTTCTGCGGTTCCTACGCCCGGCTCTTCGCGGATGCGGCAACCGCGCTCGGCTGGCCGGCGCGGAGGGTGGCGGTCTCCATCGAAGATTGCGAGGCGCCCCGGGACTACGCTATGTGGAACGTCGGACACGCGGTTGCGGAAGTCTGGTCCAACGAATACCGGAAGTGGGTGATGATGGATCCCGACATCAACGTCCACTACGAGCGGGACGGTTCGCCGTTGAACGCGCTGGAGATCCGGGAGGCGTGGCTGGACGGAGTTGCGGATGAGGTTGAAATGGTGCAGGATCAGCCGGAATTCGTCATTCCCGACGCCACGCACGTCCGTCTCGCGCTCCGTGACCCCACCTGCCGGAAAGACTATGACGAGGAGGTCAACCGCCATTTGTTCGCGAGGTTCCTGCGAAACCGGGTGATGGATTACTACGCCCGGGTCCGGGTTCTGACGGACTGCCTCACCCTGGAATGGGTGGACCGAAGGTGCCTGCCCACGTTCGTGAGCAACTTCAGACCGCTCGGCCTCGTTCGATTGACCTCCAGTCTTCCCGATGTGTACTGGACGGTGAATCTGGTGCGCATCTCCACGCATCCGTCCTGGGATGAGGAGGGGGCTAGGCTGGCGGTAACGCTTTCGCACTGTATGCCGTTCTTCGACCACTACGAGATCCGCTTCGATGACGGGGTCTGGCAGCGGTGCGGCGAGCGTTTCGACTGGCCGATGCGGGAGGGGGTGCAGTCGCTGTCATGCAGGGGCGTGAATTCGATGAAACAAACAGGAGTTCCCAGCCGGATCGCGGTGGCGTACGCCCGGCCGCCCGAGGGAACCGGATTCTTCTGATACCATCCATCACGCGCGCGCGCGTTGTCCACGTGCCTACGGGGGAAAGTTGGGATGATTTCAATCGCGGCTGATTTCGAATGCGGAAACGCGAAGCATATCCGGCAGATCGCAATCGACCGGTTCCGGCTCGAGGTCATTGGAGACAAGCCGACCTATTGTTACTACTTCTGTTTCGACGTCCGGAATGACGGGCCTGCATCGGCTGTAACGGTTGAAGTGTGGCCGGACTCGCGATTCGGCCCGGAGGGATTCGTGGTCAGCCTGCCGACCACGGTGTGGGTTGCATCCCGGGGCGACGGTCGATTCAAGCCGCTCGACCGTGAACGGGTCCGGAATACGGAAGAACCGCTCTTGATTCGCCTGAATCTGAATGCAAACGAGACGATTCGGGTATCAAACGCATGGCCCGCGCGCTACAGCGATACGCAAGACGCGCTCCGAAGGCTGGCGGATGAACGCGGGGACCGCTGCGAGGCGTTCACCATAGGCAAATCGGTGCAGGGGCGGGACATCACCGGAATCCGGACCGGCGCGCCCGGCAAGCCCCGGATTCAGTGCGTGGCCGGACAACACGCGGTCGAATTCTCCGGTACCTGGGGAATGCTGGGCATTGCGGATTACATCACGTCTCTCGTGCCGGATGCCGTCGCTCTCCGGGAGCGGATACAGGTGGAGGTCCTGCCGGCGGTCAATCCCGATGGAAACGTTGCAGGAAGGAACGCATTCAACGCCGAGGGGTTCGACATGTACCGGTCCTTCGGCGACGACCCGGAATCGGAGGCGCCTGAAGCCCACGAGAGCCGCTTGCTATGGGACATGCTTGTAAAGGACCGGCCGGCGATGTGGATGAATATCCATGCGTTCGTGGGCTGGCGGGAAAACGGAGAATACCCTTACGACGGATGGTACGAGGTGGTCGATCCCGTCTTTGAGAATTCCGATCGCGCCCGGCTGTACCAGGCCCTATGCGACACGATGCGCCTGGAGACCGACGGCATGTCCACGCACGGCAGGGCCAACGTGCATCGTGAGAATACAATGTGTTATCAGATGGCCCGGAGGCTTGGTATCCCCAGCGCATTCTATGAGATCAACGTCGCCACGGCGGGTCCGCACGGCGCTGCCAAACGCGCGATCCACGTGTTCAAACGGGCGGTCCATACGTTGCTCAGCAGCAGGTGAGGAAAGGAAGAAGGAAGACGGAAAGGCAGCGATCAGCCGTCAGCCAAAGGCGAAAAGCAAAGTCAAGATCTCGCTCTCCCTCCCGGCCCCGCAGACCTCTCTCCCCGGCCC
>JAAXHE010000094.1:0-4709 GCA_012271065.1 Candidatus Latescibacterota bacterium
CCGGTGAGTTCCCGAGCGCGAGCGAAAAAGTGACGGTCAAGGCGGGAAAATCCGCCCAAATCTAAAGATACGGGTGGATTTGACCAACGCCGAACGGCGCTTTTGCACCCGTGCGAAGACCGTTGGGAATTTTAAAACAGCTTCTAAGGAAGCGCGCCGGAAACTGCGTCGTTTCCGGCGCGTATGCTCCGCAGTGTTTTCGAATGGAGGAAAGAAGGATATGAAACGATTGAATTTCATTGCCAGGGGATTGGTTCCCATCGGCTGCGTTGCGCTGGCCGCGGTTGTATTTCAGCCGGTCCCGGTCGATGCGCAGGCCACACCGGACAACATTGCCAAGAGAGACAACCTCAGGTCGTTGATTGCCAACAGTTACAACAACATTGGCGGGATGGGCGGCAACCAGGAATGGGGGCGCGGTTACAGACGTAACGCATATCCCTGGAACGGCAACGGCCCGGGTTCGTTCGGGGCGGTGCTCTCGCAGTTCACGTCCAACCAGAAGTCGCAGATGTACAACGACTACAAGGTCTCCGGCGGCGAGGGCATCTGGATCCTGAACGCCGACCGCGGCACAGTCACGGTAACGGGACCTCGTGAGAACCTGCAGATCGTGGAACACAACCAGGCGTTCCCCTACGATCCGGTGGGCAATCCCGAGGAGAACTGGGGACAGCCCAATCCGCTGAACCAGCTCGCCGAGTTGCCGAACAGCGCGATCTCGCCGGGTGAACAGGGCGCTGGGGGTGCCCTGTCCAATTACTGGCCGGGGGTCACCGCCGACGACCCGGGTAGCCTCTACGGCGCTAACTGGGATCCCGTAACGACCCCGCCCGCCCACATCGCGAATTACAGGCTGGGCGCGCACAACCTGGTGGACGTGACGATTCCGGAAGAGACCATCATCGCCCAGTGGATCGACAAGCAGAACGGGATCCGCGTCCAGCGGCGGGTGTACAGCTGGTCCAATCCGGATTTCGACGACTTCTACATTATCGATCTCACATTCACCAACATCGGGGACTTTGACGGCGACGGCGTGGGTGAAGCGCCGGGACCCATCAACAACCTCTACATCGCGTTCAAGAACGTGGCGGCCATGACGGCCATGGGCATTCTCGAGGAGTTCGGCTGGAACTTCTACGCGTCCAACGCCCGCGGCATGGACGATACGATGTGGTATACGGAAGCCGACGGCTATCCCAATGCTTGGTCGCAGAACGGCGCGTTCGTGGGCGAGGATATGCGGGCGGTCATCCGCAGGGACTCCGACAACCCGTTCTCCTCGCACGACGACACGGGCGATCCGTTTTTCAAGGCGATCGTGCCTTCCAACTACAATATACTGCAGACGGAAGGCCAGCCGAGGGCGCCAAGCACCTATTTCATGGCGCCGCTCGCCTATGCCGACGACGCGGGCAAGTTCTCGTTCAACGAAGCCGACCGCGGAAAATACGTACAGCCCGGTGAAGACATGCAGCCGCGTTCGTTCCAGTGGTGGCTGGCGCGTTCCACGGGTGACTTCGACGACCCCACCTATACCACGCACAGCGCCGCGCAGTTGGCCAGCGTCATAACGACGACGGGCTTTCAGGCCAATCCCGACGAGGGCGACATCTCCACGCGCAAGGTGTTCCACGACATGACGGTTTACGGGCCGTACAACGTGGGCGTGGATGAGTCCGTCAAGCTCGTGTTCTCCTGGGGCGCCGGGCACCCGTCGCTGCTGGAGCCGATTCCCGCCAACGAGCAGGACATCGGGCTGATCAAGTGGGACCGGTCGGGCGACAGCCCCGAGAACAAGATCCAGAAGATCAAGACTGCAGGCGAGAAGGCGGCCCTGGAGAACCTGAAGTTGGCCCACTGGGTGTACGACAACAACTACCAGGTGCCGGCCTCGCCCACGGAGGCCTACATTTCCGCCGACAACCTCACTTCTTCCACCAAAGCCAAGCAGTTGATCCGGTGGGGCAGGGAGTCCGAGTCCGCGGTTAACCCGTATACGGGTGAGCAGGATATCCTCGGCGTCCGCCTGTACAAGTCGGAATGGTTTTCCTGGGGTCCTTGGGAGCTCTACGGGATCATCGAGAACGGTTCCAGCGGGTCTTCGGTCAGCCCGGCGGGACTGCCCCGGGGCGAATGGGGCATCAATGCCAACGGCGTCTATGAATACGAGGACCTGGAGACCACGGCCGGCTTTTCCTATTTCTTCTCTGCACGTCCGTATGCACGGGGCGTGGACTCCTACACGTGGAACAGCGGGATGACCATCGACGACATCCCCAGCGATCGCGTGCAGAACAATATCCGGAGAGGATATGAAAGCGGCTGGGGTCCGTCCACGGCCAGGACCTACGACGGCGACAACCGCAAGCCGTTCCAGGCCCTGTTGTCCGGCCTGCCGGATGAGGTGCTCATCGTTCCGAACCCGTATTTTGTGGACGATGTGCACAACTATCCCAACTCCCGCAACCTTCGCATCGTCGGCCTGACTGCTGATGCAATAATCCATATTTACTCGGCCGAGGGCGATCGCGTAGAAACGACGGACCGGACCCCGCTTACCAAGGGAGAGACCGAGTTCCGTCAGATCTCGTTCAATATCGCCGGTGAGGTGCAGACCGGTCTGTATTATTTCGTTGTCGTATCCGGCGGAGAGACCCGAAGAGGCAGCTTCGTGCTGATCAAGTAGGCGGGTTCAAACAAGGAGGAAATGACGTGAAAAGAAGCTTGCTGATCATTGCGTCGGTCGTGGCCCTGTTGCTTGCCGCTTCACCGGCTCTGGCCGTGAAGTGGGGAGGAGTGACCGGCGAGTACGGCGTGAAAAAGGTGAATATCTCCGGCATGAAATGGTTGAAAATCGGCCAGGGCGCCCGCGCCGAGGCCATGGGTGACGCGTTTACCGCCGTGGCCGACGATATCAACGCGATCTTCTGGAATGGGTCGGGTTTGGTGCACGTGGAGCGCGTGGCCTATCAGTTGAACTGGATGCGCTTTTTGCGGGACACCCAGATTTACTCCGCAGCCGCAGTGTGGAACACGCGTTCGGCCCGGGGCGAGGTGCTGGGCCTGAGCGTGACCTCCCACCACCCGAAGCCTATGAAGGAGACCACGATCTACCAGCCCACGGGAACCGGTCAGTTTGTGCACGTGCACCAGATGCAGGTGGGGCTTCTCTATGCCATCAAGTTCACCGACAAGTTCTCGTTCAGCGCCAAGGCGAATTACGTCCAGGAGAAACTTTTTACGGAAAAGACCACAGGCTTCACGGTGGACGTGGGCAGCTTCTTCTATACGGGCTTCAGAAGCCTGCGTATCGCCATGGCGTTCAGGAATTACGGACCGGACCGCAAGACGGGCGACTACGCGTACCTGTTGCCGCTGGTCTACACGATCGGCGTTGCCGCGGAAGTCTACGGCGAGAAGGGTGATCCGTCCTACCTCACAGCGTCAGTGGAGAACGCGTTTTTTGTGGACTTCCAGGAGCGCTGGCACTTCGGCGCGGAGTTGTGGCTGCAGAACGCGCTCGCGTTGCGCGCCGGCTGGAAGTGGAATTACGACCTCCTGGGAATTAGCATGGGCGTCGGCTTGAAGCAGATGTTCATGGGGCGCACGATCACGGCGGATGTGGCGTATTCGTATTTGCAGGAAAACGCAGGCGTCAAGATGTTTGACGACGTGATACGCGTTTCCGTCGGTGGCGCGTTCTAACGTCCGCCTTTCAAAGCGTTGGAGCCGATCGACTTTGACATATTCCGGCGCTTTGTCGGCGTCTGAACCGACGGGCGGCGACCGGGAGTGTGAGCCCGGATGCCGCCCGTTCTTTTGTTAAAGGCAGTGGTCGGTGGCCAGTGGATAGTGGTCGGTGGTCAGTTACCCTTCGCCGGTACCGAATTACCGGTACAAATCACCTTGTGTGCTGAATTCAATTTTGATACATTTACAAACCTGTCCAAAAACGGGTTTGAGTCACTACGAATCTGAGAAACCCACGGTTCTTGGACAGCAGAGATATCCGGACATAGGTTGAGTTGAGACGTTTGTCAATCCACAGCCCAACACACGGAGACGCACCATGCAGACCGCAACACCCGCCGCCGAACTCGCCGATTTCGGCGCCCGCCTGTCCGCCCTCGAAGCCCGCCTGTCCCGTCTGGAAGGAATCGTTGAGCAGCTTGACCGCCGCTTGACGAACATTGAGGCAACCCTCCGCTGGATTATCGGTATTCAAGTCACGACGTTGCTCACTTTGGGCACGTTGATTCTAGTGAAACTCGGATGACACTCAGGGCGCCGGGTCCGCCTGCTTGGCGGCAGACAGGGCCTCCTCAGGATGACAGTATCGGCGGAGGTGTGGGCTCAGCGTTTCGCCAATGGTTATCGCAAAGCATGTCATTCTGAGCGGAGCCGAAGAATCCCCGTCTTTTCGATTGTCCTGAAGGCAGAAATGCAGTAACCACATCTGCGCGGAGACGTCTTCAGCCTGGCGCCTGCATGGCGGGCAGACAGGGCCTCCTCAGGATGACAGTATGGGCGAAGGTGTGGGCTCAGCGTTTCGTCAATGGTTATCGCAAAGCGTGTCATTCTGAGCGGAGTCGAAGAATCTCCCGTCTGTTCGATTGTCCATAGCGCAGAAACGCAGGAAATACATTTGCGCGGAGACGTCTTCAGCCTGGCGCCTGTCTGGCGGGCAGACAGGGCCTCCTCAG
>JAAXHE010000094.1:4762-32764 GCA_012271065.1 Candidatus Latescibacterota bacterium
CGTTTCGTCAATGGTTATCGCAAAGCATGTCATTCTGAGCGAAGTCGAAGAATCCCCCGTCTGTTCGATTGTCCATAGCGCAGAAATGCAGGAAACACATTTGCGCGGAGACGTCTTCAGCCATTTGGCTTCCAATGCATGAAAGTATGGGCTAAACTTCCGATGAACCGATATTTCGTCTACGTTATGGCAGGTCGAAGTGGCACACTCTACATAGGAGTAACCAACAATCTTAGACGACGGGTTTTTGAGCACAAACATAAGCTCATACCAGGTTTCACCAGCAGGTATGGGTTGAATAGACTGATATACTTTGAATCGACACCCGACGTCCGCAGAGCGATATCAAGAGAGAAACAGCTAAAGGGGTGGACTCGACAGAAAAAGCTCGATCTTATCAGTTGCACCAATCCGGCACTGGCAGATCTGTCTAAGGACTGGTAGGCGAGTCGACGTAACAACGCGACGGTTCGCGAGTGTCTCCCGAGTATTCCCTTGTACATGATGTTCGGTCGCCCCGTCATTGAACGTCGTCGAAGACGGGGCGGACGTGCCGCCTCTCAGGTATCGACACGTGCAAATCGCGCGGGTATCATCGGATGCCGCAGTAGATCCTTCGTCGGCCTGCCGCCTGCCTGGCGGGCAGACAGGGCCTCCTCAGGATGACAGTATCGGCGAAGGTGTGGGCTCAGCGTTTCGTCAATGGTTATCGCAAAGCATGTCATTCTGAGCGTAGTCGAAGAATCCCCCGTCTTCTCGGTTGGACGTTTGGCGGCAACGTTAGCAGACGCAAGTGCGCGGACCCATCGTCCGCATGACCATCGCACAGTCTGTCATTCTGACTGGAATCTATCGTTGTGTTTTCGGCAACCGGCGCATTTGTTATTCTTGCAGGAGGTGAAGCCATGTCAGGCGTCCTGGCGGAAATACGACGTCAGCAGCGAGAAGAGGGGCGAAACGAAGTGCTCCAATGGATTAGAGAACAGGAGGAAGCAGGGGTGCAGTTTAAAGATCCTCCGCCATATTCTCCGGAAAAGAAATGATCCAATTTGCCCGACGCGGTCCCTGAAAAAAGCCTCCACGTGATGCCGGAGGCTTTTTGTTTGGCGATTATAACCCATAGTCGCGTCACGCCTGCACAACATGCAGAGTCAAAATTCCTCGCGGTGGACGGATTCATCTCAAAAACCCGGAATTGGGAGCATTCTTCAGGCTTGTCGGTTTTCTATCCCGTCCATCCATGTAAATTCCGGTTTTCGAGCAGGGATGTAGCGATCTTCGACTCCGGTAGACAGCGGCGAAAGATATGGCGAAACGCACCTCCCGAGAGCGCAAGGAACCAGCCGTTTCTCACGAAAGCCCTGGTCTGAAACGCAAGTGTGCCTGGCCGGTTCTGGTGGGCATCGCGGCGTTAGTGGTTTACGCCAATGCGCTGGGCAACGGGCTGGTTTACGACGACCGGTTTCTGATCGTACGAAGCTGGCTCGTGGAGCGGATGGATTTCAGGAGCGTATTCACCACCCACTAT
This sequence comes from Candidatus Latescibacterota bacterium, assembly GCA_012271065.1. The sequence continues at coordinate 6,291 of JAAXHE010000094.1, forward strand.
TGGGCGGGTTATCCCGGAAACGAAACCGGGCAATACCGGCCCCTGACCGTGCTTACGTTTCTGCTGGACGCGCTCGGGGGCATTAGCCCGTTTCGGTTTCATCTGACCAACGTGCTTCTCCACGTCTGTTGCAGCGTTCTGGCGTGGACGTTGTGCAGGCGCGCGGGCCTGAGCCGTTTTGCGGCGGGTCTTGCGGGCCTGTTGTTTGCAGTGCATCCGATTCACTCGGAAGTGGCGGCGGGTGTGACCTTTGGCCGGTCCGACCTGCTCGCCGGCGCCTTTTTGCTGGCCGGCATGTTGTTATACATGCAACGTTCGCGTTCCCACGCGTCCTACGTGCTCGCGCTCGTTGCTTTTTTCTGTGGATTGCTCAGCAAGGAGAGCGCGCTGGCGTTGTTGGGCCTGATTGTCGTTTATGACCTCGCGGTCGGGATAGGGGTTGCAGAGGGCGAGACTTTATCGGATAAAAGGGAGAAAAAGGAAAGCTGGAGAGGACCGTCGAAAGCAAGTTTAAACTGGTCGGCCGGCAGACTCGGAGGGACGGAGATTCTACACCGCATTCTGTCCGTCACATGGGCAAGATGGCCGTGGTGGATGGGCTTCGCGGGCGTATTCGGGATCTGTCTGGTCGTTCGCAGCGCCGCGGCCGGGCTGGGCTTCACCCCCGGTGGGATGACGGAGCTGGTGAATCCGCTCTATGGCGCTTCGCTTGAAACGCGCGTCCTGACGGCCGGGAGAATCTTCTGGCGCTACGTTGTGCTCCTGGTATTGCCGTGGCGGCTTTCCGTGGATTACTCTTACAAGGCGATTCCGGTTGCGGCTTCGCTCCTGGAGCCGGGCGTGATCGCGGGGCTGGCGCTGGGCCTTGCGGGACTGGGGTTGTGGGTGCGATCGCTGGGAAAGTGGCCGCGGCTGTTTTTCTGTGGCGCGCTTTTCTGGGTGCCCTATCTGGGGGTGTCGCAGACCGTGGTGCTGCTGAACTCGATGGTTCAGGAGCGTTTTCTGTATATACCGGCACTCGGAGTGTTCGCACTTGCGGGAATTTGCGCAGAGCGGTTGTTCAGGAGGTTTGGGTTCACCGTCGTTGTCGCGATGGGTCTTGTATGTCTGGGGTACGCCGCGCGCACCGTGGTGCGCAACAAAGATTGGAGAGATGAATTCAGCCTGTTTTCTAGCGCGGCCCGCGCCTATCCGGCGAGCGCGAAGATGCATCACGCGGTGGGTCAGGTGCTTGCCGAGCAGGGACGGGTGGATCTGGCAATTCTTGCTTTTCGACGGGCGCTGTCCATCCGGGAAGAAGCGATGACCTATAACAATCTGGGCAATGCGTACGGCGTGAAAGGGATCTTCGAACAGGCCGTCGCGGCATATCGGAAAGCCTTGGAGCTGGATCCGCAATTCGCGGAGGCCTGGATGAATCTGGGCGTGACGGCCATGCGGGCCGGCGAGTGGGCGGTAGCCGCCGACGGATTCAGGCAGGCTGCGGTTCTGCTGCCGGAGGATAAGGAGGCCCACTTCAATCTCGGCGTGGCGCTGGAGAAAACGGGCCGGCCGGACGACGCGGCGCATGCATATCGCCGGTCCGAGGCGCTGGGCGACGCGAGGGCGTATTTCAACCTGGGTGCGGTGCTACAAAAACAGGGCAGGTCAGGAGATGCCGTCGAAGCCTACGAAGCGTTTCTGAAGCAGTGGCGGGGCGACCCACAGGTTTCATCCGAAGCCCGGCGCCGGATTCGGATGCTGTCGGAATGACGCCCGATCACCACGTCAAGATCAGAATCAGCTTTGATTTTTCTGTTATATGTCTTATTCTATTACAAGTAGCGATAAATAGCTGGAACTTTCAGTCCCGGATACACAGGAGTATGATGAAAACCATCGGGTGGTCCCGATAATGGGCGCCACTGTCTTTCCCGATCTATCCGGATCGGGGGTTATCGTTAAATGTAAGCGGAGTTAAGACCGTTTCCGCAATCCGCACACCGACCTGCCTTGTCGGCAGACAGGAAGGATTCAGACATGCAGGCCGCAACGCCGCAGGCCGATTTTGACGCTCGCCTGTCCCGTCTCGAGGGCGTAATTGAGCAGATGGACCAGCGCCTTACGGCCATCGAAGCGCGTCTGACGAATCTCGAAGCGCGCATGGATAGTGGTTTCCGCTGGATCATCGGCATTCAATTCACTTCGCTTGTCGCTCTCGGAACGTTGATCCTGGTCAAACTGTAGCCACCCCTGTACGGGCGAAGGTGGATTGTTCGCGGCATGAATCGCACCGCTTTCCATCGTCCTCGAACGCCAGCACCGGCGTCCTCTGTAGTCCCGTAAAACCGCTTGGCCAGCGAGTCACTCGCTTCGTTCAACGCCCCTTTTCTCTCAGGAGAGGGAGCGGGGATAGAGGTCCTCACTTTTGGTCTATCCATTTATTCACTCGAACTATGCGACACATAATTCGTATGACGCTATTGACCGGTGCAATCACGATACCACCGCAGAACAACAGAGGGTCGAGCAATGAACGATGTGAGAGAGCTGTCGGAGCGCCAGGTGCGGCTTGAGGGTGTCATAGAGCAGCTTGACCGCCGTCTTGACGCCATAGAGCGTCGGTTTGACGCGATAGAACGGCGTCTTGACGCCGTAGAGCGGCGCATGACTGCCCTTGAAGCGAGCATGCGCCACGGTTTCTTCTGGCTGATTGGCCTGATGATTACTTCCTGGCTGTCGATCGTGGGACTGATTCTGTGGAAGCTGGGATAAGCGCAGGTCAATTCGTTTTGAGGTCTACAGGTTGAGCAGGCAACGAAAGCGGATCGTGGACAGCCAGCGCCGGTTAGCGAAAGGGCCTTGTCACGCCAACCGCCCATGTCAATGTACACCTTTCATTTGTAGGGGCGGTTCACGAACCGCCGTGTGACTTTCGCGGAGGAGCCGTGTGTGTCGCGATCGAGAAACATGCCCATCGATTCGATAGCCCGTCGCCTGGTCACCGCCTGCTGGTTCCTGGCCGGAAGTGCGCTGCCGGTTCAGGCAGAGTCCGATAACCGACGGATCTGGACCGCTTTCTACGAAAACGGGCAGGCCGCCCTGACCGAAGTCTGGTCCGAGGATGCAGTGGGAACCGAACGCAAACTGGGCGCCTTTCCAGGCCGGCCGGGACAATTGGGCTGGTCCGCGGACGGGCGGCGCCTGTTTTACAGGGACCGCCCATTGCGGGACTATCGTCTTTCCGGGTTGGGGCAGGCGGTTGCGCCGATGGTGGAGCGCCAGGTATGGGAGGTGATGGTAAACGGCACGGTCGTCCGGCGTCCGGGAGAAGTCGAATTCGGACGTCTCGACGTTGAGTGGGTTTCCGCCTGCCTGCGCCTGCCTGTGCGTCACCGCACGCAGACAGGCCGTGCTCGCCGCGGCAGGGAGGCACAAAACGGGGGTCCGGGAAACGGGCCCAACCGCTCGCTCTCGGGCGTAGAGAGGGCGATGATGACCGTGAAACTCGCCTACGGGTCCCTGCATCAGTGGGATTTTCGTCAGGCGCAGCTTCTTTATCGCGATGCGGCCCAACAGTTCGAGGCCATGGCGCGGGGTCGCCTCCTTTATTCCAAGCCGGCGATGGCTTACGCGAAGCTGTTGGCACACAGATCGCGGATGGCGTCGTCCGAGGGCGCCCGATGGGTTGGCAGGGAGAACCTGTCCGCGATCGGTGAGATGATTCGTGAGTACCGGCGACTCCACAACGGCAATTCGCCTGTCAACCTGGAGGTCTTGATGGCTTCTGCTCGCGCGGGTGGATTGGACGAAGCGGAGGAACGGATCCTCAAACGGATGTTCAGGTCTCCTGAAGATCAGAAGCAACGCCCGATCAGTTATTTCTATCGATCCGTCGCCGCTGACGGCGAGGCAATGGTGATCAGTCCCTATCACCGGGGGCGGCTGTTGGAACTGGTGCGCCAGGGGGACGGATTCAAGGTGGTGGACAGGGCCGCGGGCGAAGCGCAGGTCGATTCGTTGCTGGCCGTGGGCAGTCGGGCGCTGGAAAAAGACGCGTCTGCCGCGGTGCCCGTCCTTCAGGTGGTCACGCTGATGGCGCCGGGATCCGCGCGCGGGCATTCCCGGTTGGGTTACGCCTATCTGAAATCCAAAAATCCCGATGCGGCGCTGCGTTCGTTCGAACGCGCTGTACGGCTGGATCACAGGCTGGCCGAAGCGTATAACGGATTGGGGCAGGTGTTCGAAACGCGGCCTAAAGCCAGGTACGATGCGATCCGTTATTATACCAAAGCGCTGCAGTACAACCGCGACTATCTGGAAGCCCGTTTCAATATCGCCAGACTTCGCCGCAGCCTGCAGGAGCACGACGCGAAATACGACATTGAGAAAGTGATCGACATAGATCCAACGTATGCGCCCGCCTATCTGCTTCTGGGGGAGTGGTACGAGGTCCACGAAGAGGACTTCGAACGGGCGGCGCTCCTTTACGCGCGATACATGACGCTGAAACCGGATGATCCCGAGGGACGGAAGCGCCTCGCCGCGGTGTATCTGCGATCCCGGAACTACGAACGAATCGTGGATCTGCTCACGGATTACGTCCGTGAACACCCGGATGAAACCGGCGTTATGGCCGTGCTGGCCCAGGCATGCGTACAGCTGGGACGGCTCGAGTGGGCGGACAGGTATTTCCGGGAGTACCTGCAGGCGGCCACACCATACGAGCAGGCGCTGTACCGCGATCCAGTACTGCTGATGTCCTCCGAGGAACGCGAAGCGTATGAACGCGCAGAGGGCTCGGATCGTGTCGAACGGGTCAAACGGTTCTGGTCGGCGCACGACCCGGACCTGACCACGGCCATCAACGAGCGGCTGCTGGAACACTATCGGCGGGTCTGGTACGCGCTCGGGGCTTATTCGAAAGGCAAACAGCCCTGGGACCGGCGGGGCGAGGTGTATATCCGGTTCGGCGAACCCGATTACCGGTCGACGTCCAATATGAAGAATTACAACCAGAGCCTGAAGGTGCAGCGGGTCCGGGAACGCATTGCCCGGCAGATGTACGGACAGGCTGCCCTGCAGATGACGTTCATGGGTGGCCCCGTGTACGCCGTGCGCAGTTTGAAGTCCAATCTCAGCGGCGGCGCGAACCTGGGCGACGGGTTCGCCGCCGACCGGCGGGTCGTGGATCTCAGCATTGCCGCACGGAACACCGAAGCCTCCCGCGTGGCATCCGGGGGCGAGGCCCAGCGGACGGGGGTCGCCTTTGAATCGGGCGTTACGGCGAACAATGAACTGACGGGCGAATCCCTGGAGCTACTCCGGTTCGAGAACGTTCAGATGAATCATGGAGCTCTGGCGCTCGCAGACTCCCCCAACGATTTTGCGTTCAAGGCCGTAACCTCGCAGGACGACGCCTCGATGGTGCCCTGGGAAGTCTGGGTCTATACCGGTGTGAATGGTGGCATCGAAATCACCTTTACCGACGAGCACATGCGCGGCGAGTTCGACTACGCCCCTCCGCCGATGGACGTGCGCATACCCATGCAGCAGCTTGCGCGGTTCAACCAGTTCAATCCGCGGTCCGTGGCCAAACAGGCGGCCCTGGTGACGCCGGATTACTACAAGCCGCCTGAAAACAAACTGCCGCTGGAGTTCTACTACGATCTGGCCAACTTCCGGGAGGACGAACGGGGCGCCGGGTCCATTCTGGAGGTGTACTTCGGCGCGCCTTATAAGCTGGGCAAGTACTCTCGGGACGACGACGAAACCGAGATGTTTCTTGAACGTTCCGTGGCACTCAACAACCCGCGAACCGGCGCGGTCTATCGCAGGCAGGGCAATCTGGTATACCGCGGCGGCGGCGACCTGACCGGGATGCGCGGGGGCTTTGTCCCGGATCTGGTGGGTCTGGACGTCCCCCCGGGCACGTACAGGATGGAGGTGCAGGTCAAGGACAGGTTGTCCGGACGGCAGGGTCGGTACCGCCAGGAAGTGGTTATCGACAACTACGACAGGGAATTCCTGCAGTTAAGTGAGTTGCAGTTGGCCTATACGGTAGCGGAGTCGGACGAAGCGGGAAAATTCAGGAAGGGCGGTCTCCGCGTTATTCCGATACCTACGCGTACATTTGGCCGGGAACAGGGCGTATTCGTCTATTATGAAATTTACCGCCTGAAGAAAGACGAATTCGGGCAGACGCGGTACAAGGTCGAGTATTCAATTCGACCCAGGGGCGTCCAGGGGCGGAAGGCCAGGGGGGTCGTCTCGCAATTGGTGCGTGTGCTCACCGGCAAGAAGCAGGAACTTGCGGTTGGATACGAGCAGATTGGCAATTCGGAGTCGGAAGAGGTTTACATGGAGCTGGATCTGAAATCCACAAAGCCCGGACATTATATTCTGGAAATCGACGTGACCGATCTGAACAGCGGGTTGACATCCAGCAGAGAGACCGGATTCTACGTTCAATGAGTAAGAGCGAGGAGAGAGAGCAGAAAGCGAGGAGAGAGAGAAGATCAAAGGCGAAAAAGGGGGGCGCCCACAAGGGACGCCCCTAAACGGTAAGGGGCAAACAATTCGCTATGTAGCAGGATGTTTAATTGAAATTGCAGGGGCGTCCCTTGTGGGCGGCCGTCCGTAGCGGAGGCATCCGTGAACACGCGCACCGCGCCTTTTGTTCTTGAGGAAATGGTCGAAAGGTTCGCAGGCTATGACCGGTCGCAAAATCGGGGCAGAGGACAGGCCGACGTACCGGACTCCGGGAGCCTGGGATGGGGCGAAAGCGGCTTCCTGGATGCATACGTGAAATTGTACGAATCAACCGGAGACGAGGGGTGGCTGGAAAAGATCGTGAAGCATTTCGACCGGATGATCGGAACCAGCCAGGACCACTTTGCCGACGGGCATGCAACCTGGGTTACCCCGACCTATTCGGTGGCGCTGGTGAGAACGGGATCGATGCACAACCGGGGAACAGCCCGGATAACACCTGGAGAGGATCGGGTGTGGGTTATCCGAGGCGGCGACATGGCGAGGAATTGCATTCGAGTCGTGGAGGTCCTCCCTGGACGGCGGTACGTCGTCCAGGAGTATGGAACACGGAAGGAGTTGGCCGGCGGCCGCTTTCGGCCGGGCGCAACGTTGAACGGTTTTGCGCCGTTCAAGATACGCATTGAAGGCGCCGCGCGGGCCGGTGACCGGTTCTGGGTGCAGGTCTTCGCGGGTGAGCCGCTGGAGTATATCGTCCACCAGGGGATGTTCCTGCATCCCGTAAGCCGCTTTGTCGAGCACGTTCTGAAGAATGACCGGCTGAAGACCGGGTTCGGAACCAGCGCCCGGACGTATCTTCGCTTCATTGGAAAGCAGATTGCCGACAAGCACGAACGCGACTGGGTGGACGCGTCCCCTTCCTCAGGCGGATACCGGTTTTCCCCGTGGATGACGGAGCGGTTTCCGAACCGGATTATGCCGCACAATCAGTATCTCGCGCTGGGCCGGGCTTACCTGTGTTTGCAGAGCGTATCCCGGAAACGCCTGTTTGCGGATCGGGCGCAGCGGATGGCGAAGCATTTCAAGCGGCACCTGTGGAAAACAGGTCGGGCATATACATGGTACTATTGGGACTGGATCGAAGGCGGCGTACCCGGGCACAGCGCCATTGAAGACACCAGCCACGGGCGCATCGACGTCGGATTCGCAATTGATGCCTGCCGGAGCGGCGTCGTATTCAACAACGCCGATATGAAGCGGTTCGCGCATACCCTGCTGGACCAGATGTGGAACGGGTCGGTGGACGATCCCGTGATCGGCGGACGCGTTGATCGTAAAGAAGGGGACAGTACGCCGTGTGCGGACTGGATCGATCTGTGCCAGTGGAATCCGCAGGTCTGGGACGTCATGTGGGCCGTCTTCCGTAAAGCCGGAGAACCCGTAGAGATGATCCCGTCCATTCTTCAGGGATGGCGCAGGCTGGGGGAAGGCGGTAAGAGGTAAGACGTTAGCCGGGAGAAGGATTTGATGCCCCTTCTGTGATAATTCCCGGTCTTTTGACTTCAGGGGAACTGGATTGGGCGATCGATGATCTGAAGGTCGAGCGGACATTCCTGTCTGCTCACGTAGATCTTGCGCAATGCGAAAAGCGGAAGAGGCGCCGTGTCCGTTGTAGGGGCGCCCCTTGTGGGTGCCCGCCTTTCGCTCGCAGTCATTTCGGAAAAAGGAGATATATTGTGACGAAAATGTTGTCGATTTTTATCGCGGTACAGTTGTTGGCCGGCGGATGGGCGGGCAGCGCCAGTGCGCAGCAGAAGCCGATCTATTTTGTCACGGCGGGAATCGCCGCGCCCGCGTCCATTTCCGTATCCGAATTCTGGTTTCCCGGTATCGGTGCAGGGGCCGGCATCGAGTATTTCATACACCCCAGCGTGGCCGTACAGGGCAGGTTGGGTTATGCTCGTTTCGGACTGGATGAGGGCAAGTTCAAGGCGGAAAACGAAGCGCTCGAAGTGTTAATCGCCACATCCGGTGGAGAAAAACACCTCTTCAGCGCATTCGCCAGTTTGAAATATACGAAGACAATCGATTCGGACGACGTGGATGTTCGGGCGGTACCGTATGCGGTTGGCGGGATCGGCATCCTGTCGTATTCGGAAACGGATATACACGGAACGGAGATTGGCGGCGTAGAGATACAAGTGCCGGGGCAATCCGGAACCGGGTTTGCGATAAACGCGGGCGCGGGGATCGACATCCTGCTGACCGATCGCGTACATCTCTTTGTCGAAGGGCGGTTTGAAGTCGGATTCACGTCGGGAGAGCGGGGCAGCACCCAGCTCTTCCCCGCTCGCGTCGGGATTTCCTTTGAATAAACCTGCGGATGGGTGGCTCGGCATTTGTAATACGGTTATCGCCAGCCCCGGCGGACGAACCGAATGCAAGGGTGGATAGCGATTTGAAGCGGCCTGAGGGACGAGAGCGGACCGGATGGCCCCTGGACGTGTCGGCCCTGCTGGCGTTGCTGGCGGGGCTGTTGATTTTATTCCAGTATGTGACGCTGGATAAGTTCGGCGTTCTCCGACCGGGCCTGAGATATCAAAGTTTTCAGGGGTTTCTCTCCGTCGTATCGCGGTTTTTGGATTTCGGCGCCGCAGATGCATCGCTGCTGCTGCTTATTCTCTCGGTGGGAATACTCCTGATTGGTATGGAGTGGCGCCGGCGGCGCCTCTCGGTGTTTTTCGAACATGTATTCGCAAGCGAAAGGCGAACGGTCGTGTTCCTTGTTTTGGGGAGCCTGATTCTGGTTCGCTTTTATTTTGCCAAGGGGGAATTCGCGCATGGCGCCGACACGCATCTGCATGTGACCTACGCCTGGCTGGCAGCAACGTCAATGACGCAGGGTGAGGTCCCGATCTGGACGCACTATTTCTGCAACGGCACGCCCTACCTGCAGTTTTACGGCTTCCTGTTCTACTACCTGGTCGGGCTGGTGAATCTTGCGCTTCAGGCGCCGTTCTTGTCGATCAAATTCGTGCTTGGCGCCGCCCATGCGCTGTCCGGGCTTGGCGTATATCTTTTCGTGAGGCGATTGACCGGGTCGCGACAGGCTGGATTCGTGGCGGGGCTCGCGTACGTGTTGAGTTTCTGGCATACGCAGCAGGTCCTCATAATGGGCAGGCTGCCGCTGTCGCTGTTCTACGCCCTGCTCCCGTTGCCGTTTTTCTTCTGGGAGGGGCTTCGGAATCATCCGAATCGGCTGGCCCAGGCCATTGGCGGCGGTATCGCGCTGGGATGTCTGCACGTTACGCATCCCGGTTACGGCTTCTGGGCAACGTTTTTTCTGATGTTGTACGCAGTCGTCAGGTACCGGATGACCAGAAGCGAAGATACGCCTTTTTCAATCCGGCACGGCTTGCTGCTTTTCGGCGGGGGCACGTTGCTGGGCGCTTATTTGACGGTTCCGATGTATCTGGAACGGGGATTGACGGGGCTTCACGCCGGGTTCTATATGTCCGACTTTCCGGCGCCCACCTGGCGGCATCTACTGCTCTGGTCCAATTATCGGTTCCGGCTTTTTCAGGCGCAGGACCACTGGTACGGCGGATACCTCGGGATGAGTCTGGTCGCGATTGCGTTGTGGGGATTGGTACGGATTGTTCGGAGCGAAAGGGTTGAAGTGCGGGCTTCGGGACTTCCGATCGGCATCTGCCTGATTGGCTCGCTGCTGCTGGTATTCGGTTACCGGTGGCCGGTCCTCAAGTCCCTCGGGGTGGTGCAGGCGATGAACGCCTCTCGCTACCTGCTGTTTGTGGTGTTTTTTGTCGCCGTGCTGGTGGGTTTGTTTGCGGCCGCGCGGGCGGCCGGGCGGAAACGACCCGTCGGAGTCTTCGTGGCAATTCTCGTGGTGGTCCTGGCGGACCTGGGGCCAACCACCTTCCAGCAGCCCTACCGTTCTCCCGGCCTGGCGTCCAAAATCGGTCCACGCGCTTTGCAGGACCTGCGGCGGGATCCGAACGCCTGGCCGGTTGCGAAGCCGCTGCCCTTACAGCATCATCCCGTTTACAGACGGTTCCGGGAAGAACTTGCAACCTATGAGGATGGGCAGCTACCGTCCTATCGCCTGTTCCATACGACCCATAAGATCTATTACCACTTCATCATTCCCTGGTTGGCCCTCCGGACGGGCCTGGCGACGCCCCTGGATACGTTCACGCAGTACCCGCTTTCGGTGCCGGCATTTGTCCGGCGTTTCCAGGATATGCTTCACCTGTCGCTGCAGCGACTGGAAGAAGGGGCTGGCCTGAACGAGATGCCGGGATACGATATCATCCGCGCGGGATTTTTCCTGATGAACACCCGCCACCTGCTGTATTCAGATTCTGAACGGGACCAGATCTTTCATGAAGAGTTCCCCGAAGCCAGTCCCGTCGTCGTCTCGTCGAAAATCTCCGGATGGCCCTATCCGGTTCGTGAACTGGACCGGGCGCGCGCCCGGTCCGGGTCGGACGTGGATGAACGGGAAGCGCGCAGAATGCAGAGCCTCGCATTGAGCAACTTCGTGAAATTGCTGCGCGCCATGAACGTCGACGTAGGGAACCGTACGTGCACGCAGATTCTTGTGATGGACGGACACGTGAAGGAAGACCTCGGCACGTCGCCGCGGGTGGAGGTCCTGGCGCATCGGGTTTGGAACCAGCGGGTCGAATTGGTCGTGCGCGCCAGCGCGGCCTGTTTCGCGCGGCTGGCGTACACGGCCTATCCCCATCAGCGGATCACCCTGAATGGCCGCGACCTGCGGCCGTACACGACGGCCGGTCGATTTGTGGCGCTGAAACTCGGTCCTGGCGAGAGCCGGATTGTACTGGAACCCACGCTTTCGCCGCTGCGGTTCGCCCTGCTGATCGTTGACGTCGTCCTGCTGCTGGCCGCGGCGGTGGTATTGGCGGGTCCCCGGATCAAACTACGGACATCGCGGAACGCTGCGGGCGGAACCGAACGCGACCGGGTTCTTTCCCGGAGATAAATCGCCGAATGGTGACAAATTGCGGGGATGTGACACCAGGTCGGAACGTGGAACTCTGCACAAAGAACGGGCGATTATGGGACGGAAAGTAGATCGAACGGATACCAGTAAGCCGATCATCGTGGCGGGTTTCTTTCTCGGCCTGCACGCTCTGTTCGCCTACTGGCAGCCGGTGTCGGTCTGGGGTGCGGATTTCCTGCGTTTTTATGATTTCGGACCGCGGCTGGTTTTCGTCCTGTTGAGTGTCGCGTTGCTCTTCCTTGCTGCTCGGGGCCGTCTGGGACGATGGGCGTCGGCCGTTTCGCGACGTCGCGACAGTGGCCCCGACTTCTGGCGTTCCGCCCTTGCGTGGGTTCTGCTTCTGTTCGGCGGCCTTCTGGTTTTCTGGAGCACGCGTTCAGTCGTGCATCTGCTCGGCGACGGGATTATGCTGATGCGCGAGCTGGACGACTTCTGGTCCGAAGTTCCGAGGACGGACCGCGCGCCGCTGACGTTCTGGATCGTCAGGGGGCTGCACCGTGCCGGTGCGTCAGCATGGCATTCCGCCGAGACCACGTATCGTATCTTCAGTTGCGTTTCCGGAATCCTTTATCTGGTTGTTGCCAGATATGCCGCACGGCTCCTGGGAAAGGACGCCCTGGAGCGATTCCTGATTCTGGCTCTGCTGCTGGGGGCAGGGTATATGCAGCTTTTTTTCGCTTATGTTGAAAATTACGCGTTTTTGTTCCCGTTTATGCTGCTATATCTGCTCCTGGGCATCCGCGTACTCAATGGCAGGTTGACGATCTGGTGGCCCGCGGCGTTGCTGGGCGTCCTGATGGCGCTCCATATAACGATGATGACGCTTGTGCCCTCCCTGCTGGCGTTGGCCATACTCAATGGCCGGTTGGAGGGTGTCTCAGGTACAACCGGTCCCGGAAGGTTGGCAGCGAGAGCGGGGTTCGCCCTGCTGTTAAGCGCGGTCGTTTTCTTCGGCGCGCTCCTGCTGATTCAGTTCGACCTGATCGCGTATCTTCAAAAGAGACAGGGGTTTTATATCCTGAACCTGTTTGCGGAACCTGGACCCAAACAACACTACAGGTTGTTCTCAATTGGAAAATGGGTCGACTTCGTAAATCAGTACTTCCTCGTTGCGCCGTCTTCCCTGTTGGTTCTGCTTCTGTGCCGAAGGACGAGCTGGCTGCGCGGGCCAGATCGTCAGTTTGTTCTGGTTGCCGCGCTGTTTCCCATCCTGTTTACGGTTGTCGCGAACCCCGAACTTGGCGCTTTCCGGGATTGGGACGTTTTCGCCTTCGCGGCATTGCCCATTACGTTGTGGGCGGCGCTCACTGTAGTCCGCGAGCTTCGGGATCGGATCGTCTCAGCCAATGCCGCCGGATTGATCTGCGCGGCCGCGGTCCTGCACACGGTGTTCTGGATCGGCGTTAACGCGGACGATTCGTCCGCGGAAGCCCGTTTTTCCAGCAACATGGAAGGGGGATATCTGTCGGCGCACGCCCGGTCGCACGGATGGGAGACGCTCGCGGTATACCACAGGGATCACGGGAGGAGCGTTCAGGCGATCGGGGCGTACGAAGCGGCGGTTGAAGCCGATCCGGGATTTGCGGGCGGTTTTTACAATCTCGGCAACCTGTATTACGACTTGAAACAGTATGATCGAGCGTCGGTGTACTTTCAGAGGGTGATCGCGCTGAAGCCGGATTTCGCGGACCCCTATTACAATTTTGGAAATATGTATTACGATACAGGGAAGTACGAACGGGCAACTGGGAAATTCGAGAAGGTGATTGAACTGAAGCCTGACTTTGCGGAAGCTCACTTCCAGATGGGCAATGCCCTGTACGGTCTGAGGAAATATGACAGGGCGGCGGGATATTTCGAAAGGACGATCGCATTGAAGCCGCAGTTCGTCGCGGCCTATTACAATGTCGGCGACCTGTACTATAGAACGGGACAGTTCGACGCGGCGGTCGGCGCCTACCGAAAAGCGATTGCGCTGAAACCGGGTAATGCCCGGGCGCATTCGAATCTTGGGAACGCGTACCACGGTCTGGGGGACTATGAACAGGCCATATCCGCTTACGAGCAGGCTGTGGCCCTCGACCCCGGATATGCGGAGGGGTTTTACAACCTGGGCGTTGTCTACCACACGTTAGGGGATGTGGAGAAAACCCGCACGAGTTTCCGGAAAGTTCTGGACCTGGCGCCGGAACACCCGCAAGCGCCGGCACTGAGGTCCTGGCTGGCCCTGAATCCGAAGTGAGGTCTCTCTCGCGGTGCTGTCGCCTTCCTCGCCTCAAGAACCGGGTTGCTCGACCGCGACCGGTCCTTTTTGTATATAGCTGAGGGCCGCCCGCGCCAGGAGTCCCGATCGGGATTCACCCTCGCGCGCCGCAGCCTCGTCGACAATTGCCAGAACGCGCGCCGGCATTGTGATGTTAACTCGCCGGATCGCGCTGGATAGCCTGGAGATGTCGACGTCTACGAGTGCCCATGTCGCGTCTTTGTCCTCCCGATCCATGTGAGTCTCGATAGGTTCCTGATCGGGGATCGGCAACCCGTCCATCAACAAGCCCTCGATATGGCAGGCGATAGCCTCATGAGCCGAAGCAATCGCTTCATCGAGGGTATCACCGGCCGAAAAGCATCCCGGAAGGTCCGGTACGGTAACGCCATATCCGGTACCCGCGTCCTTGTGAATCGCAACTGGAAATCGCATTAGCGGTCCTCCCATTGCCACTTGGCCTGTCTGTAGATGTTGCGTAATGTTCCGATTGGAATGTCCCTGCTCGGATGTTTGACGGTAACCCGGCCGGACTTCCGCGCATGCGTGAATTGACGATGGCTCCCCTTTGTATTTTTCAGAACCCAACCATCTTGGGTCAACTTCCGAATAATCTCAGTACTCGTCATAATGTGTAAGATACACACTGATACAATGTGTGTCAACGATGTACATGGCATTGTAGCCGCGACGGCTGACGATCTTGCTGCCCGCGGGGGCCAGTGGAAAGGCGTCGTGCTGCGGAGAGTTTCGAAACGTAACAGGTAATGCGAAACGCTGCGGCTTGACTGATATCCCGCCGGTCTCAGTGCGCTGAGTAAGGTTTCTTCAACTCGAATTCTCTGAGCGCCTTGTGGTTTTGTGTTTGACAGAGTCGGGTTCGTTTTGTACGGTTTTATCAATGCAGGCGGCAACTCCGTTTCAGAAGGCCAATGATGGGACCGGATGCACAGAAAATCCGATTTGAAGAAGATGGCTATCTCGTGGCGAAGGCGTTGCTTTCCGCCGAAGAGGTGGCCGCGTGTGAGCGGGAGATCGAGCGTTTGCATCGTCTGGCGGTGGAACTGGATGCGCGCGGCGATCCCGCGGCCGGCCGTTTTCAACTCGAACCTTTCGCAGAAACGGCCACACTGGAGGGTCTGCCGGTGTTGCGCAAAATCGAACAGACGCGGGAACTTTCCGAGGTCTATAGAGATCTGGCGGCGCATCCACGGCTCATTCGCCTCGTCGGGTCGCTTCTCGGTCCTGACCTGCTTCTGTTCCGGAGTACGCTGATGCTGAAACCCGCCTACCACGGGTCGTCGCACGGGTTGCACCAGGATTCTGCGTACTGGCCGATGCAGCCCCCGGCATTGGTAACCGTAAGCATCGCATTGACCGATGCCGGCCCGGAAAACGGGTGCATCCAGGTCCTGCCCCGAAGCCACAAGTGGGGACTTCAGGCCTGGGGACGCATCGCCCGTCGTCTGGATGAGTCCCTCACGGATCGGAGTGACGTGGATCTTTCCGCCAGCATCGAAGTCTCGCTGAAGGCGGGTGACGCCGTTTTATTTCACTCATTGACGGTTCACGGGTCCGGACCGAATACGTCGCCGCACCCACGTCACACTGCGTTGTATGCCTACTTCCCGCCTGCGGTGCGGTATGTGCCGGGAAAAATGGGTCCTCGCCGGAAGACGTTTCCCGTCGTCGCCGGTCTGGACGGAAAAGAAGCGCTGACGCTGACCGCGGACTCGTAGCACCATTCGGCGGACTTGCGGGACCTGGAGCGCTATGGAAGCGCAGTCCCGCTTACGATGAACTTCAACGATGGAGCCACTATGGATAGGGAACTGAACATCAGGCCCAGGTATTACCGGTGGCACGTGGACCCGGGCGTGTCGTGGGAGGAGAAGAACACGGACTACGCATACCTCGACTGGCGGGTACCGCTCTCGCAGTCCGCACTCGTGCTGGTGGACGTGTGGGAAGAGCATTACCTGAAGGAACCGGCACAGCGTGCGGATGCGATCGTGGAGGCGCGTATCGTGCCGTTGCTCGCGGCCTGCCGCGAGGCCGGGCTGCGGCTGATCCACGCGCCGGCGCCGGGTCTGGCCGAACATCATCCGGCCTGGGTGAGGCTGATCGACGATCCGTCGAAGCCGGCCGGTTCGGGGGAATCGTGGCCGCCGCGGGACTTCAGATCCAAATCCGGTGCGTATGCAGCCTATGCCAGACCCGAAGAGCCGAGAGAGCCGGAAATTGTCGAAATGCGTTCCAGACGCCGGATGCATCCGCTGGTTCACGTGGGGGACGGAGAGGTTGTCATCTACAACGGGGAAGAGTTACACCGCTATTGCGAACGCGAGCGGATCCTGTTCCTGTTCTTTCTCGGGTTCAATACCAACGCGTGCATCCTCCTGCGCGATTACGGCACGATTGAAATGAGCAAACGCGGCTACGAGGTCATCATCCTGCGGGATTGTGGGACGGGCATGGAGTCGTTCGAATCACAGGACGGATTGTGGCAGACCCGCGGCGCGATTCTGTTTCTGGAGATGTTCGGCAAGTACTCGGTCACTTCGACAGAGATGATTGAGGCACTGCAAACTGTCGGGCCGCAGGATTCCTGAAATGACAAACGGAAATATGCGAAACCGGTGCGATGGATGGTGGCGCCGAGGAGCGGAAAGTGAAGATTTCGGTTTTTGCGGATGAAATCGATCGGTACGATCCGGCGCGCGCGATATCCCTTGCGGCAAAGTGGGGGGTCTCGCACGTGGAGGTGCGTCAGCTTGCGGGTGGCCGGTTCCCGGCCGTAGACGACAATGAGCTGGCAGCCTTCCACGCGCGCGTCCGGGACGCGGGTTTGGGCATTTCGGGCGTTTCTCCGGGCTTTTTCAAGGGGCCGCTGGATGATCCTCGAATCGACGGACACCTTCGCGAATCGCTTCCCCGGGCGTGCGAATGGGCGCTGCGACTGGGCGCCGATCGGGTATCCGGCTTTGCATTCGAGCGGACGTCGGCGCCGCGTCCTCCTTCGGCGGTTGTGGACCGTCTGGGACAGATGGCGGACACTGCGGCGAGGGAGGGTTGTCGTCTGGCGCTGGAGAACGAGGCGGTTTGCTGGGGGGCAACCGGAACCGAGGCGGCCTCGCTTATACGACAGGTGGGTGAGGATCGCATCTCGCTTTGCTGGGACCCCGGCAATTCCGCCCGGGCGGGTACGCCATCTCCCTATCCGGAGGAATACGAGGATCTGAGAGATCTGGTGTCCCATGTACACGTGAAGAATTTCGATCCGGGCACGGGCGCCTGGTCCATGGCGGAGGAGGGGATCGTGGACTGGCCGGGACAGCTGCACGCCCTTTCCGCCGACGGGTACAGCGGCTTTGTCGTGGTAGAGACGCATCTGGACATCAGCCCGGACGCGTTCGAAGTGGCCGACCATGGGTTCGAGGGGCTGGCAGCGAACAGTCTCAGGAATCTGGAGTATGTGAGGTCGCGCCTGGGTGTGTCGAGTGGGGAGAACAAATGACACGATGGAGGGTGGAATGGCTGAAGCGATTCGTCTGGGTCTGATCGGTTGCGGCGGAAATATGCGCGGCGCGCACGTGCCGCGGATTCGGGCAGAGGAGGACGTGAAGCTGGTATGCGTGGCGGATCCGGTAATGGAGCAGGCCCGCCTGTTGATGGATCGATACGGAGGCGAAGTCGCCCATTACGAGGACTATCGACGCATGGTTCAGGAGGAGGCGCTCGACGCGATCTTTATCAGTTCGCCGCATTCGATGCACTTCGAGCAGGCGCGGTGTGGGCTGGAAGCCGGATTGCACGTGCTGGTGGAAAAGCCGTTGACGGTTTCTTCAAGGCATACGCGGGCTTTAATTGACCTGGCGACGGAGAAAGAACGGTTTCTGCAGGTGAGCTATCAGCGGAACTACTTCGCGCCCCACGTGTACGCCCGTGAACTGGTTCGGAAGGGGCATATCGGCGAGTTGCGCGGCGTGGTGTCCTACGTAACCCAGAATTGGGGACGTGTGAAGGGATGGCGCCTGGATCCGGAACTTTCCGGGGGCGGGATGTTTATGGATACGGGCAGCCACCTGGTCGCGTCCACGCTCTGGATAACCGGACTGGCGCCGGTGGAAGTCTCGGCACTAATGGACTGCGACGGCAAGGCGGTGGATGTCAACGCGGTACTGAACGTAAGGTTCGAGGGCGGGGCTCTGGGCACAATAAGCACGTTCGGCAATGCCATCGAGCATGACGAGCGCATTGCTATCCACGGCGCTGAAGGATCCATCGTCTTCCACCTTTACAAGTGGCACGTGAAGGCGGTGCTGGTGAACGACGAACCGATGACGATTCCCGATCGGATACGCGAGACCACGCCCGACGCGGCGTTCTTCGATTGGATCAGGAGCGGCGGAAAGGGGTACGAAGCCCCCGACTTTGCCCTGCAGGTCGCCCGGCTCTCCGAGGCCGCCTACCGGTCCCTGGAGAGCAAGACACCGGTAACCGTGGAGACACACTGACCGCTGGAGGCGTCGATGTCGAGCAAGATCCGCTTGAAAGGCAGGTATTACCGGCAGCACCCGCCCGGACGGCATCTCGGCCATGCCGAAGAGGCGCTTGAGCTGGGTCTGGACAATACGGCGTTTTTCCTGGTGGATGTCTACGGAAAGGGCTATGACCCCGACCACGATTCGGGGAACGTCCCGGAGTTGTATCGCGCCGCCGTGTTGAAGAACCGCGAGATTGTGGTGGACCATATCCGTCCTGCAAAAGACGCGGCAAAGCGCCTCGGGCTCCCGGTGGTCTACGTGACGAATTACCTGGCGCCTTCCACGAACGAACAGACGGAATGGCGCAATATGTCCATCCGGACCTGCGGTGTGGATGTTCTGGATGCGTGGCCGGAACCGAATGACATCCTCGCGTTTTCGGATGTGATCGCACCGGACGCCGGCGATTACGTGGTAAAGAAACAGATGTACAGCGGGTTCTTCGAGACGCACCTGGATTCCCTTCTGCGAAGTCTGGGCGTCTATAACCTGGTGACGGTCGGGTTCGACACGCGGATCTGTCTTGGCACGACGGTTACCGAGGCCATGTACCGGAATTACCGGGTGATCGTGCTTCGGGATTGTTGCAGTACCGTTGACTATCCGGAAACCCAGGCAGAAGGGTTGGCGGATTTCTTCGGGATCCGGTTCATCGAAGCGAACGTCGGCTATACATCCACGTCGGACGCATTTGTCCATGCCTGTGGTGAGGTCTGAAATGAGCGCGCGAGAGGCGGTTCTGAATGCCATAGAAGGGGAGTGGATGGCCGAGCAGGCGCTCAGGCTGGTCGAGATTCCAAGCGTCACGTGCGAGGAAGCCGAAGTCTGTGCCTGCTTTGAGGCGCAGTTGGCCGATCTCGGGTTCGACGTGGACGCGCACGAAGTAACGCCGGGACGGCGGAATCTGTACGCGGGGATCCGTGGCACGAACGACGGGCCGACGCTGCTTCTGAACGGTCACCTGGATACGATTCCCATTGGCGATTGCACCCCGGTGCGGCGGGAGGGCGACCGCATCTTTGGGCGGGGGTCGACGGATATGAAGGGCGGCGTTGCGGCCATGCTGGGTGCGGCAAAGGCGTTGCAGGAGGCGGAGGTTCGTCTCAAAGGCAATCTTCTGGTCACCGGTGTGGTCGGCCACGAGGAGCCGGAAGCGGAAAAAGACGGCCCTCTTGCGCTCGTGGCGGACGTGAACAGCGGACGGCTAAAGTGCGACCGTATTCTCATCGTGGAGGGCGGAGACGAACTCTGGGTGATGAGTATGGGGTCGATGGTGTTTACGATCACGCTGACATCCGAACGCGGCGGCACGCATACGAATTTCGTGCCGTTCCCGGAAAATCCGATTCGCCATGTGGGCGACCTGATCCGGAGAATAACCGAACGCCAGCGGGAACTGGATGCCGGAGACGTCCATCCGCTGGCCGGACCGGAACGGATCGATCTGGGCATCGTTCATGCCGGCGACTATTTCAACCGGACGCCTGGCCGGTGCGTGCTTACGGGGACACGGCGCTGGCTCCCGGGAAAGACAATGTCTTCGATACTGATTGAACTGGAGTCGATGGCCGAGCCATTTGCCAGGGCGGGGGAGATGAAGCTCACCGTCGACATGGCGCTCCAGCGGGAGCCGTTCGAAACACCGCGGAACGACCCTGCGGTTCAGGCTGCGGCCGCGGCCCACCGGGAGGTGGTTGGCGCGGACGTCAGGTACGTGGGAAGACGGCTGGTGGGCGATGCCAACATTTACATGAACGAGACCGGGGTGCCCACCTTTTACTACGGTCCGTCGAATGAGACGGCCCATTCCGACGACGAGTGGGTGTCGGTGGCCCGTATCGAGGCAGCCGCAAGGGTCTATGCGCTTATGGCGATGAACTACTGTGGCGTGGAGGACTAGCAGAATGCCGCGCGTTGAAGACGGGAGGTGTTTCAGTGGTTTCTATCGAACGAAGGTCGGGCGGGGGGATACTCACGGTGCGTACGGCGCGTTGGGCGGGTGAAGAAAACCGGGAGGGCCGGGGGGAGACATTCGGTGCGGAGTCGAACCCCACGGGAGATCCGATAGGCGGAGGCGACGGCTACAGGGACGGCGTTAAAAGCCGCGACCGCTACGTCCGCAGTTACGATGAACTGGCGCTGGCGCTGAAAGAAGCAGCGGCGGGCGACGTGGTCTTCGTACCGACTGACGTCCGGATCGACATGAGCGGGCGGGCGGGTCTCCGGATTCCGGAAGCGGTGACGCTGGCCGGAGACCGCGGCACGGACGGCTCGGCGGGAGGTCTGGTTTATTCAAACGCACCGGATACGCCCTTTCTCTTCCAGACGGAGGGGGATTGCATTCGTGTAACGGGACTGCGTCTTCGGGGGCCCTACCCCCACCGCGACCGGGCGGCGCATACATCCAACGGAATTCTTACCTCCCACTTCGCGCTGGAGATCGACAATTGTGAGATCCGTGGCTTCAGCGTGGCAGCCACCCGGTTCGACGACGGTGCGACCAGGGGATACGTGCACCACAACTTCATCCACCACAATCAGAAAGGCGGCCTGGGCTACGGCGTCAGTATCAACGGCGCCACCGTCCTGGTCGAGGCGAATCTGTTTGACTGGTGCAGACACCATGTCGCATCCAGCGGAACGCCCGGTTCCGGCTACGAGGCCCGTTACAATATCTGTCTGGATCATGCCAACGGACACCTGTTCGACATGCACGGCGGACAGGACCGGGGAGACGCGACCGAGATCTCAGGAGACTGGATGGATATCCATCACAATACGTTTATTGCGCAGGACGTGCGCAGCGTGGTGATTCGGGGTGCGCCCTGCCAGGATGCCCGCATTCACCATAACCGTTGTCTCAGCCCCCTGCCCGAAAACGTCGTGCGGGCCGGGGGAAATACACGGGCATACCGGAACCTCCTGGGGCCCGAGGGTCAGCTGGTTGCAAATCAGAGGGTAGGCCCATGAACGGTTTTAGGGACCATCTCGGCGATCCCCTCCCGGATCGCGCGGTTCAGCGCCTCGGCACCCGCAGGATGCGCGGGTCGGTCACCGATATGTTCTACTCCGCCGACGGCAGGAAGGCGTTCGTGCTTTCGGGGGCATGCCTTTGCATATGGGATCTGATACAGGGCGACTGCATTGCACGGCAACAGGTTTCGGAGCATCGTCTCACGGCCGCGGCATGGAACCGCGATGTATCAAGGGCGTTATTCGCCGACGAAGCGGGCGTGATAAGTGAGTGGAACCTGGCCGAAAGAACACGGGAATCGGTCCGCTTTGACACGGGACGCAAGTCGCTCGTCTCACTGCGGTATTCGCCGGACGAGGACCGGGTACTGACACTTGACCGCGAGACGAGCACCGTGGAAGAGTGGGACCGGGAGACGGGCGGTCGGCGCATCGCGATTTCAGATGCCGGCGAGTGCTTCGATCACTGTCTGTATGCCCCGGGCGGTAGGACGGCGCTGGTCGCCCATCAGCCCGGTCTCAATGTGTACCACTACGACCTGACGACCGGCGCCCGGCTGAAGCTCTTCGTGGAGGACTACGTCTGCTACGACATGTGCCTGTCCGCAAACGGTGAGCGGCTGCTGGTGGGCACGCGTCACAAATCGAACGAATGGCGCCTGAGCGACTACGAGTGCCTGGAGACCTTTACGGGGCACCTGGGGCACGCGGTGCCGTCCGTGGCATACGCCCGGGACGAGCGGCAGGTCCTGACCGGATCCAGGGACGGGTCGATCCGGCTGTGGGACCGACATACCGCCACGGTCCTGCGGCGATGGTACCCACATCAGAACCACGTAAACCGGATCCGGGTTTCGCCCGATGGAAACTGGGTGCTGTCCCACGGCAGCGACGGGCTTCTGGCGGAGACCAGCGCGGCGACGGGGCTGCCTCGTCTGAAGTGGGAAAGGCACATGGCGGGTATTCGGGCACTCGTCGTTACTCCCGATGGATCCCATGCGATTTCAGGATCGTCGGACAAGACCATCAGGTGGTGGGAAACGGGGGGATGGACGACAACACAAACGGTGGGGTGCCCGGGCGGAGAGGTCCACGCGCTGGCGGTTTCTCCCGACGGCGCGCTGGTTGCGGCGGGATGCAAGGACGGCAGCGTACGGGTCCTGGAGAGCGCGAGCGGCAAGGAAGTGCGCGCGCTGGAAGGGCACCGCGGATACGTACGGGCGGTGGCCTTTGCGAGCGCCGGGGAAATCGTAAGCGCCGCCGACGACGGGTCGGTCCGGGTGTGGGATGCCGTTACAGGACGGGCCGTACGCAAGCTGGAAGCGCATCTGGGCGGCGTACTGGCGCTGGCGGTCTCGGCGGATGCCCGGCAACTCGTCAGCGGTGGTCGGGACGGCACCGTGAGGCTCTGGCATCTGGCGACCGGAGAGTTGAACGCAATGGCGACCGCCCACCGTGGCTGGGTACAGTCCGTGGCCTTTGGACCGGATGGCCATGTGATCTCCGCGGGCCGTGACGGGTGGGTGGTTGAATGGGACTTGCAGGAAGGGCGGGAGGTGCGTTCGTACGCGCATGGAGACGGCGTGGAGGATGCCCTGTATCTTCCCGATTCGGGGTCGATATGCCTGGCGGGGCAGGATGGCAGGGTGGTTGTCTGGGATCCGGGATCCACGGCTACCGCGGCCGAGTTCACGGGGCATGAGGGGGCTGTACACGCGCTGGCGGCGAGTCCGGACGGGCTGCGGTTGTTGACCGGTTCCGCGGATACCACCGTGCTGGTCTGGTCACTGACCTGATTGTCGCTTCGCGAAGGACGCTTGAGGCTTGCGCGATTCAGTCACGCGAACCGGGGGGAACGGGAACACGCGAATGCCTTACCGTACGGTGAAGGACAGCGATCTGCAGGCCGTGATGCGGGACGGCACGGTGTTGCGCGCGGACGTGTACCGGCCCGATAAACGGGGCAGGTTTCCGGTGTTGCTTTGCCGGACACCCTACGACAAGGGTGGTGAGAAACAGCTTGAGATTGGTCCGGAGATGGCCGAGCGCGGCTATGTGGTGGTCTTGCAGGACGTGCGCGGGCGGTATCGCGAGTCCTTCGATCACCCGTCATTGATTGCGCCGGAGCGTGTCTACGAATACGCAATCCAGGTGAATCCGACCAGCAATCTCTTCATGGCGGGGCACCGGATCCGGCTGGATATTTCCAGCAGCGATTTTCCTAATTTCGACCGGAACCACAATACAGGTGGCGACGATACCCGCGAGACCGTCCTGAAAACGGCGCATCAACGGATTTTCCACGACGCGAACCGGCCGTCCCGCCTGATTTTGCCGGTGATTCCCTGAAACGGAAGTTAGACGAAGGAGGCTGTCGTGAGCGAAGTCGTGATCTACCACAATCCAAGGTGTAGCAAGAGCAGGCAGACGTTGAATCTCCTGAAGGATCGTGGTATAGAGCCAAGAATCGTCGAATACCTGAAAACGCCTCCGGACGAGCAGACGCTCTCCGCTATTCTGCAGACGTTGGGTATTCAGCCCGCGGACCTGATACGTACGAAGGAAGATGAATTCAAAGCGCTTGGCCTTAAGGAAAAGCTCGATGATCCGACGGCGCTGATCCGAGCAATGACGGAGCATCCCATCCTGATCGAGCGGCCGATCGTCATCAACGGCGACCGGGCCAGGCTGGGCCGTCCGCCGGAAGGCGTGCTGGAAATCCTTTGACGTACGCCGATGGAATCCGCCGCCCCCGGTAACGGATTTCGGCCCCGCTGACGTTTCGTTGGCGGGGTTTTAAATAGCCGCGCAGGGATAGGCATTGCGTCCGATATTCCGGAAAACTATATTTCCTGGCGCACGGAAAAGCCGCGTGAATCCATGGTATAGACCGAGTGAAGGAAGGGTACTCGCATGGCGGCCGCGAAGCCGGTCATTTCAGCCGAAGCGCTGAAGAAGCGCCTGGAGCGTTTTTCGCGTCTTTCGCTGGCAGACCTGCCCACACCACTCCTGGATTGTCCCCGGCTCTCGGAAAAGCTGGGAGGACCCCGCATCCTGGTCAAACGGGAGGACCTGACCGGCATGGCCTTCGGCGGCAACAAGGTCCGCGAGTTCGAGTATTCTGTGGCGCCGGCGATCCGGGAGGGCTATAACGTTCTGTTGCACGGGGCCGCGTCCCAGTCCAACCAGTCCCGGCTCACAGCGGCGATGGCGGCCCGGTTCGGGCTGAAGGCCGTCATGGTCGGACGGAAGGACGCGCATTCCCATCCAGTGAACGGAAACCTGCTTCTGGATCACCTCTTTGGCGCCGAGGTCCACCTCGTAGACCGTCCTGAAGAGAAAACGCAGGTCATCGAGCGCCTGAAGGCGGAGGGTCAACGGGTCTACAACACGAGCACGGACGGATACTATCTGCGAAGCGTCTCGTACGTCGACGGGTTTCTGGAATTGTGGGAACAGCTGCAGGACCGCGGCATACGCCCGGATGGGCTCTACGTCTGCTCGGGGGTGCATACGCACGTGGGACTGGTCGTGGGCGCCCGCGCGCTGGGGCTTCCGCTGCGCGTCGTCGGGATCAGTCCCAGTCCCCAGGATGACGGGGAGGATGCCGCGAACCTGGCCCTGGTGGCAAACAAGGTGGCGGAGATGCTGGCGCTGGACGTGTCGTTCATCGGAGAAGACTTCGAGAGCTACGGCGCCTACGCGGGGGATGCATACGGAACATTGACGGACGCAAGCCGGGAAGCGGTTGTGCTGGCCGCGCGCACGGAGGCGCTGATTCTGGATCCTGTATACACCGGAAAGGCCTTCGGGGCGATGCTACAGCATATTCGGGAAGGTCAGTGGGAATCCGGACAGACGGTGGTGTTTGTGCATACCGGCGGAACGCCGGCGCTGTTCGCGTATGCAGATGAGTTGCTGGATCCGGGGCCGGCGCATCCGGTTCACGCCGGAACCGTCGAATAACAGCCGGAACCTACCGGGAACCGAAAGCAGGTTAATCCATGTCGGAGAATATACCGAATGTTCTGGCCGGTCGGTACGCCGGTTCGGAAGTAAGGGCGATCTGGTCCGAAGAGGGTCGAATCGTGCTGGAGAGGCGGTTCTGGATCGCGGTGATGAGGGCCCAGCGTAAACTCGGGCTGGATGTGCCCGAGGAGGCGATTCGCGCTTATGAGGGCGTTGTGGACCGCGTGGACCTGGCCTCCATACAGCGCAGGGAAGCCGAGACACGGCACGACGTCAAGGCGCGCATCGAGGAGTTCTGCGAGCTGGCCGGGTACGAACATATACACAAGGGCATGACCAGCCGTGACCTGACGGACAACGTGGAACAGTTCCAGGTGCTGCGCTCCTTGCAGTACCTGGCCTCCAAGTACGTGGCGTTGCTGTCTCGCGTGGCCCAGCGGGTAGACGAATGGAAGGCGATGCCCATTGTGGGCCGGACCCACCACGCGGCGGCGCAGCCGACGACGGTAGGCAAGCGGTTTGCCATGTTCGGGGAGGAGATGCTGCACGCGTTCAGGCGATTCGAGCATCTCGTGGAGAACTACCCGCTTCGCGGGCTGAAAGGCGCGGTGGGGACGTCGCTGGACCAGTTGACACTTGTACACGGTGATCATCAGAAACTGGAAGCCCTGCAGGAGGAGGTGCGGGTGTACCTGGGGTTTGGCCGCGAATTGAACGCGGTGGGGCAGGTTTATCCGCGGGGACTGGATTTTGAAGTGATCAGCTGTCTGTACCAGATGGGCGGAGGCATCGCCAATCTCTCGCGCACGCTGCGATTGATGGCGGGCGCCGAAATCGCAACCGAGGGCTTCGCGAAGGGCCAGGTGGGTTCTTCCGCCATGCCCCATAAGATGAATACGCGAAGCGCCGAGCGGATCAACGGCTTTCAGGTGCTCCTCGGCGGTTACGTTCACATGGTCGGCGGGCTCGTCGGCGACCAGTGGTTCGAAGGCGACGTGTCCTGCTCGGTCGTGCGCCGCGTGGCGCTGCCCGACGCCATATTCGCATTTGACGGTATGCTGGAGACCGCGCTGCACGTGCTGGACGAAATGGGCGTCTATGAGGCGGTCATACGGAATGAACTGACCAGGTATATGCCGTTCCTGGCGACAACCACGCTGTTGATGGCTTCCGTACAGCGCGGCGCCGGTCGCGAGCAGGTTCA
>JAAXHE010000198.1 GCA_012271065.1 Candidatus Latescibacterota bacterium
TGATTTATTTCACATTGAGGTTAGCCTTTGTAAGTTCGATATACTTGTTGAGATACGTCGCGCCTCTTGCCACGAGACCAACTCTGATCATGCCCACGTATGCGCCGACGGTAAGACCGGAATCGGCGATCCTGCCAAGTTCTCTCTTCGCGGCCGCATGCCTGCCTTCAGCTACGTAGACCTCACGCAGCAGCAGCCGTCCCAGAGCAAAATCCGGCTTGACCTCCAGACTGCGCCTGAACGCGTCTTCCGCCTGTCTCCAGGCCTTGCGACGATAGGCCCGCACGCCCTCAATGGCGTATCTGTCCGGGAGCGAGGGATCCGTCCGGATTTCCGCCTTCCACCTCTGCAGCAGTTCCTCCACGTTCGCATTGGACCGCCGGTACACCGCAACAAGGGGATGATCGAATCCCGTGATCGTGGGTTCGGCGCCGGCCTCGGAGTAGGTAAGTCCCAGAAACTCCGGGGGCACCTTGAACTGCGCGACTCGCTCGAATCCCAGGCTTTCCTCGGCCAGGCGTCGGTAGTAGGTGTGAGCGATCGGGAACCGCTTCACGCGATGAACTTCGCCGGCCTCCACCGGCGCCTGCGGCTGCCACACGTGCGCCAGCAGAAAAGGCAGACACAGCATTCCCGCCATCAGCCGGGCGCCTGCCGCCATTCCGCAGACCAGCCCGCACACCAGGTAGGGACGGGTGCGGTCCGAAGGCAGTTTCAGGATCATGTAGACGCCCAGTGTGGTCCAGAACGCCAGTGTAATGTCCACGGTATAGAAATGGCACTGCTGAACGTGCCCGGCGCAGAAGGCCAGAAAGGCCGCGCTCAGGACCCCTGTCCAGATTCCCGCCAGATGCCGGCCGATGGCGATGACGAAATCGCGAATTCTGATTTTCGATCCCGCCGCGTCCCTCCATTCCGAGAGCGGGACTTCGTACACGATGTCCCGCGCCTGCGGTCGCTCGGTGCCCGTCCTGGCGCGCATCAGTCTCGCGATGATTTCAACGTCGAAAATCCATCGGTTGGCGAAGGGCTCCCGAAACAGGACGGGCAGGTCCGGCGTTACCCTGAAGAGTTTCGCGCCGCATTGCGTGTCGTAGATATCCACGCGGAGAAACACGGAAGCCGTAATTGCGAAAAGCCTCCCCAGCAGGCGCCTCAGCCGGTTGCGCCGGATCGCCCTGCCCAGGAGGCGCACCCTGGCGCCAAAGGCCATTTCGATTTCCGGCCTGCCGTCCAGGACGCCGCGGAACTCCCGGATGGCTTCCAGGGGCGTGGCGAGATCGGCATCCCAGAAACCGACCTAGTCGGGATCGGATTCGAGCGCTGCGAGGAAGCCGTGCCTTACCGCTTCGCCCTTGCCCGAGTTCACCGCAAGCGAATGTACGCCGAAGGACTCGGGGTCCGACGCGCTCAAGCCACGCAGGACGTCCCCCGTGGCGTCCGTGCTTCCGTCGTCGACGAACAGAAACCTGATGCCGTGCGTCCGCCTGACGAATCCCTTGAACGACTCGACGGGAAGACGTTTCGCTTCGTTGTAGCACGGGACGACGATGATCGTATCCGACATGCGATTTCACGCGAGATGACGAACTGCGGAAAGCAGAAAATACAACGCTTAACTCACACAGAGACACAAAGGGAAAAACAAGCGATCTGCCGTCAGCCAAAAGCCGGTAGACGTAAGACGTAGACGGAAGAGATGACCTGCCTCGTGAGGTTTCTTCTCGTGCCGGAGGCTACGAAGGATAGAGGAACGGGCAAGGATTTCTTCTCCCGTCTACCCTCTACCGTCTTACCGCATTTTGGCGACAGGCCCGGCGGAAACGCCTTTTGGCAACGCGACACCTGGTACGGCCAATATAGCGTACCCCGATTCACGTGTCAATGCAATCGCCGGGATTGAGGGCCAGGCGACGAAGGCCCCAATACCTCTAGCGAAGACCCCGCTTACGGGCTTACGGCGGTCGATCAGGGCGTATGTGCGCGCCTCCGCCGGCCGGGGTTCGGGACCGCCTGCCGGGCTTGACAAAGGGTTGCGGAGGCCGTAGATTTCGCGGCGGCGTGAGGGACCTGGAGGCTTCGGATCCGGAGGTCATGATGGTAGCGGATGAACATCGGGTCGACGTGGCGTTCGGCCGCGGCAGCGTATCCGTCTATGCCGATCCGGAACTGGCGGATTGGGAGGTGATCCGGCCTGCCTTCGAGGCGGCCCTGCCGGACCCGAAGCGTCGCTTCATGCATGCGATTGATGAACCGGTGGAATGCGATCCGCTTCACGAGATCGTCTCGCCTGGAGACAGGGTGGTCATCGTAACCTCGGACGGTACGCGCGCGGTGCCGAACCGGCAGTTGATACCGTGGATTGTCGAGGCCCTGCCGGTCCCCGAAGCAAACGTCACGGTGTTGCTGGGAAACGGAACGCATCGGGCAAATACGGATGAAGAAATAGCCGGAATGTTCGGCGCTGAGGTTGCCGGACGGTTGAGGACACAGAATCACGACGCATACGACAGATCGGAAAACGCGCACCTGGGAAAGTCCGCCTGTGGCACGGACGTGTGGCTGGACAGGGCGTATGTGGAAGCGGACAGGCGGATTGTGGTAGGATTCATAGAGCCCCATTTCTTCGCGGGTTTCTCGGGCGGTCCGAAGGGCGTGGCGCCGGGCGTGGCGGGAATCGAGACGATCTATCGGCTGCATCGGTCCGACTTGATCGCGGACCCGATGAGCACGTGGGGTGTGCTCGACGGGAACCCCCTGCAGCGGGAGGTGCGCGAAGCCGTGGCGCTTTGCCCGCCCGATTTCCTGGTGAACGTGACGCTGAACGGGGAAAAGGAGATTTCGGGACTTTACGTCGGAGACTGTCTGGAAGCGCATCGACGGGGGTGCGCCGCGGCGCGGGCGGCCTCGATGGCGCTTGTTGAGAAGCCGTTCCAGGTCGTGCTGACGTCGAATAGCGGATATCCGCTGGATCAGAACCTCTACCAGGCCGTCAAGGGCATGTCGGCGGCTGCCCGCATCGCTGAAGACGGCGGAAACGTGCTCGTCGCCAGCGAGTGCAGCGACGGCGTGCCGGATCACGGCAACTTCGCCGAGTTGATGCGGGCCGGGGTGGGTCCGCATGACGTCCTGCAGGCGGTACACGACCGGGAACCCATACTCGACCAGTGGCAGGCGCAGACCCTGGCCGCCATCCTGGAGCGGGTTGAAGTCGGGGTTTATTCCAGTATGGCGCGAGCCGATATAGAGGCGTGCAAGCTGGCCGCCGTGGACGACCTGAATGCAGCCCTCCGCGAGAGGGTTCTGGCGATCGGCCGCGGCGCGCGGGTGGCCGTGCTGCCGGACGGCCCTCTTACAATCCCATATCTTACTGAACCATAAAATCTCAGCCTTCTCGCGTTCGCCGGAAGAACGTGGTTCAAGCAGAAAAACTCAGGAGAAGGATTAAATCATGCAGGATCCGATGGCAATCAGGCTGCAGGTGGTGGAATCCGCGGGCGTCGCTAGGCGCAGTTGGCCCGTGACGAGGGGAGTCCCGCTTCCCGTGGGCGCGATCTCTGATCCGTCCGTGCTGGGCGTGCAAGATGCCGACGGCCGCCCCGTATCCGCGCAGTTCCGCGTGTTGAGTCGATGGCCTGACGGGAGTCTGAAGTGGGTCCTGACGGATTTTCAGGCGGATGTGCAGGCTGGCGGCGAGTCGACTTATACGGTGTGTCAGAACAACGTCGGGGCCGGGCAAGGTGACCAGGTCCATGTTCGCGAAGATGACGATAGATTGGTCGTTACGACGGGTCCCCTCCGGTTCGCCGTGAATCGCAGGAGGTTCTCTCTTGTGGAAAAGGCCGCGCTGGGGCGGACCGAACCGGACGGAACATTTGTGCCGGAAGTGGAAGTCGCAGGCCCTGGCGGCGACGCGTGGGTGCGTATCCGCGAGTCGTTTCTGGACGATGAAGGAAAGCGATACATCTACGGGATAGGCGGCGATTGCTTGGCATCCCTCGCGGAGGCCGTGTACGACGTGAGCGTGGAGGAGGCCGGTCCGCTCAGGGTCGTGATCCGGTGTGAGGGCGCATTCGAGGCCGATCTGCCGATGCACCATTACGCGGGGTATCGGCCGTTTCGTTTTGTAACGCGAATCTACGCCTACGCGGGCCGGACCGAGTTGCGCGTGCTGCACACCGTGATTGCGGCATGCAATCCGAGAGAGACGGAAATCGAGGAAATCGGGCTGCGCGTGCCCGCCGTGCTGTCCGGTTCCGTGAATTACCGGGTCGCCGCGAGCCGGGAGATCGCCGGTACGGCAGCCGCCGGTGAATCGCTGCTGCTTTCCCAGCGGCTTCACAATCACTTTCGGCTGGACCGTTGTCAGGACCAGCACAGTGGTACGCTCGCCGAAGGAGACCGCACGGAGGGCTGGATCGCCTGCGACAACGGCCGGGTGGGCCTTGGCGTCGGCCTGCGCTATATGCCGGAGGAATATCCGAAAGCGCTCGGGCTCTCCGGATCGGGCCGCGGGATCGACGTGTATTGCTGGAAGGATCCCGACGGGAAATGCCTTTCGCTGAAGCGGTACTCGGAAGCCGTGGCGTGGGATGAGGGCGAAGGCGTCTATTCGGATGGCACCGGTACGTCCAAGACCACGGAGTTCTTCCTCAGTTTCTACCGGGCATCCCACAGCGCCGGCGTCCCGGAGTGCCTGAGAGGCTGGCTGCGGGCGCCGCACGTATCCGTGGATCCGGCGTGGATGGCGGCCTGCGAGGCGACTGGAGGTTTTCAACCCGTCGACGAGGCACGTTTTCCGAAATCAGAGCGGATGATGTCGGGCTTTATCGACTGGCTGCGCCGCAATATCGAGATGGGCGCATGGTACGGTTATCACGACTGGGGCGATGCGCTGGTGGCCTGGGACCAGGGCACGGACGACTGGCGATTCTACGGCCGATGGGGCTGGTGCAACAGCGAATGGGATCCGAGGCACGGCGTATGGGTGCAGTATATGCGTACCGGTCGTGCGGGTGACTTCCTGCTCGGCGAAGCGATGACCCGTCATTCGACGGACGTGGATACCTGCCATTATCACCCGTTCAGGCCCTATATGGTGGGTGGTTGTTTCCGGCACAGCGTGGACCATTTCGGTGATGAGAGTTGCGCGTCACACACGTTTCTTGACGGATGGATGGACTATTACTACCTGACCGGGGACCTGCGGACGCTGGAGGTGATCCGCGAGGCCGGCGAGTTTCTGCTGCGTTACCGGTGGACCGAAGACCCGGCATACAGTTTCAGCCTGCGCAGCATTGCGAATGCGCTGCGAGGCCTGCTCTATGTATATGAAGCCACGGGCGAGGAGCGGTTCAAGACGCGTGCGCTTGCCGTGTACGAGGTGATTGCGCGAGGTCAGAACGACGATGGAAGCTGGCACAAGCGGTTTCAGGTCTCCACGGCGGAACGGCTGTCGGACCAGAGGCCGTATGGCATGGCCACCGAGGGCACGACGCTGGCCGTGGAAATGGGCACGGCCGCGCCTTTCACCGACGCCGAGTTTCGCAAGTTGAGAGGCGATGCAAAGACCACGCATCGGGTCCTGCCGCTCTCGGAGCAGAAGGGCTACCAGACGCATTACCTGATGGTCGGGCTGGAATTGCTTCACCGCCTCACGAACCGGGAAGACGTGGCGAAAGTCTACCTTCGGGCAGTCGACTGGTTCTGCGGCCGTCCGGACGGGCTGAACGTGCAAATGGCCGTACAGCAGCGATACGGCGGCATCCTGTGCCGGCACCTTGGTTACGCGTACCGGATGACGGGAGACCGGAATTACCTGGAGATCGGTCAGGCGGTCTTGAAGGCCTTGATCGAGAGCCAGGACTGGGGAGACGATCCGAAACGCCACGGGGCGGTGGAAATGAGTCCCATGCACATCAGTCTGTTGTTTTTCGGCGTTCCCTATTTTCTCGGCGCGTTGTCCCACGCGGAAATGGGAGAGGATTAACGAAGACCGCGGTGTCGTCCCTGCGGGTACGTATCGCGGGAGACGCTCAGGCGGGCAGACGATAACCAGCGAATGGAGGTCGTAGAAATGGCCGGTACGGGACGTGTCCGGGTGGGCATTCTGGGTCAGGGGCGCAGCGGCCGCGATATTCACGCGGAATGGCTGTGCCGCTCGCCTGAGAAATATACCATAGCAGCCGTGTCGGATCTGCTGCGAGACCGCCGCGACCGCGCGGTACGCGAGTTCGGGTGCGACGCATACGCGGACTATAAAGACGTGCTGGCGCGGGAGGACGTCGACCTTGTCGTCAATGCATTGCCCAGCCATCTGCATACGCAAAGTACCGTGGAAGCGTTCCGGGCCGGCCGTCACGTTGTCTGTGAAAAGCCCGTGGCGCCAAGCACCGGCGACTTTCGCCGCATGGTGGCCGCGTCCCGGCGGTCGGACAGAATCCTGGCGCCGTTTCAGCAATCCCGATACGCGCCGCATTTTCAGCAAATACGCAGGGTGATCGATTCACGCGTTCTGGGGCGGATCGTGCAGATCCGCATCGCGTTCAACGGATTCGCGCGCCGGTGGGACTGGCAGACGTTGCAGGAATTCAAGGGCGGCAACCTTTTGAATACCGGGCCGCACCCGATGGACCAGGCGCTCTGTCTGCTGAATTGGAAGAAACCCGCCGTACAGTGCATCATGGACCGGACGAACACGTATGGAGACGCGGAGGACCACGTAAAGGTGCTGCTGCGGCGGAAGGGGTCTCCCACGATCGATCTGGAGATATCCTCGTGTGACGCCTGGTCCGGAGACATGTACCACGTCTGCGGGACCCGCGGCGGGTTGGCCGGCGGCGCTGACGGCGTCAGGTGGCGGTTCTACGACCCCGGGGCATCGCCGAAACAGCGGCTGACTCGAACGCCGCTTCCGGGTCCGAGCTATTGCAGGGAGGAGTTGGCGTGGACCGAGGCGTCGTGGGCGCCCGATGAAGCGGAGAAGGATGCGTTTACGTACATGTCAAAGGCCTTTTATGATCATCTGTATAACGTCTTGAACGACGGTGCGCAATTGTTCATAACGCCGGAACAGGTTGCCGTGCAGGTGGCGGTGATGGAAGAATGCCACCGGCAGAACACGCTATCCAGACGGAAGCCAAGAGGCTGGGAAAACGGAAGTTAACCTTAATCCGAAATAAATCAG
>JAAXHE010000069.1 GCA_012271065.1 Candidatus Latescibacterota bacterium
ATGCGACAACGACTGCGTTCTCATAGGGCTTCAAGCGGTGCCTAAACTCGCTTGAGGAGCCATTCGTATTCGTCGTGCGAACCGATCCAGAACCATACGATATCTCCCTGGTCCATGACCCCAACGGCGCGGTAGTCGATGCTTACTTGACCTGGGTACACAGGACGCCGCCTGCTCACCCGCTTGAAGTCCAGGCTGGGATGATTGGGATTCGACGCAAAGAGGCGATAGGACTCCCGTGCCTGGCGCTGCACGTGCTCTGGAAGGCGGCGATAGGCTTCCCAGAAGGTGTTCTGCGTAAACGAACACACACCTACATCTCTTCAAGAGAGAGGCCGAGTTCGCCCTGCATGGTGTTCCGACAAGGCCTCATCGGCCAAGTGCTACAAGAGGTTCTCCGACTCAGGCCGGGCAAATAGCTCAATCCATTGCCGCTCTGATTCCAGCTCAGCCAGGACGAAACGGGCGAAATTGTCCTGTTCCGTCTCCGGGAGTTCGGAGGCTCTCTCAAAGGCTTGCTGAAGTAGCCTCGTCATTTAGTTTTCTCCCTTCTCATCGAACTCACTTGCCGTACAATCAAAACACTGCAATATGTCACCACAAATAGAACGACGCCATCTTCTGCAGCACTCCGCAACGCGCAAACGACCCAGCCTCACGCGCCGTTTCAATCATGTGGCGTATGCGGATTTCGTCATGTTTGATCATATCGCAATTCCGCTGTGGCCAGAACGTCTTGCCGCAAATAGCGGCTAAGATCCTCCGGTGTTCGCAGACCCACTTTGCGTCCCGTGAATTGTTTAGATAACTCCTGTTCCATGTAGGCGATACCAGCCAGTGCAGGAATGCGATCCCGCTCGAACTCGACCAGTACGTCTACATCGCTCTCCGGTCCAAAATCCTCTCGTATCGCTGAGCCAAAGATAGCGAGCCGCTTGATTCCGTGCTTCTGACAGAAGGCGACCAGCGCGGTCTTTGATAAAGATATCTGTGGGTTCATTGCTTTGGCTCACTCATTTCGACCGGTACGATGCTCGTCTCAGCCCCCTTCTCGAGTCCCGGCGGACGCTGTGTGCATCATCCATATCCCCAAACTACCCTGGCGCAGTCCATGAGCAGCGCTCGCATGGCAGGCGCTATTCGATACTTAAAGGCCCCCCGATGACAAGAGCCCAAGAGAATCTCTCCAGTTCAGTTTCCATTTACCTTCTTTACACGTTCCTTGTTCCAGGACATTACATCACCTGCGCGCATGCTTATTTGGCACTTTTTACAGGTTACTTGGTCGTCTGGGGCCGGCTCCTCTTTCTCTGCCACTCCGAACTTCCGCATTGTAGACACACTATGTTGATCCTCCGTGGCCCCGACGATGTTGTTACTCCGAGCTCTTTTCCAGCTTTGGTGACCTCCCACCTTATAGAGCCGTCTGCATTAAAATGAGCTGTAGCCATGTGTTCCCCTCGTCTACTTCCTACACGTGTAGCTTCCCGCCAGCTGTCAAAGGTGTTTTCTACAACCAATTGGACGATCTGTGCATGGATAATCGCAAGATCTGGGATTACCAACTCTGCCACGTGATGAACGAAGCCTACCCCCTTCGTTCTCCCTTTCTTCCTACCATCCAGTACTTCCGATCTGGATGGCACATTTCTTCGTCCAGATATTTAAGCAGGTTATCAATTGTATTTGGCGTATTCTCTTCCACAAACTTCTTGATCCTCGCCTGACTCTTCGTTCCAAGATTTCGATAGTTCTTCTCCGCTTCGTGCTTCTTTGTGATGGGACGTTCTTCACTTTTCGCCAGTGCCTTCAAAGCTAACTCGAATGCAAGTCCTGTACATACGTGTGCCACGTTCAGCTCATTCATGTCGGTCTCGACATCCTGCCATCCGCGTCCACTTCTTTGGTCTTTTTCCAGAGCGGTCTTCATCCACACTTGGCTATCTCCCAGCCAATTGCTAATTGGTGCTCGATCCTCGATTTTGATCGTTTTCTTAAAATTCATGCGTATCTTTCAGTTGTGAGTGCTTATTTGCCAACAGATCCATTCAGTTTAGCGACGAATCGTGGGGCCCTCGCAGTGTGGAGAGGTCAAGTTCCTCCAACCCGTATCTCACCCGTCATCAGCTTTCGCAGAAGCGCTTTGAACTGATCCTTCAACTCGTGTTATTAGTTGAGATTTGGCCGTAGCCGGAGGATAGTCGGGTGTCATCTCTGCCAGGCGAAATCAAGAATTGTGTCGTCGCATTGGCCGGCTGAAGTCATACTCACAGCGGCCACGATCCTCGAAGGTCGCATCAACCAGAAACTTCAATTTTCCGACATCATTTTCGATTCTGTTCCACGGCGCCACGGAGATCTTGGCCTCAGGTTTGAGAAGATTATCAATGATCCGATCTGGCATATGTGGATACCGACGTTCATATTCACGTCTCGTGTCAACCGATATCCATGACGTGACGTCTGGATAGACACAGTTCTTCTCTCCATCTCCGTGCGCAGCAGTGAAATTTTCAGATGTACCAGGTAAATTGACGACCAGAATGCCCGATTTCTTATTGACGGTTCCATCAAACATGCTTGAGTAAATCTCCCAGTCAACGTGCTTTCTACGTTCTGTCTCTGTTCCGACCAGAACAATCGTCACCGTCGAATCTCTCAAGTATTCGTCTCGGATAATCTCACGTATCCTCTCGTCGCTAAGGTGTTCGGAAACATCTCCCGTATCCACGGATTTATCTATGAATATCGAATGTTGCCAACCCAATTCAACCAAACGTTCCTTGTACCATTGGTCGTTCTTGTGGTGGTAGGTAATAAAGACCTTATGCATCGCATTCTCCTGTGGATTCCAAATTCAATTCGTTGAATATCCGCCGAAGGCCCCGCGACACGAGCGTTACCGCCTGATGGATATGGGGCGTCCGAGCAAGAATGGCATTTTCATCTTCAGATAGTCGGTTGCGCAGATCACCCGGGGAGTAACCCTCAAAGCACGGGCGGCCATCCCAGTTTGAACGCGAACCGGCCCAAGGTTCTACAATCCCCAGAGTCTCCGCGATGTCACGGGTACAACCGCCGAAGCCGCCAAGCAGGAAGACCGGTTGACGAGATTGAAGAGACAGAAGCGTTTCCTCGGCGATACCCGGCATACGTCCCCTGTAGCCATCTACTCTTCCTCCGAGCACAAGCCGCGCCTGAGTTTCTTCCCGCATGACGACTCGCATCTTCGTCAGCCCTTCGGCCCACTCGTCGAAATCCGGCTCATGTACCGGAAGATCCAGCCGTTGCTCCCACTCCAGTCGACTGCCATCCCGTGCAAGAAAGATGAGGCGCGCGGACGCTTCATGCCCGGCGGTGAACGCAGCCAGGTCGTCCGCCGTCATTCGAATATGTACGGGCCACGCAAGGTAGTCAGTAACGGTGATTCTTCCACTATGGTGTGGGTGATCCCGATACCGCAGAATTAGCTCGAACAACAGTTCGGTAAAGCCGTGACCACGAAGATCGCCGCCGTAAGCCAGACTGGTTCCGGAGGAGAGCAGATGCAATGCAATCTCGGCCATTGCATCTTGCAGGTGCTCGTCGCTCAGCCCGAGCATGGCCATGTCAGGGCTTTCCGACGTCGAAATCGCCACAGTCGGCATTGGCTTGGTCGTTTGAAGCGTCATGGGATTTCCTCCATCCACTCCGTCAGTGTCAACGTACGCACATTCGGCGCAATCTCTGTGAATAGCCGGGTCTCGTCAGAAGCCAGAGGTGGTTCTGGATAAACGATCGCCGCACCACCCTCACTCTCGTAAGCCTGTAGCGTCGCCAGCGAGATCAGCTCGGGCGGCCGCGCCGTGAACAGCACATCGGAGTATGCCTCACGAAACGGCTCAACGCGGCACCGCCACAGGTACGTTCGGAAGACTTCGTCAAGCAGGCGCCCGATCACCGTTCGAATCCGATCCTGTTGATCCGCACCCATTCGCACGACCGGTACATTGCCCATGTATGGAATACTACGCTGATCAACATCGCGCAGGCAGTCGACGACGATCATCGGCACATGGCGTCGCTTCGCCTCAATTACCTCTCGACGGCACCACTCGCGGGAGGAGTAGGAATCCGTGTGCAACGTCATGACGACACTGGTTTCGATCTGGTGCAGCAGAACCTCACGAAAAGATAATCCGACCGGGATGTCGCGGACATCGAAAAAACTCGACAAAGCACTGTTTTCGTGTAGCCAATCTCGGATGCTTCGCGCGATCGTTTCGCCGTCGTCGTCATGCTTCGAGTGGCTGATAAATACCTGGATTCTCTCCAGGTAATCTGCCAGAGGCGCCTCCGTTGATTCAGGACCGCAGAGCCGATGTCGAAGCATTCGGATGAATTCACAGGTGAGGTCGCTGACGAGGCGCCGCTGCCGGTCCGCATACGATCCTTCCCAACGATCCCAGCGCAATGCTTGCTCCTCAAGTTGAAGTTCACGGCCTCCGGATTCCATTACTACAGGAAAGAGGCGAGCGGACAGTCCCCGCGTCTGTGCGTTCCGGGAAAGTTCGCGAACATAATTCGACCATTCCTGGTCACCAGCGAGTGCCGAGTCCACCAGCACAACGACGGCAGTCGTTTCCACTTCGTCCCAGTCGATTGATAGCGGCGCAGGTTCACCAAGTGCCATTTGACAGCGGTAGATGACGCTCAATCCAGGATCACCTGCAATGTTTCGATGGCGGTCTCGGCCGAAATGTCTACGAAGCAAGTCTGCTACCTTGCCACCGTTTTCATTCAAGGGATGCCAGACGATATAAAGAGTAAAAAGCGGGCGAGTTGTTGTTTCCATAGTGTGGTTCAGACCCGTCTAAGCGGGTGCCTTGCTTACGTGCCCTTCAGTCATCTAACCCACCACGTATGGTGAATCCAAATTGCGAATTAAGCCGTCTATGCGATAGCTTGTACAGAATTCATCTCGAGTTGAGTCGTCAATGATCTGCCACAGTATCACGGCAAAAAGAGCGCACAACGTCGTCGCAAGTGTTTGGGTATTCCTAACTAACTCGATAACTGTTTCCGCATCGTCTGTGCCATCGCGATACATGGTCGGATCTTCGTAGTTTGACTTTACTCGCACACGATATAGATAGTCAAGAACTGTCGTTGGCCACAAACTTCTTGCGATCTTTATCTGGGCTGGCTCCTTTAATACGCCATTTCTTTTACCTGGTTTTCTTGCTTTTGCTCTCTCCCTGTTCAATTTCTCGACGATCAGCCTTCGCCGAGTTGTGTCGAGACATTGTGCAATGTGGGCGTCCCTCGTCTCAGTTTTTGGACGCTCAAGATTGAGTCCCGAACCTATAAATCTGCGGTCGTCGGGAAGATTGACAAGCTCTGGCTGGAGATACTTGAATCCCTTGTATCCATTCCGAAGTACAGCGCCGAATGGTAACGGCAGGAGATGCCGTACGAGACTAGATTCGGCCTTTCTGATGAACCCACCGTGTGTTTGTGGTAAATTGCCGGGGCCATCCTTGGCGGCCAAGCACGCCATACCGAATCCATGAATCGCATAGTACGCCTGCACAGGCAACCAAAGCGCGCTGGTCATCGCGAAGCCAGGATTGTCGTCGACAGGTATGCTCTTGATGAGTTCTAGCGTAAGGTTCCCTCGCAACAGATGTTGTGTCACTAAAGTGAGATTCAAGTGCAACGACGGTTTGAGCCGGCAGAAACCTGGCATACGACATTGAGCGTCACGAAGGGAGAATTCGTCCCGTTTTCGCAAACACCAAGCCGCACTATAGTTGGAGTACGTTCTGATCGCTGCGTGGGTATCGGAAATTTATAGATCCACGGTTATCTACGGGCCCATGTGTTGCTAGTAAATGGTACCAGCAGGCTTTCTAAGGTCTTGATCGGCGACGCGAATCCCGCCAATCATCAACGTGTGCAGCATCGGGTGTCACAAGTCCTTCGGCTAAGGCGGCCTTGCGCACCCGCTGCCCGGCCACCTCTCGGGCATGCGTCTCGCCGAACAGCACCTGCCTGCCACACTGGTTCAGTCTTGTGCGCATTGTAATGGCCCGCGTGGCGGCGCGTCCCTGCGATCTCCATTAACTCCAGCGCTTCCGACTCGCAAAAATTGGTAAGGCCTGTGATGCAGTCAAGCATCATTGCTTTTCCCAACATCAAGCAATTCCGCAAGAGGCCGTATACGCCTCTTTAGGCTTTCAGTAAGGTTCGCATCGTCGCCGACACGCGCTATGACCATGCGCTCGTAATCTGCCTGACTCCTACATCCTAGAGCTGTGACGATTCTCTCAAAGACGCTACTCTCTCTGAATGGATAGCGGGCAATCAGCCCATCAAGGTCTTCCGATTCTACGAGACCATTGATGCGATTCAATTCGCCTTCGTAGGGATTGTCTATCGGTTCACTGATTTTCAGCTGTTCGCCGGCTGTCCGGATCTCCTTCCAATCAGGCAAATGGACCACAAAGCGGTCGTAAACCACTCTCTCACTACGTCTTGCGGCCATTCTCTCGCGAAGGACTTGGTCAGATCCAATTGCTTCCAAAGCACTTCGTTTAGAAGCGTCAAGCATCTCCTTTGGGCCGCGACCCAAGGACTCTGCCTGTCTGCAACCAACGGATTCGATAGCATCCGAACAATAGTACAGTGATTCTACCGAACATACTTCCAAAGCAAACACGCCGTCTTGGGCGAGTTTATTGACTTCCTCATCGTCACGGTCGTCTCTATCGATCAACCCAAATGCCTCCACGTGGTGATGCTTCTGCGAGCTCCGAAGGCCATTCACTGCTCTAACCTCATTCCAACTCCCCTTTGGAATCACCGATAGCTCTGGAAACAGGCATCCATACAACGGCAGGTCAGGGCTATTAGCCGTGCCTTCCACAAAAAGAATTTTCCTCCTTGCGCCCAAGATGTCCCGCTTAAGATCCTCCGGCATTCCCGCGTCGGATTCGAGAACTTCGGCTTCCCATGCACTAGGATGACTTCCACTCCATTTACAGGAGCGCAAAATAACAACATTGGCCGCTGGATTGGCAACTGGCAACGCAATCTCGTGGGTGGAAATTATGAAGGCGCAGTCTTTACGCTTGGCAAATAATGCAGATAGAAATGGCTCAATGATGGACCGATGGAGATGGCGCTCGGGTTCGTCGATCAGCAAAATCGTGCCTGCCTCCACAGTAAGGACATTGGCCGCCATTATTGCTGCGGCTCTTTCTCCATCCGACATCTGTGCGATGCTGAACCTGTGGTCGTTATTCTTGTGTTGAGCCAGAATTTCTTCGTCGTTAGAATTCTGAAGAGATACTGTAAGAGTTCCTAAGCGAAGTAGGTCGTTGAGCTGTTTAAAAAGAGACTCGGATTTTGAGGCGAACTTAGTAGCCTTGTCCGGGTTTGCGTTGTCGATGTATTGTCCAATGGTCCGATAACGGGTGTTATCTTTAGCCACTAGGTCAAACAGCACTGCTGACTGCCGTTGCGCAGGGTTGTGTTCCATCCACCGAGCGTTAATCTCTCTGTCCCAATTCCTGACGTTTGACTCAAAGTCCCGCCGTCTGCGCGCCGTGAAGTCGAGGTTTCCTGACTCAAGCCAAGTCTGCCTGTGGGCAGCAATACGTTTAACTGGCGGTCCGCCAATCAACGTAACCCAGTGCTGCAATAGAGCCGACTTTCCAGAGCCATTGGCGCCGACTACGTACAGTTGCTGGCCTACATCAACAGATATAGTTAACGAATCACCTGAGATCCTAGGAATAGATATTTCCATCTAATCCACCTCGACACCTGACAGATCCATATCCCCCACCATTATCTCCCCCGCCATCAGCATGTGCAACAGAGCCTTGAACAGCTCCTCCAGCGTAGCACGCTTGCGCCGGTGCAGGTCTATCTTGCTGTCGATGGCGTCGAGGATGGCGACTATCTCACGTTGCTCATCGGGAGTAGGGTGTGGGATTGTCAACTCTGCCAAGCGTGACCGGGAAAGGTTGGGGATCGTCGTGCGATTGGCGGCACCCTCGTAGGCGTTGCGATGCTTGAAGCCCTCTTCGAGCCATGCCCTTGCGAACCTGGGATGTGTCTTGGATGCATCGACAGGG
The DNA here is from genome assembly GCA_012271065.1 of Candidatus Latescibacterota bacterium. The sequence continues at coordinate 8,124 of JAAXHE010000069.1, forward strand.
CGCAGGCGATGGAGGTGGTTCTGGTACAGGCAGACCTCAATATCGCCGTTCCAGACGGCGGCGCGCCCGATTTCTCCGCCCTCGCACACGAGCAAGTCACCCTTGCGCAGCAGCTTGCCCGCCGGCGCGTCACCGTCGATGCGCATCCGGCTGACTGTCTGTAGGTCAAACTCTCCCCAATACACATTCGACGTGCGGAGGAACGGCATTCCTTGGCCGTCACTTGCAAGGTTTCCCTTCAGTGATAGACCTTGCTCTATCTCAAAGAGGTTACCGATACGTACCGTCTCCCAACTCTCAGGCACCGGCCCGATCTCGGTTTCTTTCTGCACCTCGCCCCGCAGACCTCGCGTGAACAGCGAATGCATAGCGGCGCATTTCAAATCCTGCGCGAGTGCGACACTTTTTTCATTTGTCTTGATGGCTTCCCGAATCCGCGAAAGAGCGGCGACTATAGCTAGCTGCTCGTCAATCTCTGGCTGTGGTACCTCAAGCGCTGCCAGTCGACTACGCGACAGGTTTGGAATTGTGGTCTTGTTGCCTGCGCCCTCAAAGATACCGAGTTGCGTGAAAGCGGATTGCAGGAAAAACGCATAGAAGCGCGGCTCGACGTCGGAGACGATTGGCCGGAGCCTATGCAAGTGGTTCTGGAACGAGATAGTTTTCACGTCGCCGGTCCAGATTGCCGCCCGGCCAATCTCGCCGCCTTCGCAGACCAACAGGTCACCGTGCCTCAGTAACTTGGCAGGCAACTCGTGCTTTGGAATTGACATCTCGTCAACCGACGAAAGGTCAATTTCGTCCCAAAGGACGTTTGAGGTCCGCAAAAAGGGCGTCTTGTCAGTGCCATTGCGAGCGGCAGCAGACATTGTTTTGCCTGCACCGATCTCAAACAACTCCCCAAGCGGACGCCATGTCCACGCTTCATTCATTGCAGACGCTCCAGTCCTTTGAGCCGCACGGCCGGCAGTCTCTTCAACTGCTGATTCAGCGGATCCACTTCAATTCCGACGGATTCGAGCGCTGTCACACCCAAAAGCGGCTCCGCGCCAGCCTCGCCGAAGATGATCGTCCCGCCGACGAACTCGCCCATAAACTCAATCCTGGCAACGGCTACGTCCACCGAAATCTCGCTGCCATCGGCCAGTTCATACACGCGCTTCCCCTCGGGTTTGATGCCGATGGCTTCGAGGTGCTGTCTGGGGGCCAGGGAATCCGTGGCGCCGGTGTCAACGAGAAAAAGCCCCTCCCAAAACCTGTCCGGGTCGGCGGGGTTTGTAATCCTGACCGTTACGTGCGTCGCTCCCATTTTGCCTATCTCCTTTGGTCCCAATTTCCTGTCTTAGAAACGTGTCACAGTTATTCGGGGAGTTAATCCAGTATCGTTGCGTTGCATTCACTGCCCGCGTTTCCTAACCTGTTTAGCGCTCTTTATCGCCCTTCGCCGACCCTTCGACAGGATCAGGACAGCCGCTCAGGGAGCGGCTCATGTCGCAGGGGTCATTCCAGCCGGGCGACTGCACGGCCGAACTTCGAAAATGGATTTCTGGGACGACCAAGTACCCACGCCTATTGCAGTCGTGCCAGCATTTTCGCCAGGCGCCCATCAATCTCACGGGCTTTTTCGTCGAGACGCCGCATCTCGGCAATGATCTCGGTAATCGGTCGCTGCTCCTCAGCGTCAGCTTGCCTCACCCACCGACTTGGACTGAGATTGTAGTCGGCCTCCTCCGCCTGCTCCCGCGTAATGACAGCTACTTCCCCATCCACTGGCTCGCCTTTGAGAAAGGCCGCCGCGAGCGGGCGGATGTCCTCGTCAGGGATGTAGTTCTTGGGCAGTCCCTTGTGCATGCGTCGGCTGGCATTTAGGAGCAAGATCTTATCTTGCCGCGAGGCGGGCTTGCGTTTTGACAATACGACGATAATGCCGGAGGCGCTGGTGTTGTAAAAGAGATTGTCTGGCAGGAGAATGACGCCGTCGATCAGGTCGTGGTCGACGAACCACTTGCGGATGTTGCGCTCCCTGTCCCCATGTTTCGCGCCCGAGCCGCGCGTCACGGCGCCTGTGTCGAGCACGACCGCGGCCCGTCCTCGCTCGTTCAGGCAGGCAAGCGTATGCTGGAGCCAGGCCCAGTCGCCCTTACCGGTAGTGGCGCCGCCCCGGGTGCGGAAACGGTCAAAGGGATCGTGGGCGAAGATGTCGGGGGCGAACGGTTGGTTCCACATCGGATTTGCTACGACGACGTCGTAGGTGTCGATCTGGCCGGCTGCGTCTTTGAACTTGGGATTGATCATCGTGTCCCCACGGGCGATTTCGACTTCCATGTCGTGGATGATCGCGTTCATGTGGGCAACAGCATAACTCTCGGCCTGCAATTCCTGACCGAAGAGTTTGAGCGGCACGCGACTGATGGGGTCAAGTGCTCGTGCGACAAGCTGGAGCTTGACGAGCAACCCCGCCGACCCGCAGGCGTAGTCGTGGCAGGTCTCGCCTGGTCTGGGACGCATGATGTGCGCCATGAGGAGGCCGACCTGGGTCGGGGTGAAAAACTCGCCTGCGCTTTGGCCTGAACCTTCCGCAAATTTTCTTAGCAGGTACTCGTATGCGCGGCCGAGGAAGTCAGGTTGCACGTCGGCCAGGCCGATCCTGTACCGCGGATCGGAAAAGGTTTCAATGACCTCGGCAAGCTTTGCCGGGTTGACATCCCGCTCACCGTTGCGCTCGGACGCGAAGTCAACAAAGTCGATAACGCCAGAAAGCGAAGGATTCTGCTGTACGATAGCCCGAACCGCCCTGGTCAAATGCTCGCCTATATCTCTTGGCCGCGTGCTCCGTCCGTGGTCGTCACGCGGCCATTCATAACTTTCGCGGCCACTGACGACGCCCCATCGCGCTTCCGGTGGGAGGTAGAAACGTAGAAGATCGTGGTCGGCCTCGGCAATCTCCCTGGCGACGTCGTGGTCTCCGTACTCCTCGACCAGGCGTTCGATTTCGTCGTCGAAGACATCAGACAACCGTTTGAGGAACAGAAGCGGCAGCAAATAATCCTTGAATTTGGCGGCGTCCTTTTCGCCACGTATGGAGCAGGCCGCGTCCCACAACATCTGTTCCATTTTCCTGGTTGAAGGAGTGGTAGACCGTCGGCTTCCTCGCCGCCGCCGTGTAACGCCCGCCGCCGGGTCGTCAGATTCTGAGACAGCGACCGTGTCAACGCCTGCGTCTGCAGCCAGTGCGGCGATTGCCTCCCGAGCCGCCTTTTGCGGTCTTGTCGCGCCGCCCTCCCAGCGATTCACCGTTGCAAAGGTGACACCGAGTCGATCCGCGAGTTGCTCCTGAGTGAGGTCAAGGCTGGTGCGGATGGCTCGCAGGACGTTCGGCAAGTCGTGTAATTCTGTTATATTTAGCATGTCCATATATAGAATATAATAAAACTGTGAACCCTGTCAATAATATTTCATTCTCGCCCGATTATGAGCGAAAGGAGGCGTTCACATAGTGGAATTCGAAGCCAGAACACGGCCAGGGGATGGAATTGCGAGGCGCGAGGGCGGGGGACTATCGCTTGGGTTGTTTGCGAAAGGACTTTGAGGACGGGCGTGTTACCGATAATGTGATAGACGCATTTATCCAGATCTGCCCACTGAAACACAAATGCTCACATCCAAGATGCGTGGGTGCTGCTGAATGTCACCGCCGAAGTTGATCAATCCGACGTGCAAGTAAGTCATCGGGGTCCCCAATCACCTGCACATCCGAAACAGGGCAGGGGAGTGTATTGGGTCGCTGTCAGGCCGAACCGGCGGTTTTCCTTTCGAATACCGCATTCCAGTCCGTGCGTCCGGTGGATTGCATTGCCGCAAACAGCGTGGCGATACACAAGACCGTAATGGCCAAGCCGGTATAGCCGGAAAAGAAAAAGGTATAGGAGAACAGAACCAGGTAGATCAACTGTCCTGCGCCAATTTCGACAAAGGCCAGGCGTGCGCCCACGACCAGGCGCATGTACGATATAACGAGGAATATCGAGACCGCGGAGGCGAGTACAAAACCGTAGTGGATGAGCATGTGGTCGACCAGGTAGGCCAGCAGCAGGTGGAAGCTGAAGAAGGCAGCCCCGATGAAAAAATAGTGCATCGGGTGCAGGTCGATACGCCGCACGGTAGCGAAAACAAAGAGCAGGAAGAAGAACAGGAAGAGGGAAACAGGGGCCGCGAGGACGACGTGCCTTACCCAGGGACCGGGGTTGAGGCGGCCAGGCATGACCATTCCCAGATCGACTCCCGTAAGGAGATGATCGTATCGCCAGGTCAGCGTCCAGGCGTCACCCGTGCGGATCTTGGAAGCGGGGGATACGCTTTCGGCGGGAAAGTCGATATCGGCGAAGTCTGTCTGCATCACCAGTTCGAAGTCCGTCACCTGACTGACATCTTCTCCGAAACTGTAGCGCCACCGGTCCAGACCCCGGGAGCGATAGGACACGTGGACTGGGAGTATCTGGCCGGGCGCGAGATCGACGGGTTGAACCAGGTGCCCGGCGCGGACGGGGACGTCGGCGATGCGCAGGCTGTCCACGCCCAGGGTGAAGTTGTCGTACACGGCGCGACGGGCGGGCAACTCCAGATCGAAATAGAGTCTGAGACTTCGGTCGGTTGGGTTGGACAGGGTGTACGATGCGGCGAATTGGACGTTGTAAGTCGAATACCACAACAAGCCCTTTCGCCGGTACTCCAGGGACAGGTCGACGTCGATGCGGCTGGCGTCCAGGCTATGAAAGTGCTTCTCGTCCACCGTGCGCGTGACGGTCTGGCCGTTCGTGCCGGGTTCCACCCGCGTGACGCGTTCCAGCCGGTAAACCTGCGGGGCCTTCTGGGTCTGGGCGGTTCCCCAGAGTTGCCCGACGGCATCTCTGAGCTTGCCGTCCTGTTCCACGGTGCGCAGATGGACGGTCTGCCCCAGAATCAGCCAGGCGACTGAAATACACACAAGAATCAAGCCGATCGCGATGATGCGATGGATCATTGGACATCCAGAATTGAGTTGATAAGAAGGGTATTGTCATGCAAGTTCATATTGAACTTCCGCCGTATCCAGAACCTCCTGTTGGAATATCACAAAACGGATGGTGTCCGTCAATACCGTATGTAAGACGGCGGCTTTCGGAATTCAGGGGAAGGCGGGTTGCGAGGGGCCGGACCGGCGAGCGCGTGGGAGGCACGAACACGACCCGATCAGGGTTTGGTCGTTATACCCGGTGCGTACAGTCCGCGGACGATGAAGGGGTTCAGGTTGTTGATGACGGCCTATTGCATTTGTCCGACCCTGACGATGACCAAGCACTACAGAAAGTGCGAAAGCCGCGCATACAGAAATCTGCCCATGAAATCGTAGCTGCTGGAATCCGACGTGCCGAGAAAGCCGTTGAATATCACCGCCGGCCGCTGATTGAAGACATTGTTGACTCCAACGGTCAATACGGACGCCCCGGCGCGGGTACCCAGTCTATACGTTCCGTATACACCCAGTGTGGTGTTTGAGTTGACCTTGCGGCTCACGGGCGTTTCCGACACGTCTTCACGGTACAGGCCCTTGCAGTCGTCGTCTTCGCATTCCAGGAAGCCGCCGACGTACTTCAGGTTCAGACCGAAGGCGACGCGCGGCTGACTCAGCCCCGCCGTTAGCGCATGTCGCCATCTGGGAAAGACACCCAGATCGTAGTAACCCCTTCCCTTCACCAGTTCCAGGCCGTCCGGGGCCGGCACAAGTTGCTCGTATTTGAACAGTAGATTGCTTTCCGTGCGGGTAGTCAGAAATCCCAGCGGCGTGTCGACCCTGTAATCCAGTTCGATGTCCAGTCCGCTGGTCTCGGTTTCGCCCACGTTGGCACCCTGCGAAAAGATGGTCGTAATCAGCTTCGTGTTCGGGTCTCGCTCGATCTGATCGCAGTAAGATGGAGTTACCTGCGAATAGCAGTTGCTCAGGATGAGACCCGCGGGCAGCGCACCGATCACATCCTCTATTTTATTTGTATAGTAGGTGAGGGCGAAATCCAGGTCGTCGACAAAATCCGGCCGGTAAACAAGGCCGGCCGTAATCATGGCGGCGGTTTCCGGATCGAGCTCGGTGGAACCGCCGACCTTGGCGCGCAGTTGCGCGCGCGAGTCCTCGAAGTCGGGCGGGACGCCGGCTGCCGCGCAGTTCCTCTGTTGCTCGGCCGTCAGTGTCCGGGCGCTGCCCGCTTCGTCCACGACGCTGCAGGGATCGCTTACCAGAGGGAAGGCATCGCTCTGGCCGAGGAACATCTCGGCGATGCCGGGCGCGCGAAACGCATTGGATATCGTGGCCCGGAGCATCAGGCCGCGGGGAAGCCCGCAGCGGGCGCCCGCCTCGTACGTAAAGCCGCTCCCGAAGGTGTCGTAATCGAACGCCCTACCGGCCGCCGTCAGATCCAGGCCTGCGGCTTCCGTTCGATAGACCGGCACTGAGGCCTCGCCGTAGAGCGCCCTCACCGAATACGCGCCTTCGGTCGCTTCCTGCTTGCTGCCGGTCGTATTCCCCGATCTCGTTACCGGATCTGGAAGAAATGCGCCTGCCTCCCAGCGGGAAGACACGCCCGCGGCCACACCCAGAGGGCCGGCCGGCAGATCGGCGAGCTGTCCGGTTACGTTCAATTGAAGGATCTTCTGCTTGGAATAGCCCGTGGCGATACCCGTATACTGGATGTAGTCCAGCATTTCCTGCGTGATGGTGCCTGCGCCGTGAAGCAGGTCCAGGGGCACGCAGTCGTCGAGGGCGGCGCATTCTTCGGCCGGTCCCAGGGCATAGGCGAGGTTGCTGCGGACGAATCGGCCTTCATTGATGCTGGTTCCTTCGCTGCGGCCATACGAATAGGATACATTGGCGTCGAAACCCGATATCGGGAATTCCATGCCGAGGACGATGCGGTAGGTGTTTATATCCTGGAGGAAATTGCGATTACCCGCTTCGACAAACCGGCGGCGGACGTCATAAAACGTGCGGCCGAATTCATTATGGACATTCGTGGAAGAAATGGAGAGACCTTCGCTTATGATGAAAAGAGGTGTCGGGGCGAGCTTCTGATCGGACTGCCGGTTGGTATACGAGACCTCGAAGAAGCCATCTGCCTCAGGGGCGAATTCATACGTGCCGCTGAGAAAGGTGGTATATCGGGTCTGGGGCGTGTAGAGGTAATTTTCCGGCTGGTAATTGTACAGGTCGCCGCTTCCGTCCGAAGAATTGCCCGCCCAGTTGAACGGACGCCAACCCGCGTTGGGGTCGAGGTGGTAGCCGCCGGCGTCTTCCCCGGCAGCCGCTACCACGGCCTGCCACGCCGCGTTGCCGGGTTCGTCGGTTCGGTCGATGATGTGACCTTCCGGCGTCGCCGAACTGCCGCTTGTGGCGTAGGTGCCGTCGTTCTTCTCCCAGTCGTACGTCTTGTCTTCCGTACTGAAGGGCCGGTCGCCCGTCCATACGGGCTCCTGGTTGTGGTAGCCGGCCGAAAACAGGACGCTGCCTTTTTCGCTCTTCAGACCGGCAGTCACGCTGATGTCCAGCGTCTCGCCGTCGCCCGCGCCCGCGACGCCCCGGTAGACTTCGAATTCAAGCCCCTCTGTCTCAGCCCTTGTAATGACATTGACAACGCCTCCCACCGCTTCCGAACCATACACGGCCGACGCGCCGTCCTTGAGCACTTCGACGCGCTCAACGGCCGAAGCGGGAATGGCGTTGAGATCGACGGATGAATTGGCCCCGGTGCCGCCCGGCACGAAGCGGCGTCCGTTGAGCAGGACCAGGGTTCGATGAGCGCCCAGCCCCCGGAGGCTGATACGAGTGGAGCCGTCTCCACCGTTGTTGGCCTGGGTATTGATGGCATTGGACTGAACGGTCAGGGTCTGCAGGACGTCTCCTATGGATGCCAGGCCCCGCACCTTGATTTCATCCCGAGACATGACAACCACGGGCGCAGGCGTGAGGTGATCCTCGCTCTTGATCCGGGAACCGGTGACGGTAACGGCGTCAAGTTCGTAGACGATCAGCTCTTCTTCGGCAGTTTCTTCCGCTTCGGTGCCTTCCTCGACGTCGTCGGATTCATCGGCGGACGCATGCAACGCGAACGCACCGCCAATTAGAGAGAGAACCAGGATGTACCGAAGGATCTTGAGATGAATCTGCATAGCGTGAATCTCCTGTTGTGGGGCACCGGAATCAAGACACAGGCCGTGGTACTCTCGTTATTGGTCTGCAGGGGAGCTTTCCAGTCGGCGGTGTGGTATCCGCCGGAAGGCATAAGGGGATTCAATCAGGGGATGCGCCGCGTTTCGGGCGGGGGAGGTGAGGTAGGTTCGTGCTTCATCGACGCCACGCGCGGGGATGTGGCGTAGTGGCTTCTATAAAATATAACGTTGAAAGAGGATGCGGCAAGGTGTCAAATGGTTCATATTGCGATCGTGACGGCCGCGGACGGGCAATTTCCCGGAGTCGACAATGGACGACGTGCGCCAGAGTTGCGGTGATAACAGTTTGACGACGCCATCGAGATTCCTTCCCCTGGTATTGCGATATCTGTTGTGTTATTCCCGAGGACCGAGTAATTTTGCGGCTTCGATTGCTATCGTATTGGTTCCGGTTATCAGGTGAGGCCTGAAGGAAGGAGATCATCCGTGATGACACGCTTCCCGCACCGGTCGTCGACAGCTGCCGGCCCGGTACGGCTCTGGCCACTGGTCTTGCTCCTGGCGACGGGGCTGTCCGCCGCCTGCGGCGATGATCCGGTATCGGACGAATTCTCACAGGGACTGAGGGACCTCTCCAGGATCGAGAAACTCAGGGAGATATTCAATCGGGACGCGGGCGCCCCGCGCCTCATCCTGCTGCTGTCTCCCACGTGACCGGTCTGTCAGGCAGGCGCCAGTTGGGTGCAGGAGGAGATTCTGGACAGGGATCGCGAGGCCAACGTGAAGGTCTACGCGGTCTGGCTTCCGATGATCGCCAGCGATGCCAGGTCGGAGTGGAAGCAGAGCCTGCTTCCGGATGGCAGGGTCGTTCATCTGTGGGACGAGCAGCGCGTCACCGGGAGGTGGTTCGCGCGGCAGACATGGTATGACAGGAACGTGGAAGTCGCGTGGGACATCTATGTCCTGTTCGGCCCGGCTGCCCGCTGGAACGGGTCGCCCGGACCGCTCATCAGCTGGGGAGAGACCGTGATAGATGCGCGTGAGCGGCTCAGGCGGGATTTTCTGGCGATAGTGGATGGGTAGGGGAGTGGGGGTTCTGGTTGGGAGGCCGGAGGCAATCGAATACGCCATAGAAATGTGCGACGCGCGAGGAGGTGCTTCGCCAGCCCGCCGTCCATTTTGGGCCTGAAATCGTGTTCGGTGGTACGACCATTGGCACTTGCGGATGTTGACACGTCACTTGTGATGTAGGGATGCCCCTTGTGGTCGCCCTGCCTGTGTCGGCGTTTGCCTGTCCTCGCCGGCGATACGTTTTTATCCTGCCTGTCCATGTAAGTTCCTGTTTCTAAACCAGGTACGCAAAAGGAGGCCGCGATGAACGGGCCTCCTTTTCGTTTTTTTGGTAGCGGGGGCAGGATTTGAACCTGCGACCTTTGGGTTATGAGCCCAACGAGCTACCAGACTGCTCCACCCCGCGACCAATGATGTCCTATATAGGAGAATCTATCAAACAGGGACGTTTTGTCAAGCGATTTCTTGGGTTTTGTCCTGCTTGTTCCTGTCGGGTTCCTGTTTGACGATCCGGACCGTGGTAATGCGCTGGCCGACCACTTCCTCGACCCACAGGGTGAGGTTCTCGAATACGAAGGTTTCCTCCGGCCCCGGTACGCGGCCCAGGTGGTTGTAGATGAACCCCCCCAGGGTTTCGTAACCGTCGCGCGGAAGTTCTATATTCAGAATCAGATTGAGATCGTCTATATCGAGTCGCGCGTCGGCAATCAGGACGTGCCCGTCTTCGTCCCAGTGGAACAGCTGCTCTTCCTCGTCGTATTCGTCGTGAATTTCGCCGACGATCTCTTCGATCAGGTCTTCGAGCGTGACCAGTCCGGACGTGCCGCCGAATTCATTGATGACAATCGCCATGTGAACCTTGTTTGTCTTGAACTCTCTCATCAGTTCCGCGATTTTCTTGTTTTCAGTCGCGAAATACGGTTTTCGCATGGCATTTTCGGGCGTCCAGTCCTGACCCGTACTCAGAAGCTCGAGCAGGTCCTTGGCGTAAACCACACCTTCGATATGGTCCACGCGTTCGCGGTAAATGGGAATGCGGGAGTGCCGCTTTTCCTGGATCAGGGCCAGGATTTCCTCCGGTCTGGAAGAGATCTCGGCGCACACCATGTCAATACGCGGCACCATTACTTCCTTTACGGTCGTGTCACCGAACTCGAATATGCCGGCGATCATGTCCCGTTCTTCCTCTTCTATTGTGCCTTCCTCGGTCTCGGTTTCCACGATCTGCCGCAGCTCTTCCTCCTTGATCGCTCTCGTATCGGTTTCGCTGACAAAAATACTCTGTGTTTTCAGCAAGAGCAACGCGGGGGTCAGAAGCAGCACATAAAATGGATAGTAGATGGCAATCAGGTGAGGCAGCGGCCGGTCGGAACCCTCTTCGCGCCTGTAGAAGGAGATTGCATTGGCGATCACCAGAGAGACGAGTACGAACGCGGCGATGCTCAACAGGTCCCGCAGAAACGGCCATGTGAATTCCTGCAATCCGAATCTGGCGATGAATGCGAACGCAAGCGCGCCAGCCGCTATGGACAGGGATTGGCCGAACGAGACCGTCAGTCCCAGCGCGTACCTTGTCCGGTACATCGACAGCAGGAGGTTCGCGCGGGGAACGGCTTCGTCGCGGAGGCGTTCAAGCGTCGCCCGTGAAATCGTGCTGCCGATCGCGCCCATCCGGGCGACGAGCGCGGTAACGACCAGGGACGCGGCCGCAACGAGTACAGCCAACCACTCGGAGTCATCCAAAATGGACTCACACTCCCTTCATGTGAATGCCTGCGTCAAGCCGCGCCAGATACTCCCGCTCCTTGCGCCGCATCGAGGCTCTGGAACCGGGAGAGTCGTGTCTATACCCCAGCAGATGCAGGATTCCGTGTATGGCAAGCCAGGCCAATTCTTCTGAAGGGCACCTTGAACCTTCACGGGCCTGAGATAAAGCACGATCCACGGAAATGTAGATTTCACCAAGATCATCGCAATCGGGATGGACCGGGTCAGCCAGATTAAAAGAAAGAACATCCGTCGGCACGAATGCACCCTTGAATTGACCGTTCAGACGTCGAAGCGTTGCGTCGTCCGCCAGAACCAGCGTGACGCTGCCGTCGGCGCCATGATCCTTTAGCACGCTGCCGAGCAGGAATTCGAGGTCCATCGGGTCGCAGGCATCGGGAAGCGGCGCCACCTGTTCGATACGCAAACGGGTCACAGAACTTCCTTCCTGCGTCTGGATTGGACACGCTTCTGTTCGTGCTGCCACGGATAGGCAACGCGGCTGTGCCAGGTGGCCTCGAGAATCGGCAGAAACGCTTCCTGAATTCGGGTCAGGTCTCTGAGCGTCAGGTCGCATTCATCCAGCTCGCCATCGGTAAACCTGGCCTTTACGAGCGTTTGTACGAGGTTACGGGTTTCTTCAGGGGTACTCGCGCTGAGACTTCGTATTGCGGATTCCACCGCATCGGCCAGGCTGACGATACCCGCCTCTCGGGTCTGAGGCCTCGGGCCCGGGTATCGAAAATCGGCGTCGAGCACTTCGTGCGGGGCGCTGCTTTCCATGGCGCTCTTCTTGAAACCTGCTATTTCACTCGTGCCGTGATGCTGGGATATCATATCGATGATGACCCGTGGCAGACCTTCCTCTTCGGCCATTCTGACGCCGTCTTTCACATGGGAAATCAGAATCAGAGCGCTCAGACGAGGCTGGAGTTCATCGTGCGGATTCACGCCCTTCTGGTTTTCTATAAAATAGTGCGGTCGGATCATCTTGCCGATGTCATGGTAGTAACATCCGACCCGGGCCAAGAGGCCGTTGGCTCCGATGACTTCTGCGGCCGCTTCCGAAAGCCTGGCCATGATGATACTGTGGCTGTACGTGCCGGGCGCCCGAATGGCGAGGTTGCGCAACAACGGCCGGTTCAGGTCCGAAAGTTCCAGCAGGGTGTAGGTTGTGACCACGCTGAAAGCGCTTTCGAAGATCGGCAGGAGGCCGATGGTCAGCACGGAGGATGCACAGGCAGTAAACGTGCCCAGAACCAGATCCCACCTGACCTTCTGGAAGAATTCGCCGAAGCTGGAATAGCTGAACAACAGGATGGCCGTGGCGAGCGTCGAGAGCAGATAGGCGCAGACCAGGAAGGCGATGGACCGGTAGAAAAAATCGCTGCGACGGTTGACCGGCCTCACGGAGTAAGCACCGGCTGCGCCCGTAATCAGGTAAATCAGTCCGAACGAAAGACTTCCCACGATGCTCGCGCACAGCGTGGCGCACACGAACGAAACAACCAGGCCGACCTCGGTATCGAAGAGGATGGTCGCCAGCATCACCGAAAGCGCAACGGGTACCAGCAAGGGCGTGACCGTCGACACCGTTGCCGCATATGACGCGACCAGGCAGGGCATGACGATCAGGATGCCAAAGAGGACGAGGTTCGACGTTGAAGCAATGGCCGAGGGGCGGGACACGTGAAGAAACATGAACAGAATGGCAACCAGCAGGGCGCTGACGGCGGCCTGGGCGGCGACCTGGAGATGATACAGATAGGGGACCCGATCGACCGCTCTGTTCATGTGTACGGCCAGCGATCGCAGCTGGTCCATGTGTTCCGAGGTCACGCGGTCGTGCTTGTCGACGATGCGCTCACCGCCAAGGACGGTTCCCTTATAGGGAGAGACCCTCGCTGCAGCCACGCCCCTGCGTCGTTCGGTTTCTTCCGCGTTGTAGGTGAGGTTAGGCGTTAGAAACACGACGACGAGTTCGTACACGGTCTTTATTTCAGCAGGCGTACCCTGCGGAAACTGACTGTCGATTTCATCCTGCAGGCTGCGTTCATACCATTCCAGGCCTCGGATGGGATTCGCAGGAGCGCGTTGTTCCCGGTCGTCCTGGACGAGGGTTATCTCCCTGTTGCCGCTTCCAAGGACTTCGGTATCCTGGTTTAAAACGCCCGCGGTGTAACTGGATACCAGCAATTCCCGAACGGCCGTACGGAGCTTTTCAAAGCCTGCGGGGTAATTGGCCGCCTGGTTGATCAGAAAGCGTAAGCTCGTCTGAGAAACCGAACCGATTTCCGAATGTGCCTGTTGCAGCTGATGGGCGGCCGAATCCGGAATGGCTGAGATGCTCAAACGCTTGAGGTCTTGCAGGAATCCTTCAAGCCCACGCTGCCTGTCGGCCGACACCCCCGCGTCCAGGATTACGACGGGAAGGACGTCGCCGCGGGCAGCCTCCACTTCGCGGGCGTATTCGGCTTCGTTTTTCAGGACCTTGAAGTTCTCCGGGGCGATCACTTCATAGGGCGCGATGGTTCCCTCACTGAATGCGCTGTGTTCGTAGTCCGTTCTGGCAATCGGGAAAAAATACGTCAGCAGGGCAACCAGCGTGAACATGAAACCAACCCGCAACAGTACCCGCGGCCGCAGCCGAAGTTTGTGAGGGGACGGCGTACTCCGGTCGCCGTTGCCGGCGTCCGATTCCACGAGTCCTGTGAACAGGAGCAGTTGTCGGAGACTACGCATCATTGAGCGGGATACCCTGCACTTTAGAATTCCTGCGCTTCAACTCCGTCGTCCAGCTCGGATTCATCGGCTGCCTGCAGCCTCTTTTCACTTTCATACCGGTCGTATGCGGAAATTATCTTCCTGACCAGAGCGTGACGCACGACATCCTCTTCGGTGAATTGTACGAACCTCACGGCCTCTATATGTGATAGAATCTGCTGAACATGTACGAGTCCGGACAATTCATCGGGCGGCAGGTCGATCTGTGTGACGTCGCCATTGACAACCGCCTTGGAGTTGGCGCCCAGTCGCGTGAGAAACATCTTCATCTGGCTGATGGTCGTATTCTGTGCTTCATCGAGAATGACAAACGCGTTGTTGAGCGTACGACCCCGCATGAATGCCAGCGGGGCGATTTCCAGTGTCCGATTCTCGAGCAGGTGTTGTATATGTTCGCCGGGAATCATGTCCCGCAGCGCGTCGTATAGCGGGCGCAGATAGGGATCGACCTTATCCTGAATATCGCCAGGAAGGAACCCGAGGTGCTCTCCGGCCTCCACAGCCGGACGGGTCAGGATAATCCTCGATACCTCCTTGCGCTTGAGAGCCGCTGCGGCGCAGGCGACGGCGAGGTAGGTCTTGCCGGTCCCGGCGGGGCCGATGCCGAAAACGATGTCGAATTTTTCAATTCCGGTCACATAATGCTGTTGGGCGGTCGAGCGGGGCCGGATCACGCATTTCTGGGTGACCAGTACCGTCTTGTTCGCTTCGGAAGGCCCGTTGTCGTGATTTGTTTCCCCCGAATCGTCTGCCCCATCGGGCGCGTCGCCGCGCCGCAGGCACGAGACCATCTCTTCCAGGAGTCCGGAAACATGCCGGACTTTGTACGCGGGGCCGGTGATTGTGACGGTCTCGCCACGGGCCGTGACGTGGACGCCGTATCGGGCTTCGAGCGCCAGAAGGTTGACGTCGTTGTGGCCGTACAATGTGAGGGGATCAACGCCCTGAATAGACAGCTGATGAGATAAGGTAGGATTTCTCAACAGGTTAGGTCTTTTTATAAATAAAAAAGCTCCCGTTCCGGCCAGACTCCGGTAACGAGAGCTTTTCAAATGTCTTATTCGTCGTGTGAGTCGCTTTCCATTTTTTAAGGACGCAAATCTCCGCAGCTCGGAGCCGTGGGGTCCTGAAATCCGTCAGTCTTCGGGTACGTCGATGACCTGGGCCGGGAAGATCAGGTTCGGATCCCTGATCTGCGACTTGTTCGCCCGGTAAAGGCGGTGCCACTTCGTCGGGTCGTTGTAGATCATCCCTGCAATACTCGTGAGTGTATGGCCCTGAAGGACCAGGTGTTGGCCTCTGTCAACGCCAAAGGGGACCTGCAGCACCCAATCGGGGTAGATCAGATCCGGATGCCTGATCTTGTCGCGGTTCTCGAGATAGATTCGTGGCCAGAGATAGGCATTGTCGTAAATGTCCTCGCTCTTGGCGATATTCCAGAGATTGTCGTTCCGAAGCACCGTGTAGTCCTTGATCTTCTTCGCAGGCATCCGGGCGGCGATTCTCTCGACCAGCTGCACGATGTTCTTGAGCTTCATGCTCGCTTTGAGAAGATGTCGGATCTTGTTCTGCTTGAGGCCCTCGACCTCTTCGGAAATCGCATCGAAGTGATCCCGCTGGTCGAACAGATCGGCATCGGGAAGATTCATCAGGGCCCTCAGTTGACCTTCGACACGATCCAGTGCGGCCATGTAGGCGTCGATGCACGCCTGATCGGGACAGCCAACCAGATCCAGAATTTCCTGATGCGTGCTGGCAATCTGGGCATCCACGCCGGCGATCTGCCGTGCGATCTTGTCTCCGGCGTCTTTGCACTCCTGTACTTTCTGCTTGGTATCCTGGATCTCCTGCTGCACGCTTGCAAGCTGCATTTCATACTCTTCGTAAGTCATTCCGTTATCCGACTGGGCAAGGGCGACCAGCGGAACAAGGGCAATCGCCAGCGCGGTGCAGACGAGCGAAAACCCGATGTGTGTACGATTCTTCACTGGAAACTCCTTTCCATTACGGATTTATGGCGTTCTGCACGGCGTCCCTATCGGCGGTAAGTCTTTGAAGTTCCTGTTTCTTTTCAGCCAGCGTGCGTTCCAGTTCAGCCCGCTTCTGCCGACAGGCATTCAGGTCCGCTTCGGCCGCTCGCGCTTTGTTCCGAGCCTCCTCCAGCATCTGAAGGTCTTCTTCAGAGGCCATGGCAATACATCCCGACAGAAGGGGCAGCAAGAACAGCGCCAGCACGACGCCAAATCCCGTAAAACGATCCATCAAGTTGCGCTTTGCCATCGATGTCTCCTTAGGGACACGTGTTCATGCGTTGAATGGACGATGAATTGGCAGACATACTGAAACCGGCGCCTAACGTAAACGCAACGGAAAAACGCGCGAAATCACCGTCTGACGACGCTACATTTATGCCACCAAATTACTACAAGAATAGGTTGAAGTCAAGTAAAAAATCCACATAAACGCTTGTACGAAGACGCGGTCATCAGGTTCGGGGATGGCTCGATTCGCCGCCCAGCAACCGGATTCCCAGTTCTCTCAACTGGCCCGCGTCGACCACGGACGGAGCGCCGTCCATCAGGGAGGCGGCATTGTTGGTTTTCGGAAAGGCGATCACGTCGCGGATGTACTCCCGGCCCGCCATCAGGGCGATCAGTCGATCGTACCCGAAGGCGATCCCTCCGTGGGGAGGCGCGCCATACCGGAAGGCGTCCAGCAGAAATCCGAATTTCTCTTCCGCTTCATCCGGAGAAATGTCCAGAAGTTCGAACATTTTTTCCTGGATTTCCCGGCGGTGGATACGAATGCTGCCGCCTGCGATTTCGTTCCCGTTCAGGACGAGGTCGTACGCCCGCGCCCGTACGCCCGACGGGTCCGTCGCCATTTTGTCGATGTCCTCGTCCAGCGGCGAGGTGAACGGATGGTGGCACGCCGCATACCGTTTTTCCCGCGGGTCCCATGCCACGAGCGGAAAATGCGTAACCCAGCCGAAGCTGAAGTGATCGCGGTTCAGCAGATTCAGCTGACTCGCCAGCCTCAGGCGCAGATTGCCGAGTACCTCGGCGACAACGGCCGGCTGGTCGGCCGCGAACAGCAGCAGATCGCCGGACTCGGCGTTGAGAGCCCGCTTCAGGAGGATCTGCGCCTGTTCCGGGAAGAATTTGACGATGGCCGATTCCATACCGCCGTCGGTCACCCTGATCCATGCGAGACCCTTGGCGCCGAATCCGCTGGCAAAAACGCCCAGGTCGTCTATCTGTTTACGGGAGAACCCGGCGCATCCCTTCGCGTTGATGCCGCGAACCTGGCCCCCACCGGAGAGCACACGTTTGAACACCTGGAAGTCCGAGGCTTCGGCGGCCGCGGCCAGGTCGACGATTTCAAAACCGAAACGGGTGTCAGGTTTGTCGGAGCCGTAGGTGTCGATCGCCTCCTTGTGGGTGAGGCGCGGAAAGGGACGCGGCAGGTCGATATCCAGGATAGCCTTGAAAAGACTGGCAGTCAGCCGTTCGGCGGCTTCCATGACGTCTTCTTCATTGACGAATGACATTTCGATATCGATTTGCGTGAATTCCGGCTGCCGGTCACCGCGCAGGTCTTCATCTCTGAAGCAGCGCACGATTTGAAAATACCGGTCGAATCCGGCCACCATGATAAGCTGCTTGTAGGTCTGAGGGGATTGGGGCAGAGCGTAGAAGTGGCCCGGGTTGATCCGGCTGGGCACCAGATAGTCTCGCGCCCCTTCCGGCGTACTCTTCATCAGAAACGGGGTTTCGACCTCGATAAAGCCGTCATCGGAAAGGAGTCTCCGCGTGGCTTGCGATATGCGGTGCCGCAGCAGGATATCGGCTTGCAGGTCCGGTCGGCGAAGATCGAGGTATCGATGACGGAGCCTGATCTCTTCGTTGGCATCCGACTCGGCTTCGATGAGAAAGGGCGGCGTCTCCGATTCATTCAGAATTCGCAGTTCGGATGCCTCGACGTCGATTGCGCCCGTGGGCAGGTTGGGATTGGCCATGCCTTCAGGCCGGGACTCCACCCTTCCCCTGATCGCCAGAACGAACTCGTTCCGTATGGCTTCCGCCTTCCTGTGTATTTCGGGATTCAGATCGGGTCGAAATACGACCTGCGTCAGCCCGTTTCTATCGCGCAGGTCGGCAAAAATCACGCCGCCGTGATCCCTGCGTTTGGAGACCCACCCCATGAGCGTGACCTGCCCGCCGATGTCGCGGGCGCGCAGGTCGCCGCAGGAGTGCGTGCGTTTCCAGTCGCCGAGGGATTCCGCCATGTTCAAAACTCCGTTAAGTGGACCCGATGTAACGCGGGAATGCCGGTGAGGCGCACCCGCAAATCATATCTTCAACGTTGACGATAATGCCTTATGAGTTCTGCGAGTTTTCCGACGTTGCAGGAAGGGAGGACGGTCTGTTCGCCGGTTGCCAGATTCTTCAGCAGGACGGTTTTTGAACTGACTTCGTCGGGGCCGATGATCGTGACAAACGGGATTCCCTTACGGTGTGCGTATTTCAGTTGCCGGTCCAGACGCTGGCCGGGTTTCAGACCGAGTTCCACGGCGAGCCCCCGGGATCTGGCCAGACGCGCATATGAAGCGGCCTGTTCGGCCGTGTCCTCCGAGAAGACCGAAACCAGCAGGTCCGCGACCGGCGAGGTCACGTGGTCAAGCAGATCGGATTCTTTGAGCAGTTCTGTAATTGCCATGTCGCCAACCGCAAAGCCCACGCCCGGAACGGGCTTTCTGCCACCGACCTGCAGGGTCAGGTTGTCGTATCGCCCGCCGCCGAACAGGGCGCGCCTCAGTGAATGCTTCGCCCAGGCCTCGAAGACGATGCCGGTGTAATAGTCGAATCCGCGCACGATTTTCAGGTCCGGTTCCACGTATTCCGAAACATCGTTCCTTTCAAGCAGCCGGATGACCTGTTCAAGCCGCGGCGAGAACCCCGGGTCTTTGCTTTCCAGCATCTCTACAAGCCCGTCGATCTGTTCGGAATCCAGGCCGAGCTCGGCGAGACCTCCGCTAAATTTCTCGAAAGGCATCCGGTCGATCCGGTCGACGATGGCGAACAGCGGCCGGATCTGACCGGAGCGAAGGCCGAGGGAGCGGATGAGATGGCATTCGAGGCCCTGTCGATCGTTGACCCTCACGGTCACCTGACCCGGAGACAGTCCGAGCGTCTTGAAGAGTTGACAGGCGATCGTGATGACTTCGGCGTCGGCATGGACGGTGTCGCTTCCCAGCAGGTCGATGTTCCACTGAAAGAAAGACCTTCCTCTGCCGCGCTGCGGGCGTTCGTATCGATAGAATCGTCCGTAAGATTGCCAGCGCAACGGAAAAACAAGGCGATCTTCCTCTTGGGCTACCATGCGAGCCAGGGTCGGCGTAAGCTCCGGACGAAGGACCAGGGATTTTTCGTCGCGGCCGGACAACGTGAACGTCTGCCGGCTAACGATTTCCTCGCTGGTCTTGCCCAGGTAGAGGTCCATGTACTCCATGACAGGACCCTCGTATTCCTGGTAACCGAAGCCGGCGCCGAGTGCGATGCACGTTTCACCCAGCCATTTTTGCAGGGCCCAGTCTTCAGGATAGAAATCCCTGACACCCTTGACGCGGGGGATGAGGTCAGTCGCCATCGTGTTCCGATTCCAGTTGTATAAGCCCTTGATTTTCAGCCAAATCGACAAAGATACATACAAGCCTGCTCAATGTCAAGATTTATCAGATTTCCGGCCGAAATGCGAATTCGAGATGCCGGATTCGTGGCGAGCCGTCCCCGAAGTGTACGGCGATCACGTCGAACCGCGGCGCCAGATCCGGGGCAGGGTGGCGTTGAAGATAAGCGCTGGCTGTACGCGCGATCTGCCGCTGTTTTTCCCTGGTTACGCGGACTTCAGGAGGGCCGAAACCCTTTGCGGCGGCGGTCTTGACTTCGACAAACGCAAGAATAGGCCCCCTCGACACGATCAGGTCGATTTCTCCGCCTCCCGCCCGGTAATTTCGCCGGAGAATCCGGTAACCCGTTCTTGCGAGCATGGCCGCGGCCGCGTTTTCCCCCCTCTTGCCGGTCCGGAAGAGTTGGGTCTGCACATTCCTGACGCGAGGCGGACGTCCATCCTTGTCCGCTGTGCCTCGGGTCGTTCCGGCAGATTCCGGCGCGCTTCCGGAATGGGTGGCCGACCGCACCCCTTTAAAGGACAACCGGTGGATCCGGCACGGGCCATGTACGCGCAGGGCCCGCCGGTGGTCTGCGCTGCCGTACCCCTTGTGGTCCGCGAAGCCGTATTCAGGGAATTCTTTATGGAAAGCGGCCATTTGGCGGTCTCTGGTCACTTTGGCGAGTATGGATGCGGCCGCAATGGAGAGCGAAACGGCGTCGCCGTCGATCACGGCGGACTCACGGTATGGACTCCCGGGTACGCCGGTGCCGTCCACAAGAACGCGATCGGGTGGGATGCGAAGCCGCTTGATAGCACGGCGCATGGCGAGATAGGTGGCCTGCAGGATATTGATGCGGTCGATTTCTTCCGCCGAAGCCTCGCCAATGCCATGGGCAACAGCGGTTTCGGTGATCCGCGCGTAAAGGCTCGACCGCCTGTCAGGCGTGAGTACCTTGGAGTCGTTCAGGCCGGGAATCACGACCTCCAGGGGAAGAATCACCGCGGCGGCGACGACCGGACCGGCCAGGGGCCCGCGTCCGGCTTCGTCGACACCCGCAATGTGGCGGTGGCCCCGCTCGTGCAGTCGCTTTTCCAGGGCCCGCATTTTCTCCAGGCGCGCGCGTTCCGCCGCGACGGTTTTTCTGCGGCGGCGCTCTTTGAGGACCAGACGGCGAACGCCGGCGCGAGGATCGGCATCCAGTATATCCAGCAGCGCTGCATCGATTTCGTCTGGACAACGAAGCAGATCTCGAACTTGAGAAATCGTGAGACCGGATACGTCCATGGGAACGAATTTCTGGCAAACGGCAGCCGTTATTGAGGCTATTGACAGCGGTAATCCAACGATGTGGACGCGGATACCCGGATCCTCGTGGTACGACAGCTGAATTATGGACGAACTCGCCTGAACATGCAAGAAAAAGCGTCCCGGCCGACGCAGACCGGATGACGGTTCCAAGGGGATCAAGACCAGGCCGGCTGAATCCGGCAAGCGTCCCGGCACGCACCGGGCCGGTTGATGCAGCAAGTAACGCCGCAGAGGGCACGGCCGGCCTTCGTCCGCCGGAGTTTGAATTCAACGCGGTATATATATATTAGTCAATCTGCCGTCTGAACGCCGTGCGAACCGCGATTACAGGTTTGGTGGCAGCGGGAAACGCCGGACGCAAGGCACGAACAGGTCGACCCTTCACA
The DNA here is from genome assembly GCA_012271065.1 of Candidatus Latescibacterota bacterium. The sequence continues at coordinate 29,307 of JAAXHE010000069.1, forward strand.
TATTAACTGGAATTTCTAATTGATTCTGTAAGCGACTGTCATGGATCTTCTCATTCCTCCTTCAAGCCATGTTCACGTTGATTGGGCGTATTGCGCGCCAAGGCCGATGCCTTCCGTGCGGATAGTCTCCGGAGACGAAGGTGGAACCGCGATCGAGAACTGAAAATTTCCGAAAGTTGCTCGAATTCGTCCGGCCGTACGCCGCGAGGCTGTCCGGCGCATTGGGCTTGACCGTGATGCTGGCGGTTCTGGGAATGTTGCCGCCACTGATCGTGATGTACATCGTCGACGAGGTTATCGTGAGGGGCCGATGGGGGATGCTGGAGATTATGGTCGCGTTGCTGGTCGCGGTTCCTGTGCTGACGGCTGGTTTGCGTGTTGCAAACGCATTAACACTCGCGTACGCCGCTCACCGATTGATCATGAATGTGCGCCTCTCGATGTACAGGCATGTGTTCCGGCTCGCCATGAGTTTTCATGACGAAATGGGCACTGGCAAAGTCATGTCGCGGATGATGGGGGACGTGGCAACCGTGCGACAGATGGTTACGATGCAGGTGCTGCGCACGGTGACGGATCTGATATCGATTGTAGCGGCGCTTGTAATCTGCTACGGGCTGAACTGGAAACTCGCTCTGCTGATGACCATTCTGATGCCGCTGTACATTGTCAACTACAGGATCTTCGTAGGGCCGATCCGTACTTCCAGACGCCGTTGGCGGCAGAAGATGGACGATGTGTCGGTCGGGCTCCAGGAGCGGCTGAGCGGGGTACGGCTGGTAAAGGCCTACGGCCGCGAGAAACGCGAGGACAGGGCATTCGCGGAGGAGACCCGAGCGGGCATGGATTTCGCGATGCAGGCGGAAACGCATCGTGCCTCGGCGCGTTCCGGTTTCTGGGTGGTATCCGGGATCCGTAATACCCTGATTTTCTGTCTGGGGTGCTATTTCGTCATTCAGGGGGAAATGACATACGGCGGCGTTATGGCCTTTCTGGCGTACGCCATGCGGGTTTTCGAACCTGTCTTGAACCTGATGAACGTCGGTATACAATTCGAAGACATGATGGTTTCCGTAGATCGGATTTATGAGATCCTGAACCATCCGGTAGAGATCCGCGACGCCCCCGATGCGGTGGATCTTCCCGGAGTCACGGGCCAAGTCGTTTTCGAGAACGTGGGATTCGAGTACAAGCCCGGGGAGCCCGTTCTGGAGAATATCTGTCTTGACGTGCAGCCAGGGCAGATGGTCGCTCTGGTCGGTCATACCGGATGCGGGAAAACGACGCTGACCAGCCTGTTGATGCGGTATTACGACGTGACGGAAGGCGCAATACGCGTTGATGGACACGACATCCGGGAGGTGAAAGTCAGATCCCTCAGGAGACAGGTCGGCCAGGTGCTGCAGGACTCCGTGCTTTTCGACGGGACGCTCAGGGAGAACCTTTGCTACGGCAGACCGGACGCGCCTGAACGGGACGTAATCGACGCGGCGCGCGTGGGTGAGATCCACGAGTTCTCGATGCGAACGCGGGATGGATACGATACCAGGGTGGGGGATGACGGCATCAAGCTCTCGGTCGGCGAAAAACAGAGGCTTTCCATCGCGCGGGCGGTGCTCACCCATCCGGGGATCCTTATTCTGGACGAGGCGACTTCCTCACTGGATTCCCTCTCGGAAGCCCTGATACAGAAGGCGATGGCCAGTATATTGAAGGGACGTACGTCGTTTGTCATCGCTCACAGGCTGTCCACCGTATTGGCTGCCGATCTAATCGTCGTCATGGACCAGGGAAGAATCGTTGAGCGTGGCACACACGACGTGTTGATCCGGATACCGCATGGAATTTACCGGGGTCTTGTCGACCAGCAGTTTGGAGAGGTTGAAACCGGGCTCGGGGAAGTCTGAGTCGTGATCGTATTACGTTCATTCATCGTGCAGATGTGAAATTGACATGAATCCGTATCTCAAACGATTTGCGAGAGACTATATCCGTCCGTTCTGGATCCGGGTCGCGCTGGTGATGGTGCTGGCGGGTATAACGGGATCCTATTTCTACATTCTGGGTTTCATCACCAAGGCAACGGTGGACGACGTACTCCAGATCCGGCCCGGGAGCATCGAAAACGCCGGTGCGGCCCCCGCCGACCCGGCACAGGTACGGCCCCCGCACGGGACACAGGGTCAGATAATCGGACGGGACCCTCAGCGGGTCCTGCCGCATAGCTGGGACACGGATCGTCCGCAACCGACCAGAACCCGGTCGGAGAAGATCAAGTGGCTCTGGGTCGTGTTCGGCGTCTATATGGTCGTGCGCCTCCTGTTTGCAGGGTTGAACTGGTTCTTCAATTACAACATCGCGTTCGTGGGCAACCGGATCGTCTTTCGGGTACGGCTGGATCTGCACCAGAAGGTACAGAAACTGCAGATGGCTTTCTTCGACAGGAAACAGATCGGCAAGATAATGTCGCGCATTCTGGACGATGTACAATTGCTGCAAAGCGAGGTAACCACGACCTTTGTCGAAACGATCGGCCATGCAGCCAAGATCCTGATCGGTATTGTGGTGTTGCTGCTGATTAACGTCGAGCTCGCCGCCTTCGCGCTGCTGGCGCTTCCGCTCTACGTACTCACTTACCGGTTATTCCAGCGCCCTTTATCAGAGACGTTTGCCCGGATGAGAGATGCCTACGCCGACACGTACGGCACCCTGGAAGAAAGGGTTCGAGGCGTTCGGGTGGTGTACTCATTTGGGAATGAACGCACGGAACGAAGGTTGTTCTTCAGACGTCTGGCATCCATTTTCAGGCTGTCGGTGAGGAATTCTGTGCTGAACGCCAGCCTGCGCGCGGTCTGCGCGGCCATCAGCGCAGGTGCGGGCGCATTGATCCTGTATTGGGGGGCGTTGATGGTCCGTGACGGAAACATGACGGTGGGGGAGTTGATCTATTTCAATATGTCGCTCTCCAATCTGTTCATGCCCCTGGTTGCGCTTACCAATGTAAACGTGGTCATCAGGCAGATGATCGTGGTCGTTTCCCGGGTGTTCGAAGTACTGGACGAGGAGATCCTGATTCGGGATCGTCCGGGAGCGATCAACCTCAAACATGTTCGTGGCCGCGTGGTATTCCGAAACGTCTGGTTCCAATACAATGCCCTCGCGGACGCCGTAGTAAGGGATTTGACTTTCTCGGCCAGGCCAGGCACGTCCGTGGCGGTTGTGGGGCCTTCCGGGGCTGGAAAAAGCACGCTGTTGAGCCTGCTGCTGAGGCTCTACGAACCAACGCACGGGAGTATTCTGCTGGACGACTACAACCTCCGGGACCTCCGTCTGTCGTGCATCCGGAGGCACGTCAGCATGGTGCCGCAGGAACCCGTACTGTTCTCGGGCACGATCTCGCAGAATATCGTGTACGGAAGGGATGGCGCGACGCCGGATCAGATCATGGAGGCCGCCAGGCGCGCTGAGTTGCATGACTTCATTATGAGCCAGCCGGAGAAATACGAAGCCCGTGTCGAGGAAGGCGGCAGCAATCTGTCGGGCGGTCAAAAACAGCGCCTGGCGTTGGCAATGGCGATCCTGACCGACCCGGCTATCCTGATCCTGGACGATACGACATCGGCGCTGGATGCCGGTACCGAGGCGCGAATCCAGAAGACCCTGGATCAGGTTATGGACGGAAGGACGACATTTGTAATCACACACCGGATTTCAACGGCCGCCCGCGCGGACAGGATCCTGGTACTCGAGAACGGACGAATGGCCGGATGGGGGACCCACGAAGAACTGCTGTCTCAGGGCGGGGTATACAGTCGGCTGCACGACGAGCAGCAGAGTCCGGCCGCGGCGCATGCAGGATTGACCGAAGGCGGCGCCGGCGGGCAGACCGGTGAGAACACCATTAACTGAAGATGGAGTGTTGTGAAGGATGGGAGCGTCAGGCGGGAACGCAGGCAACGCGCAGTGTCGATATGTCGGTGCCGTGCTTATTCGTTAACCGCTTGGAGGCGCCGGAGAAGCGTCTCGTCTTCTCCGCTGTATTTCTTGATGCACAGATCGCAATCCGGACAGGGCCGGTTGTAGCAGTTCTTATGCACCCTGATCGGATATTGACCCTGAAAAGCCTCCGAACAGTGTTTCGAGCAGAAAACGTACCGATCCTGAAAGCTGCCGAATGCGGCGTAGGAAACAATCACGTCCTCTTCGGCCAGCGTCAGGCTCTTTTCGCACCAACTGCAGATGCCGGCCTGCTCGCGAGCGCGGGCCGTTCGCTTTTTTTCGATTTCCTCGTCGGACCAGACGTATTCTATGTGCTGGACGTTGTCTTTGGTGACTTTTGCGCGCACCACGCCGTCCGTAATCCCCAGGATATAGTCGCCCTGGGTGTCGAACGTGGTGCCGCACTCGATGTTGCGACCTGTTTTGAGGTGGATAATGGACTTGCCCTCTTCCGGCGAGATGAACGAAAACCAGCCGCAGCTAGCGCAGACACTGGTAAAGAGAAACTGCCGCGTTTTTTGGCCGCATGCCGGACAACGGCCTTCCTCCATCATCCGGATGTCCTGGAGCGTGGTCTTTGCGGCCTTCCTGACGGCAGCGTCGATCTCCTCCATCGTTTCGTCGAGGTCGTCCGTGTCTTTCTCGGAAAGCAGATGCATGGCCTCTTCTACTTCTTCCGTCTGACCCTCGATAACGATCTGTCTCTCGCGGCTCGAAGCGGGGTTTTCTTCCTCATCACGCTTAAAGATGCCCTTTAGCATATGGCTTCACCCGAATATAAAGCCTGCGCGTCGTCCTTGACGTTGCGTTTGCAGGCGGACAGGAGCTCACTGACTATTTCCGATACAGGCCCTGAATCTTGCCTTAATTGTCTCCCGAGCGTCCTTGAAACAGGACGGATTCAGGACTTCGACACACCGTTACAAATATAACGACGGACTGCCGATAAGTCAATCTCCCGGTTGCGAATGTCATTTCGCAGGAATCAAAGGCGCCGAATGTGAAAGCCTCCGTCTACCGGGATCGCGGCGCCGGTTGTAAAGTCGAAATAACCCAGTGCAACCGCGGCGACGGCCTTTCCCACGTCTTCGGGCAGACCCCAGCGCCGGATCGGCGTAAGGCCTTCGGCGATTCGCCGGTCGTATATCTCTCTGACCGGCTCCGTCATATCCGTTTTGATGATGCCGGGCTGGATTTCGTTAACGGTGATTCCGTGTTCCGCCAATCTGACCGCGAAGAGTGTTGTCATCATGCTGAGGCCCGCCTTGGAGACGCAATACTCGCCCCTGGATGTGGAGCTTGCGAAGGCCGAGATCGACGTGACGTTTACGATTCTGGCTTTCGGCACGATCTCGCTCCTGGTGAGTTGAATCATATGACCGGCCGCAAGCTGGGTCAGGAAGTAGGGCCCCTTGAGGTTGGTGTCAAGAACCTCATTGAAACTCTCGGGCGTCGTTTCAAGAATATCCGCCCGGGTCCGCGGGGCGATGCCGGCGTTGTTTACGAGCAGGTCTAAACGGCCGAACGCATCCAGGGTGTATTCGACAAGGCGTCGGCTGTCCTCGGGAACCGCGACAGACGCCCCGCAGATGCGCGGCCGGCGATTCCTTCTCCGGACCTCGGCGGCGGTCTGCTTTGCGGCCGCCCGGTTTCTTTCGTAGTTGACGACGATGTCATAACCGGCGTCGGCCAGACAACAGGCGATAGCCCGACCGATTCCCCGGCTCGAGCCCGTTACGAGTGCGACTGGCGCCATGATGGATTCCTGTCTATCTTCTTCGGAAGACACTGCGGACTCCGTGCGATACGAAATTACCCGGTGTTTCCGGCATTTGCTTTATTTCTGTGCGGCAGCTGCGTCGAAATCCGACTCAGGAATCGGATTCCGGGTAAAACACTTCGTGTCCGGTATTTCTGCCAATCCTAAAGATAGGAATTTCTCGGCTCCGGTGCGGACTTTTTGCAAAATTGCCATAGACTGGCACGCCCGATACCACCGGGCCGCCGCGCGGGGAGGGACGTCCTGACAGGGCATGTTTCAGGTTTCGCATCAAGGGACTGGGCTCGGAAGGGGTCCTTTGTCGGCGCTTCTCAGGGCATGGATGTATCCATGAATAACGCAGGAAGCAAGTCTCGGAAACATCATCACAAGGGAGGCAGATTGTGGGAAATCACAAATCGGGAGGCGTCGCGGGTCAAGTCGCCATTGTAACGGGGGCGGCTTCGGGTATCGGTGAGAGTACGGCGAATCTGCTGGCCGCTGAAGGCGCCCGGGTAACCGTGGCGGACGTGGACGTGGCGGGCGGTTTACAGACTGTGGACCGAATTGCCGCCAACGGTGGAGAGGCGGTCTTTGTCGAAGCCGATGTGAGCGATGCAGCACAGGTGCGCCGGATGGTCGCGGAGACCGACAAGGCGTTCGGCAGGCTGGATATACTCCACAACAACGCGATCTGGTATCGAAATGCGCCTGCCACGGAACTGGAGGAATCCGTCTGGGACAGGACGTTGAATACGGGATTGAAAGCGATCTATCTGGCCGCCAAGTACGCGATACCGTCCATGTTGAGGAATGACGGTGGGTCGATCGTCAACACGGGTTCGGTACACTCACTGGTGGGGTTCGAGACCAACACGGCCTATGATGCCGCCAAGGCCGGAGTGCTGGGCATTACCCGGGTCCTGGCGCTGGATTACGGGCCCGCAATCCGCGTAAATGCCGTGCTTCCCGGAGCGATTCAGACGCCGCTCTGGGATCGGGTTGGCGTCCCCGACGATGAACGGCGAAGGTTGGCCGAAATGGTGCCGGCGAAACGGGTCGGCACACCCGCCGACATCGCGTCCGCCGTGCTTTTCCTGGCGTCCGACGCGGCGTCGTTCATTACGGGCACCTCGCTCGTGGTGGATGGGGGATTGCTGGCACGTACGATGTAAACGGTAAACCTGGCGTATGAACGACACAATACGCCGGGCGTTACCGGTCATGGGTCGGTACGCGTTCGTGAGTTCCGCAGCCGTGTTGTCGCCGATCTGTCGATTTCAAGCACATCGGGTCTGATCACAATACCGTAGTCCGCTTCTGCAGCCTCCCTGCGGTAATACCCTCGCCTCACGTCTTCCAGGACGGCTTCATCCGAGCGCGAGTCGGGCGCGCCGTGTCCGCCGCCGCCCGGGGTTTCGAGGCGGAGTCGGTCTCCTTCGACCATATGGACGCCCTCGTCCTTGGTGATGTGCGGTGGCCGGTACGCCTTGCCCCGCAGCGTAAAGGTGTGCTCGGCGGTTCTGCCCGGTTTTCCGCCAAGTACACCGAATGGCCGGAACCGACCCCGGTCTCCAAGGAGCGAGGCGCTGGCCTCGCCTCGTCTGAGCATAAATTGAAGCACCACACCGAATCCGCCCCTGCGACACCCGGGCCCGCCGGAGTCCTCGCGCAGGGCGTAGGTTTCGAAGAGTACCGGATACCTGGACTCGAAGATTTCCAGCGCCTGGGTGCGGGCGACCGCGATGGTGGGATTGCCGTTGGTGAGCCCGTCTGTCAGATAATTGCCGCCGTAACCCCCGCCTATAAACGAATAGAAGACGAAATATCCCCTTTCCGGATCGTCACCGCCAACGGAGAGATTGGTGACAGTACCCATGGGGCCGGCGTAGCAGCGGTCCGGCAGGGCCTGGCTCATTGCGCCCAGTACAGCGTCGATCATTCGCTGACAGACTTCGGCTGCGCAGCCGGAGACGGGACGCGGCGGCAGGGCGTGCAGGAACGTGGTGGAAGGAATATTGAAGGAAAAGGGTTTGAAACAACCTCTGTTGATGGGCACGTCGGGGAAAAAATGCTTGAAGGCAATAAAGACACCCGCCATTGTCGTACTCAATACACTGTTAAGCGGCCCTCGGCAGGCCGGGCTGCTTTCCGAGAGGTCGATGTGAACGCTGTCGCCGTCAACAGTCATTTCGAGATGGATGTGTAACGGCCTCCAGTCTACGCCGTCACTGTCCATGTATTCGTCAAAGGCGTAACAACCATCGGGAATGGTGCTTATGTGTTTCCGCATCATCTTCTCGGAACGAAGCTCCAGTTCGCTGACGACCTCGAATACGGTCGCTTCGCCGTAGCGATCCAACAATGCCGTCAGCCGATCGGCGCCGAGATTCAGCGATGCCACCTGGGCGATGATGTCCCCCTGACGTTCGCGGGGTACGCGAACGTTGTGCAGGATGACGTCGACCACACCCTGATTAAGCCTGCCTTCGTCCATGAGCTTGAGTGGAGGCAGCCGCAAGCCTTCCTGAAATACCTCCGTGGCCTTCGTCGAGAACCCGCCGGGAACCCTCCCGCCAATGTCAGGCCAGTGCCCGCTGTTGGCCAGGTAGAACGCGAGTTTGTTTCGATAGAAGAAAGGTTTGATCAACTTTACGTCCATCAGATGCGTGCCGCCGAGGTACGGGTCGTTGACAATGTAGACGTCCCCCTCGGCGGGTTCGTTGAAGTGGGCGATGGTTGAACGCACGGTGTGCTGCATCACGCATATGAAGTTCGGCAGGCCGCGAGGCCCCTGTACGATGACGGACCCGTCGTTTGCCGCATAGATGCCGCTGGCCCGGTCGAAGCCGTCTGAAATCACCGGCGAGAAGGCCATGCGTTCCAGCGTGGCATCCATTTCATCGGCGATCTGTTCCAGGCTGCCGCGGATTACAGCCAGAGTGATCGGATCCATTTCGAAGTCGCTCCAGATTGCGAATGCACCGGGCTGCTAGACGCCGGGGCGGTTCCTGGGTGCCCGCAGGGTTGATTCGACGAGGAAGGCGCCGCCGTCCAGCACGCTGGCGCGGAGGAAAGGGTCCAGCCAGACGGTCGTGTCGGACTGCTCGATCACCGCGGGTCCGGAGAGTTCGGTGCCCCAGGGAATTCTGGAACGCTCGTAGGTCGGGCATGCAACAAACGCGTCTTCAACCCAGACGTCGCGGCTGCCTTTGTACGCCTGATCCAGCGTGGTCGCCGGCGGTGTCAGCATTGAGCCCAGAGATCGGTGTTTCCTTACCCCGATAATGGTGGTCCGCAGGTTCAGCAGTCGAAGGGGAATGCCGTCCAGCAGCGCTTCCAGACGGCCGAAGCCGCTGTGTGCGCTTCCGTATCGGCGGAGGTACGAGGCTCTGAACCGCGTCGCGATGCGCTCCGGACTCGTATCGTTGTCCGGCAACGGAGTGCGGATGACGTGGGTCTGACCCTCGTACGCGATGTCGGCTTCACGGAGAAGATGAATATGGCTGAGCGGCAGGGCTACCTGCTTCAGGAACGCATTCCCGCGCGACTGGTCGTCGTCGAAGATCCGCCTGACTTCTGTCTCGTCGAGGTCGTCGAGGCGGCGGTTGACCATCGTTACGTAATCGCGCTTCACGTCCGCGATTGCGCAGCCCCAGGCAGATGCGATACCCGGATGATAAGGGACAAGACCCCTGGGAATACCGAGTTCATCCATCAGAAACCCGGCCAGGAGAGGGCCGCTTCCCCCAAAGGCGAACAGGGTGAAGTCTCCGGGGTCCCGGCCGCGATCGATGGAGATCCGGCGGAGGCTGCCGGCAATGCGGTTGTTGGATACGGCGACGACCGCCCGCGCGGCTTCTTCGGCCGAGAGGCCAAGCGGCCCGGCGACGTGTTCTTCCAGCGCAACCCTGGCTTTCGGCAGGTCAAAGGAGAAACCCTCGCGGCCCCCGATCGGGTATTCCGGGTTGATTCGACCCAGCACGAGATTCGCATCGGTAAGCGTCGGCAGGCGGCCGCCGCGACCGTAACTCGCCGGGCCCGGATCCGCGCCGGCGCTTTCCGGGCCAACCTGAAGGATGCCGCCGTCGTCGATGCGCGCGATGCTGCCGCCGCCGGCGCCAACGGTCTGGATGTCGACCATGGAGAGCAGGATCGGAATGCCGAAATCAAGTTCCGTGCCATCGGCCTGAACCGGAACGCCATCCGTGACCAGCGATACGTCCAGGCTGGTTCCCCCCATATCGTAGGCAATGAGATTTCGGACTTCGTTCTCAGCAGCGATGGCCGTCGCCGCGATGACCCCCGCCGCGGGCCCCGACAACACCGTCTGAACGGCGTATCTTCCCGCTTCGCCGGCAGGGATCATGCCGCCGTTGGATTGCATGACGAGCAGATGGGTGCTGTATCCCCGGCGCTCCATGCTGCGTTCCAGGTTGGCCAGATATCGGCTGACGACGGGTTGGACGTACGCGTTGACGACGGCCGTGCTGGTGCGTTCGAATTCACGAATCAGAGGAAGGACTTCCGCGGACGCGACCACGTAAATTTCCGGATAGCGTTTCTCTATTAGCGATTTCGCCCTTCGTTCGTGGATCGGGTTGGCGTACGCGTTCATAAACGAGATGACGATGGCGTCGACGCGTTCAGCCGTGAGCTTCTCCGCGCACGACAGGACTTCGTCCTCGTCGAGCGGAACAAGCACTTCGCCCTCCGCCGAGATTCGCTCGGCAACTTCCAGCCGGCGGTCGCGTGGAACCAGAGGCTCATAGGTTCCTGTAAGCCCGTATAGATGAGGCCGGTCGCGCCTCCGGAGTTCCAGGATATCCCGAAACCCCATGGTGGCGATCAGGCCGCATCGTCCGCCCTTGCGCTCGAGGACGGCGTTGGTCGCCACGGTGGTTCCGTGAATGACGAGTTCGATTCCGCGGTCCGCCTGCCCGAGGGCGCCTAACCCCTCGATCAGCCCTCTCGAGGGATCATCCGGGGTCGTCGGTACTTTCCTGACGATCAGGTGCGGCCCCGAATCATCAAGAATCAGGATGTCCGTAAAGGTGCCACCTATATCGACGCCGGCAATTCTGGACATTGAATAGCAGTCCGTTGAAAAAGCTGCTCTGCAGGGATGACGGAAATTGAAAACTGAACGGCAGTCAGAACTTAGACGTTCCGCCGGTGCGCGTCAACTCAAAAAAGGGACAAACGCGCGCAAACCGGCCGGGGGCGGCATCTGAAAGCCGCGCGCGCACCCATTCAATCTTGACCGGGCCGTGAACATCCCTTAGATTTGAGGCGATTTGTCCAGGAACCGACTTCACATCCGGCAAACCGTGAGGAAACCCGATGCCGAGAGGCCGTTGCCATTTTGCATTGCTGGCAGCCCTGCACGAGCGATTTCACCGGGAGTGCCCCGAGGCGGCGGCGCTCGCGGATGCACATACGCCCGACCTGCTCGCAGGTACGTGTGCGCCGGACGGACTGCGTTTTGTCGGCAAGAGGGGTAAGTTCGCCACCCATTTCTATTCGGACGATCGCCGTGACACGTGGGGGCGGTCGGTTGCGGGGCTGTTCGGGTCCCACCCGGACCTGGCCGATCCAACGCGGCTTTCCGGTGCGGATGTCGCCATGATGCTCGGGTACATTTCTCACCTCACCGTGGATGAGGCATTCCGGGATGAAGTGACCGTCCACGTATACGGTATCGAAGACTGGCGACCGATTATAATGGGTCTGTGGTCCATGGTGGACGGGTTCGGCATCGGCAACGCCAGCTACATGGCAGCGATTCACCGATTCGGACGCAAAGACAGCGTCGGCTTTATCGATTGCGGGGTTGTGGGCGAATACCTCGACCTGGTCAAGCCCTGGGCGCTGGAGGACGACCCCTGGGAACTGGAGCGCATATTTCTCAGGTTGCGACGATGCGACACGCCGGAACACGAAGCGCGGCGCACCTGGGAGCGGAATGTCGCAATGGCGGCGCCGTTTCTCGATGACGCCCGGCGAATGCGGTTTCACAGGGCGGCCGTGGACGGTGGAATGGAAGAGACCCTTCGATACCTGAAGGGGAATTATGCCTTACAGAAAAGGGGTGGCTGATGACATCGTACCGCGTGGGTGTGATTGGATGCGGGGGCATTGGCGTCGAACATGCGTCGGGCCTCCTGAACCTGGAGAATGCGAGCCTGTCCGCCGCGTGCGACCTGGAGGAATCCACACTTATCGATTTCAGAGACCGCTGGCAATCCGAGTGGCCCGGTCTCAATACATATTCGAATCACCGTGACATGCTGGCGAAAGAGGACCTGGATATCGTTACGGTGGCCACGTCCGACCACATGCATGCGGATCTGGTCGTAGATGCTGCCAACGCGGGTGTAAAGGGGATCTTTTGTGAAAAACCCCTTGCGACCAATCTGGCGGACGCGGACCGGATGGTTTACGCCGCTGAACGCAACGGTGCGATTCTCTCAGTCGATCACACAAGGCGCTTCCAGCCGCTATGGCGCCACGTCAAGGAAGAGATCGTGGATAGTGGAGAGATCGGATCCGTTCAGCAGATCGTGGCGGCGCTGAACGGTCCACGTTCCATGTTGTTCAGAAACGGTACGCATCTGGTGGATTCGATCTGTTATTATGCGGACTCGGAGCCGGATTGGGTGTTTGCGGAGCTGGAAGCCGGTTTCGAGGACTACACGGAGTACAGGGGCGATGGCGGTCACGACCCGGCTACCGAACCGTCGGCGAGCGGATACATCCATTTCGCCAACGGCGTGAGGGGGTTTGTCGCTGGCGGTTCAAAAGCCTCCGCAGGTCCCAAGTTCAAGTGTGAAATCGTGGGCACGACCGGTTCCGTCGAAATCAGCCGCGTAAACGCCTTGCTCGTTCGCGACCGTGAACGGGAAGAGATCCAGGCGCCCGAGTGGCCCGTCAGCGGTATTCGCGCCGGAGTCCAGGAACTGGTGCGCCTGGTCGATAGCGGCGGCCAGCCGGTTTCGCCGGCAAAGGACGCGCACCGGGTCGTTGAGATTATGATCGGGTTTCTGGAATCACAGCGGCTGGGAAATGTCAGGGTGGATCTCCCGATTCCTGTCGAGCGCAGGGGATGATAGCGGACGGAGGCGTCAAAAAACCTCGATAGTGCTTGCCCGGTCTCCGAAGAGACGCTATTTTATTCAATTCCGGTCGAGATTCAACCTGCGGGACGCCCCGACC
>JAAXHE010000345.1:0-20099 GCA_012271065.1 Candidatus Latescibacterota bacterium
CCGGTCACAACCTTCACCTGGAAACGCCGCGCCTGAGTCTGCGGCCGTTCGATGAGCCTGATTTCGATCTGGCCGTTCCGTTCTATCGCGAACCCGAATTCCTGAATGCAATGGAATTGGACCCGCCCGACGAACCCGTCACGAGCGAGTATCTCAAAGGGGCCGGCAAAGCGATGGCGGAACAGGGATTCCTGTTTGCCATTGTCGAGAAGGCGAGCGGCCGCGCCATCGGCGAAGCGTGTCTTCAGTGGATGAATCTGGATCGTGGAAGAATCGCTGGCGAGAAGGTGATGCGCCTGCCCATCGGGATCTGGGACAAGGCGTTGTGGGGTCGGGGGTACGGGAAAGAGGTCGTACGCCGTCTGATGGCGTACGCGTTTGGAGAACTGGGAATCGACCGCTTCTGCCCGATGGACGTGAGTGCGGACAATCCGCGTTCAGTAGCGCTGTGGCGATCGCTGGGCCTGACCGCTGCACGAGAGGTGGACGGCGGGAAGGTGCTTGATTTCGAGATTACCCGCGCGGACTATGAGAGAATGAAATAGGGAGACATCGGGAACGGTAGCAGTAGCAGTAGAAGAACCTTTTCTCACACAAAGGCACAAAGGCACGAAGAAATGCAGGTAGACGGGAGAGGTAAGACGGGAGAAGAAGCCCTTGCCTGGTATGTTATCCCTTCTTGCCTCCGGCGCGTAAAGAAAACTCACAAGGCAGGTAAACTCTGCCGTCTCCCGTCTCACGTCTTCCCGTTTTCAAGGAACACGCCGTAGGCAGGGAATTTTGGGAGACGTGGATTTTGGATTCGCTATTGTCCTCCGCCCATCCCGGCGATCGTGGGTACAACGTACTCGTCACCGGGATTGACCAGGTACGTGTACCCGCTGGCGAGGTCGGTACCCTCTCTGAGTCCCCTGAGGATCGTAATGTCGCCGGTTGAGATCCCGTTTTTCGTTACCGCCGAGATTCTGTAGCTCGTGTCCATCGGCAGATCGTTCATGAAGTGGATCGTGCGCCCGGCGAGGTCTGGGTCCCGCGGAAGAGGCGGATCCAGGTCAACCACATTGTTCGCGGGGTCGGACGCGTCGATCCGCGCCACCTGCCCGCGCCAGGCTGCGCGTTCCGACTTCAGTTCAGCGGGGCCTGATGAGAGCCTTGTGCCCCCGACCATTCTCATCAATCGTACCTCATCGCCCACCTGCCGGATCATTCCGAACATCCCGTTGAATCTGATCCCGCCTTCCACCTCGACGTCCATCGTCTCCTCGCAACTGATCAAGACGTCCCGGCGACCGTCGGCCAGTTCCACGGCCACGGCGGCGGCCGCGCAGGCATCTCCGTCGTGTCTCACCTCCAGTTCGCTTACCCGAACGATGAACGGGTTGGCATCCCAGGGTTCCAGGACGTTGACAAACCGGCTCTGCAACTCCTCGCCCAGCCTGCTCTGGATGAGGTATCGGGGCCGCTGCAGCCTGCGGGGTGAATCTCCTGTGGCCAGCGCGACCTCGTCACAGGGCGTGAGCGCGTGCAGGCGGAGATGGGGTTCCCGATCTTCAGGAATCCGCCCGCGGATGTCTTCGATTTTCCAGTCGACGGTGTACGGCGTCTGCACCCGCCCGCGGGAGCGGGCCACGTCGTAAAGGTACGTGAAGCCGCTCTGCTTGTAGAAGTCCGCATCTTTGCCGTCCAGCCTGGCGAACGGGACATCGGGGCCCACGAAGGTGCCGCCTCTCTGCTTGCACAGTTCGAGGCCGGCGGCCAGTGCCGTTTCCGCCGCGCCGTGCCAGGACAGACGGTGATTCGTACCGCCCCGGGCGCGGAACACGTCCAGCGCGTAGCTGTTGTTCTCATCCACGTCGACCAGGACAACGGTGCGCCGGTAGGTCTTCAAGCCCTCATAGGCGTCTGGCGCATCCACCTGTATCGCACGCAACGGGGGTTCGTCGGCGAAGCACTCGATCTGCCCGCCCGGACTGTATGCCGAACGGGTATCGCCCACCAGCAGCGTATTGTGACTGATCGTGTTGGCCGTCCACGCGTGCCGTTTCGGCCATGTGCCCGTATATTCGGGGTAGCCGAGATCCGGAATCATCGCCACGTTTTTCGCCAGCAGTCCCAGGTTGAGGCAATCGTGGTGAGAGTGTCCCTTTCCCTGCCCGTAGTGGATGAAAACGGCGCGACCGTCTTGCGGACTCCCGGACTGTAACTGCGCCTGTCCGTACCTGCCTAAGTGCTCGCTCGTCAGGTTCTCCGAGCCCTGTTGACCGACTTTCCGAATCTCCCGGATCAGCGCATCCGGGTCCTCCCGGTATATATCGTCATCCAGACGCAGTGTGGACCCGTGAACGGCATGCTCGTGCCACGCCAGCGCCGCGAGACGCGGGTCTCCGAACAGCCGGTACGCCCGGACATAGGTCGCGGCGTCACCCTGCCTGCCCCACGCGCCCACGGCGCCGCTGTCACCGGTATTGGGCATCATTCCGTCCAGCACGTTCAGCCGGGACTCCACGAGAAAGGCCTGTTTGAGCTTCGGGTAATCCGCGACGAGATTGTGTTTCGTGTACTCCGGATACGTGGACAGAGTCTGCGCCAGTTCCCGCATGTGGCGGGTCCAGATGAGCCCGTAGCTGCCGCACTCGCCGCCCATGCCGTCCCTGTCGAGCCCTTCGGTCAACACCCACGTCACAGGGTCGTTCCGGGCCGAGTGGTCCCCGGGAAACCCCGGGTTAAACAGCCAGTCCAGCCATTGTGGCGTCAAATCCGGGTGGTCCAACGCGATCGCAGCGGTTGCCAGGGAGGAGTGGTTCATGCCCGTATTGCCATTGATCCGCCCATCCTTCACCGATGCGAGCGCCTCCAGCAGAAGATGTTCGTGAATATGTCCGCAGATTGCGCCAATGCTGCTCTTGTCCCCCAGGGCGAATCTTTTGGCTTTGTCCGAGCAGAACGCCACCAGGTCGTCGTCGCCTTGAATACCGTCGAAGATGAGGTCATAGCTGCGGGCAAGGCTTTGCGCGACGAAGGTCTCCCAGATGCAACCCTCAATGCGGCCTCTACCCGAACCGCCCTGGCTGTGCTGAAATCCCAGTTCGTGCAACGGCAGGTAGTCCATCTCCGGGTAGACGTCGGCGATTCTGTCCAGCAGCACGCCCGCCTTGTGGGCGTAGCGTCGGTCACTGGTGAGCGCATACGCTTCGGCCAGCGCGGCAACGCCTCGCTGTATCCGGCGCCACACGGCTTCGAAATTGTAGTACGCGATCATATCGTGCCGGTTACCCTGTTCGTCGAACATCCCGTATCCGTCGTCCACGTAGAGTTCGTGCCGGGGATCGGACGGATCGGGATGATCTGCGTTGAATAACAGCGACCGGTCGCCCGACTCGCGCCTGAACATCCCGTGCGCGTCCAGGGCGGTCCTGTAAAACGCCCCGAAGTCGTTCTTCGGATAGACCTCTTCGCAATGCTCGCACCAGATCTTCCACGGCCTGGCGTCGTCGAATTCCCACCATTCGCGCCCCGATTTCGCCGGCGCCTCCTCCCCGCAGCCAGGGCAGTACGGCTGCTGGCCCTTATAGGTCACGCCCTCGTTCGTGTAGACTGTCCGCGGCAGCTCCTGTGCGGTCACCATTTCCCACAATGCTTCGTCCGTACAGCCCACCCACTCGTCGGCCGCCGCAATCGCGCGTTCCTGCTGTTCGCGTGCCCATTCGTGCCGCGCCGCATTGGCCAGCGCATTCGATCGCATCGAAGCGCTGACGAATCGGCTTTGCTTTTTACCGATTGACATCCTGCCCACTCCTTTCAGTTCGAAATACAATGTCGCATATCAGACCGCGTTAACGGGTTCTCCATTTTGCCGAAACATTCCGTCTTCCGCAACCCGTAAACGCGCCGGTGGAGGTGCGCCCGGTCACGGTATCGGTGTTGAATTTGCGCCTGGAAAGTTTATATTGAGCGGGACGTCCGCATTTCGAATCGTCTGGACACTGAATTCACGAGGTATACGTTCGGAGGAGATTACAATGGAAGAATCTACAGAGGCACAGGACGTGGAGAGCGGAGAGGAGATGGGTATCGTCAGCAGGATGATCGGAGCCTTGATCTCACCCGGTCGGACATTCGCCGCCGTTAACGCGCAGGTCGATCACCGGGACTGGTATCTCCCCATGATCATCATCGTGGTTGTGGGCATGATTTCCGCGTACCAGCTCATGCCCGCCGCGCAGACGGCCGGGATGGAGGCCATGCAGGAGCGGCTCGCGCAGGATGAATCCCTTACTGAAGAACAACGGACGCTGGCCCTGGAAAGCGCGCAGAGGGTGATGGGCCTGGGCGCCGTAGTCCTCCCTTCCATCGAGACTGGCGTGACGATAATTGTCCAGGGGTTGATATTTCTCGCACTCGCCAATTTCGTCTTCGGCGGCGACGGCACGTATAAAAAGATTCTGGCCGTTGTGAGCTACAGCTCACTGGTGGTCATCCCTGCCGCCATTGTGACGGTGCTGATTGCCGCGGCATGGGATTCGCCATCGGTACAACTTGGCTTGGGTCTGCTAGTGCCTGAATCCATGGATGGGAGCTTCGCGGACCACTTCCTAACCATGATCACCGTCTTCGCCGTCTGGAAATACCTGCTGATTGCGGTGGGCTTGGGGGCTGTTGCCGGGATACGGACAAAGCTCGCGGGGATGGGCGTCTTCGGACTCTGGATCCTCTACGTCCTCGCCGCCGCCTTCGCACGGTCCGCTGTTTCCGTTTGATGGCAGTGTACGGATATCACAGAGAGTACCCTATAGTTTGCACTATCGCAGAACCGGCACCCGGAGCGGCTCCCTGAGCCTGCCTGCATTGAGCTTTGTCGAAATGTCGAAGGGTCGGCGAAGGGTAAAAAACACCAAAACGCGGCCAAATTGCTGAACGCCGGAGAGTCCGGTCAAATACAACGATCTGGCCGCATTGTGTTTCTACGTTTACTCTCTTACGATTGTCTCCAGTTGCTCAATCAGCGGCGGCATGTCGTTTCGGATTATGGATCGCAGGATTTCGAGGTCTACGTCATCGTAACCGTGAACCAGACGGTTTCGTAGCCCGATAATTTGAGACCAGGGAATCGAAGCGTTTTGCCGGCGAGTATCCTCAGAAACGCGTCTGGCCGCTTCGCCAACAACCTCCACCAATTTCGTAAGCGCCAGCTGCTTTACTCGATCTTCGACAATATCATCCAGTGTAGCCTCACCCAGTAACCCAACGGACTCTCTTGCGTATATAAGCATATCCACGAGGCTTACACGGTCGTCACGTCTGCTCATAGACCGCCTCCGCTGAGTTGAGTATTTCGTTCCGAAGCAGCCAGTTCGGGTTGCTTGCAACCCCCCTGAAGGTGTGAAGGTCGACTTTTCTCCCGTATATTGCCGACAACTCATCCTGCATGGTGATGAACTTCAGTCCTGGCGTCTTGCCTGGCTTGAACTCCACGATCACATCCACGTCGCTCTCCGGCGTGAAGTCGTCACGGAGCACCGAGCCGAACAGCGCCAGCCGCTTGATCCCATTCCGCCGGCAGAACGCGGCGATCTTTTCTCTTGAGATTTCGATTTTCGCTTTCATGGCAATGAACTCACGCCAAGCCGCGAAGACACAAAGACATCATACGCACGATTTCCGATACACCCAATTGTGCAGGTTTTCGCCACGATCAGTCTGTTACCTCAGTCCGGGAATTTGCACTCATCGGGCGCCATTGTCGGCCACAGAATTCTCCGATAGCTTCTGCATCATTCCCCTGATCATTTTATTGAAGATCTTCTTGAGCCGATCCATCTCGCGTCCGGAATATTGTGCCTCATGAAAACGACTGGAGGATGCGTGACCGTCCGTGCTGAAATTTGCCGAAAAATTCCAAAGGTAGTCGTCAGGCTCCGCTTCATTTGTACAATCAAGGAATACGCCCTCTCTTTGGTTCCCGCGATATTCCGATAACCTGAAATTCGTGCGAGTGGAAACAGAATACGCCTCTTCGGGCAAAGGGCCCTCTGCTTCCATCAAGTCAAAGCGGATATTTTCGTTGTCAATCCGTCTTGCAAACGCATCGGCCGAGATTTCTACTCTACCAAATACCGTTGAAAACTGCTCAATCTTTTTCCTGCAATATGTGATAAACGGATATAGCACCTCTTCGGCGTATTCGCACGCATCGAATGTGTTGCTTGTGCTCTTTTTGACAAAGAGTGCGATTTCTTTGTCGATGTCCTCCGCGTCTTCAATGTCTTCGCCGTGGGCGGCCCGCAGATGGAGGTTCAGGGTGTATTCGCAGCAGCTGGCAACATACGCGATGAATTCAGCCAGGTCTTCTGACTTGTCGGCCCGTTCCAGCGATTCGATGTATCGGTTTCTTTCCTGGATGGGGACGATTGCCACGGTGTAGCCGTGTCTGATCAGGATCATATTCATCAAGAGCCGCGCCATGCGACCGTTGCCATCGTCGAACGGATGGATTCTCACAAAGCGGTAGTGAAACGTGGCGGCGATGACGATGGGATGCTGGCCCTGGCTCTCGGCCATTCCATACCAGTCCATGAGATCGCTCATCGCCGGTTTTACCTGGTCGGGCGCTGTGAAATAGTAAATTTCCCCGGTTGACGTGCGGACGTTGTTTGGCTGGGTTTTGTAGTTGCCAATTGCTATGAGTCGTTTCGTGGGTCGGCCATCGGGGGTTACAGCGTCGATTTCGTACGGCTGTTTCAATAGCATTCGATGAAGATTGCGGATAAAGACCTCGTTGAGTTCCTCTTTCCTGTCGACCGCGTCTTCAATCGCCTTTACTGCCTCGTCGTGTCCCTCGATATCCAGATGATCGCGCATCGATTTCCCGTGCGCAGTAAGTCCGTGGAGGATCAGGCTTCGCGTCTCACCGAGGGTAAGGCTGTTGCCTTCGATGGCATTTGAGTGATAGTTCGATTCGATGCGGAGCTTCTGTTTTATCCGCCCCACCACATCCGAAGGCAGCGGCCGCAGTGCGTCCAGCTCCGCTTTCAGCCGATCGATGTGTTCAATGACATTGCTCATGGTCGGTTTCTGAAGATCAATGACTTGACCCGACGCAGGACTGTTTCAGCGAGAGACAACTATACTGCACTTTATATCTCGTCCCCGGCTCGCGGGCCACGATACCGGCGAATCAGGCTCCATAAACTTCAATGCCTTCCTTTAGTGCATTCTTATAAATCAGTCCGTCATTATCCTTGTGCTGTTCCAGATCCTTTACGGTTGCCACGACAATATCGAAGGGAACGCGCAGACCCTTGATTTCACGATAGAGTTTCTGTGCTGTCCGGCGACGGTGCACACCATCGGGCATGACGACGAGCAGATCAATGTCGCTCTGCTCTCCTGATTCATCCCTGGCCGCCAATCCGAAAAGCACGATTCGCAAAGGGTTTACCCGCTTGACGACCTCACCAACGAGCCTGTCTATTGTCGAATCAGACACCATTGCCTTCTTTCGCGGATGTGCGGGCGGTTCTGTTTCTCAATGTATACACAATGACGGGGGGATCGTCAAGAGGAAGGCGGGTTGGAGGCGATTTCAGCGGCGCAGCCGGAAGCCCTGGGCGGTGAGGAATTCATCCAGTTCGGCGCGGGCGTGAAACTGTCCCGTGCGCCCGGCCATGACTTTTGTCCATCGCTCGTCGCCTTCGTGCATCCCCTGCGAGGCGTAAAACCCGACCATCGTCCTGTCGTATTCCTCCATGGCCAGTCGATGCGTCTCGTCGCACAGGTATCGCTCGCGGTGCAGGACCGCGTCAAGGGGCAAGCGCGGTTTGACTTCCGGCGCCTGGTCCGGATACCCGATGCAGAAACCGGCCACGGCTACGACATAAGGGGGCAAGTCAAGTAACCTGCCCACCGATTTCGGGTTGTTCCGCATCGCGCCGATCATGCAGATGCCCAGTCCCATTGACTCCGCGGCGATCGCCACGTTCTGCATCATGAGCGCCATGTCCACTGTCGCGATCATCAGCGCCTCCGCATAGTCCCCGTCAAACCGCTCCGCGTCGTGCATCTGGTTGGCCATCCTGTCCCGGTGCAGGTCCGCGCAGAAGGCCAGAAACGCCGCGCTCTGGTGTATCTGCACCTGGTCGGCGCACAGTTCGGCCAGTCGCTTCTTCCGCTTTGGATCGGCCACGTGAATGACGGTGTAGGCCTGCACATTGCTGGACGTGCTCGCCTGTTGCCCGCATCGGACCAGCGTTTCCAGGACACCGTCGGGCAGCGGTCGATCTTTGAACCTGCGGATACTTCTGTGAGAAAGCAGGAGGTCGATGGTGGGATTTGTCATGTAGAAACCTTTGAAAGGTGAGAATTAAAGCAGCTATCAGCCGTCAGCAGTCAGCCTAAAACGAAAGGCAAATTCAAAAACCAAATCAAAAGCAATAACCCCTTTTCCCCAAATTCCCTGCCTACGGCATGTTCCTCTTGAAGCGACCAATAGGAACAAAAAAAGCGGGTGGGTTTCGAAACCCACCCACGCTGTACCGCGGCAGAGGCCTTGTCGTCCAGGGTACCCTATAGCACCCCGATCCGCAGCCGGTTGACCGCCCGCGCCAGGGCCAACGTCGCCCGCGCCTCGTCGATCTGCTGTTCGCGCCTTCGCGCCAGCAGTTCCCGCGCGCGGTCTCTGGCGGCTTCGGCTCGGTTTACGTCAATTTCCTGCGCGAATTCCGCCGTCTCGGCCAGCACGGTGACGCGGTCACGCTGCACCTCCGCGAACCCGCCGCTGATTGCGACCGACTTCGGTCCCTGTTCCGGTTCGGAAAAGACCATCTCTCCAATGCGCAGCGAGGCCAGCATCGGATGGTGTCCCGCGAGCACGCCGAACCCGCCTTCGGTTCCCGGCGCCCGCAGTTGCTCCACCTCGCCCGAGTAGACCGTCATTTCCGGCGTTACGATTTCAAGCTGAAACGTGGGCATCGCGTTCCTGGAACTAAAGGGTCTTTGCTTTCTCTATTGCCCGCTCGATATTTCCCACCAGATAGAAGGCCTGTTCGGGTACGTCGTCGTATTCTCCTTCGGCCAATCCCTTGAACCCCTTCACCGTGTCTTCGATCTTGACATACTCGCCCGGTACGCCCGTATAGCCCTCGGCCACGTGCATACACTGGGTGAGGAAGGCCTGGATCTTGCGCGCCCGTGCCACCACCAGCCTGTCTTCCTCGGACAGTTCGTCGATTCCAAGAATGGCGATTATTTCCCGCAGGTCGCGATAACGCTGGAGGATCTGCTGCACCTGGCGCGCAACCTCGTAGTGTTCCTCGCCCACCACGCGAGGGTCGAGGATTCGCGAACTGGATGCCAGCGGGTCCACGGCGGGATACATCCCTTGGTCCGCCAGCGCGCGTTCCAGTACGATGCGCCCGTCGAGGTGGCTGAATGCCGTCACCACGCCCGGATCCGTATAGTCGTCCGCGGGCACGTAGATGGCCTGCACAGACGTAATGGATCCGTTGCGGGTGGTCGTGATCCGTTCCTGGAGCGCGCCCATTTCCGTTGCCAGCGTGGGCTGGTAACCCACCGCAGAGGGCATACGGCCCAGGAGCGCGGACACCTCCGCGCCGGCCAGGATGAAGCGGAAAATATTGTCAATGAACAGGAGCACGTCCTGCCCGGCCTCCTCGCGGAAATGTTCCGCAATGGTCAGTCCGGTGAGTGCGATGCGCTGACGGGCGCCGGGCGGCTCGTTCATCTGCCCGAATACCATCGCGGTCCGGTTGATCACGCCCGAGTCCGACAGTTCGTGAAGCAGGTCGTTTCCTTCACGCGTGCGTTCCCCAACGCCGGCGAATACCGAGTATCCCCCGTGACTGCTGGCAACGTTGTTGATGAGTTCCGTCAGAATCACCGTCTTCCCCACCCCGGCGCCGCCGAACAGCCCCAGCTTGCCGCCCCTTGCAAACGGGCAAATGAGGTCCATGACCTTGATGCCCGTCTCCAGCATCTGGTCCGACGTGACCTGGTCCGCGTGCGCGGGCGGTTCCCGGTGAATCGGCAGCAGCGGCGTGTCCTCGGGCACGGGCCCCTTGCCGTCGATCGGGTCTCCAATCACGTTGAACAGGCGTCCGAGGGCATTTTCACCCACCGGCACCTGGATGGGCAGCCCGGTATCCGTCACCTTCGCGCCCCTGGAGAGGCCGTCAGTCGAATCCATTGCGACGCACCGCGCCAGGTGTTCGCCCAGGTGCTGCTGTACCTCCAGCACGAGGCGCCCGCCACCGTTGCGCGACACATCCAATGCGTTGTAGATGGCCGGTAATTCGCCGCCTGTGAAATCCACGTCGACCACGACGCCTACGATTTCCTTGATTACGCCTTCGTTCATGAAGAAACCTTTCAAGAGAAGCTATCAGCAATCAGCTGTCAGCTAAAGGCGGTGAGACGTGAGACGGGAGAGGGGAGAGATTGCCTGCCTTGTGAGGTTTCTTCTCATGCCGAAGGCAAGGAGGAAAAACACACCTGGCAAGGATTTCTTCTACCGGCTTCCCTCTACCGTCTGACGTCTGTGTTTCACCCCGGAAGAGAAGCTATCAACTGTCAGCTATCAGCGTAAAGCAAAAGACGAAAGACAAACGGCAAAACCGTTACAGACAACCTATTGCAAAACCAGTAGGGTTATGTCGTCCTCTACCGTCTAACCTCAATCCGAATAAAACAGCAACGCGGCGACGCGATAAAACCCTCCGAAACGGGGCGTTATCGACGTATAAAAGGACGTTTTTTCCCTTCACGTCCAGTGACCTGGCGTATCCTGGTAATCCGCCGTCTAATCGCCTTTATTTACAAGCACGTATTCGAATTAACATCCCCGATGACTTACGAATCAAGGCTAACGTCTACCCTCTCCCCGAAATAAAAAAAGCGTGAGAGGTGAGACGGTAGCGGTGAGACAAAGAGAAAACCAGGATAGGGACCTGGTGCGATTCCTGGCCTACGCCACGGCCTCGGCGCCGCCAATGATATCCATTAACTCCAGCGTGATTGAAGACTGGCGCACCTTGTTCATCTCGCGCGTCAATTCTTCGATCAGGTCTCCGGCATTCTTCGTGGCGTTATCCATCGCCGCCATGCGCGCGGCCTGTTCTCCGGCATTGGACTCCAGGAGTGCGCGCCAGACCTGGAAATTCACGTGTCTCGGAACGAGCGTCTCAAGCAATTGCTCCGGATCGGGCTCAAAGATGTACTCGCCGGCGGCGCTCTCTTCGTCGGTTTCCTCAGGCACAATCGGCAGCAGCCGGTTGATTGCCGGCTCCTGGCGTCCGAGGGAGAGGAACTCGTTGTTGGCGATCCACACCTGGTCCACGTCTCCGGACACAAATCGACCCGTCAGGTCCCGCGCGATGGAAACGGCCTGACCCAGATTCAGATCGCCGAACACGTCGAGGTATTCCCGGCTGATCTCATATCCGCGTTGTCGAAAAAAGTCGCGCCCCTTCCTGCCGATAGCAACCAGTTCGACTTCACCGTGTTCTTCGAGCTCGGATAGCACCCTCCGGCAGATTCCTGCGTTGAACCCGCCGCACAGCCCACGGTCCGCCGTCACCACGGCGACCGCAATCCGACCGGATTCCCCCTGCCGGAACAGGGGATGCCGGTCCGCGTCTATACTTGCGGTCAGCCGTTGAAGAATTCGGTCCAGTTGTTCGGCATAGGGCCGGGCGGCAAGGATCGCGTCCTGGGCCTTGCGCACCCGGGCCGCGGCTACCAGCTGCATGGCGTGGGTAACCTTCTGGATATTCGTGACACCGGTCACCCGGTTTCGGAGTTGACGCAATGTCGCCACCGGCTACTCCTCCGTGCGCCTACGCCGACGCCTGAAAGCCGCGCTTGACACGCTCTATGGCGGCATCGATGACGCCCCGCGCCTCGTCGCTCAATTCTTCGCTACCCGTAATCTCGTCCACCACGTCCTGGTGGTGGTCGCGCATATGGGCAAGAACCTCAGACTCAAATCGTCTCACGTCGTCCGTGGGCAGTTCATCGATGCTCGCGCCAACGGTAAGAGACACCACCTGCTCCCCGAGCGACATCGGCGCGTACTGGCCCTGTTTGAGAATCTCGATCAGTTTCTCGCCGCGGTTCAGCAGGTTGCGGGTGGCCGTGTCCAGGTCGGAGGCCCCGAATTGCGCAAAGGCCTGGACCTCGTTGTAACGCGCGATATCGCCGCTCAAGGTAGCGGAAACCGCCTTCATCGCCCCGGATTTGGCCGAGCTTACCCTGGAGACGGAAGCGCCCACGTCCATTGCCGGACGGATGCCCGAATAGAACAACTCCGGCTTCAGCAGAATCTGCCCGTCCGTTATGGAAATCACGTTGGTCGGCACGAACGTGGATACGTCCCCTTCGAGGATCTCGATGACGGGCAGCGCCGTGAGAGAGCCTCCGCCCTCTTCGTCGCTCAGTTTGCAGGCGCGCTCAAGAAGACGCGAGTGCAGGTAGAACACGTCGCCCGGATAGGCTTCCCGCCCCGGCGGCCGGCGCAGGACCAGGGCCATTTCACGGTATGCCCAGGCCTGCTTGGAGAGGTCGTCGTACACGATCAGCGCGTGTTCGCCCTTGTCGCGGAAGTACTCGCCCATCGAACAACCGGCATACGGGGCCAGGAACTGAAGCGGCGCCGGATCGCTGGCCGTGGCCGAAACCACGATGGTGTATGGCAGCGCGCCGTTTGCCTCGAGCTCGGCGACGACCTTGGCCACGGACGACGCCTTCTGTCCGATGCCCACATAGATGCACTTGACGCCGCTGTCCTTCTGGTTGATGATGGCGTCCAGACCGATGGCCGTCTTCCCGGTCTGCCGGTCGCCGATGATCAGCTCACGCTGTCCGCGCCCGATGGGCGTTGCGGCGTCCACCACCTTGATTCCGGTCTGCAGCGCCTCTTCCACCGGCTGGCGCTGAATCACCCCGGGCGCAATCCGTTCCACGGGCAATGTCTGCGAGGTCTGAACCGGTCCTTTGCCATCCAGCGGTTCACCCAGAGGCGTAACTACACGGCCCAGCAATTCGTCGCCCACGGGAACCTCGACGACGCGCCCCGTCCGCCTGACCTGGTCGCCTTCCTTGATTGCCGTGTCGTCCCCGAAGAGAACGCACCCGACATTGTCCTCTTCCAGGTTGAAAGCCATGCCCATGATGTTATCGGGAAACGCCACCAGCTCACTGGCCTGCGCGTTGCCCAGCCCGTGAACGCGCGCCACGCCGTCGCCCACCTGCAGCACGGTCCCGGTTTCGTAAACGTCAATGTCCCGTTCGGCCTCCAGAATCTGCTGTTTGAGAATATCGGAGACTTCATCGGGGCGAATCTGCAAGTTCATCGCCATAAGTGTCTACACCTCGGTTGTCAGCCCGTTGAAAAAGCCCATCCGGTCTGCGGCCGCCTCGCCTGCAGAGCAACTATCTCAACGGACTGCTATGATAAACCCGAAACCAGCCTCTGGCGCATCCGGTTCAACTGCGCTTCGAGGGTTGCGTCGAATACGTGGTCGCCCATCCTGGTTACAAAGCCCGCTCTGAGTCCCCGGTCGATCTCGACGTCCAGACGTACCTGTTTTCCGGACCAGGCCGACAACCGCTGCGCGAGCCTTGCCCGCTGGTTCTGAGAGAGTTCCTGCGCCGACCGTACGTGTGCGGTGATCAGACCCCGTTGCTCGTCCAGGAGCATCAGAAACGCCCGAATAATCCCGTCGAGACCCCGCTCGCGCCGTTTGTCGCACAGCAGCAGCAGGAAATTCAGGGTGAGATCCCCGATCCGGCCGGAAAAAAGCCTCCGGACCGCCGCCCGCTTCTGTTCCGGGTAAATCAGGGGGTCACTGAGAAAGGCGCGCAGGTCTTCCGATTCCCCGATCAGGTTCAGAAGGCCCTCCAGGTCCTCGCGCACCCGGTCCAGCGCGTCCCGCTCTTCGGCCGCCTGGATGAGCGCCCTGGCATAACGCATTGCGACGGGGGTTTCGTTCAAGCTCCGCTCCGGAAATCAGTTTTGTCCATTGTCCGGAATGCTGTCGATGAATTCGTCGACAAGCTTCCTGTTCCTGGCGTTGTCCAGGTTTTCGTCCAACACCTTGCCGGCGGCTTCGATGGCCAGGCCGGCGGCGTGCGTGCGAAGTTCCTGGATCGCCTGCTCCTTCTCCTGCCGAATCGTTCGCCGGGCCTGCTCCAGCATCTGACGGGCCTCGTCCGACGCGCGTTGACGCACTTCCTGGGCTGCACGCTCGGCCGCCTCCCGTCCTTCCGAAATGGCCTGTCGCGCCTCCGCCTGGGCCTGCTCCATTGCGCGCCGGTTTTCCTCGGCCGCACTCTGGGCTTCCTCCCGGGCTTTCTCCGCCTGGTTCAGGGAATCCCGAATACGCCTTTCGCGCTCGTCCAGCATAGCCAGCAGCGGTTTCCATGCAACCTTCCTGAGAACGAGGAGCAGCAGGACGAAGGTAACGATGGTCCAGAACATCAGACCGGTATCGACATTCAGCAACATACCCGTTCCTCTGGTTTAGACGTCCTCAACGAAATGCTTTATAAGCCGCCTTTTATCGCCAGAAGGAAGCAAACGACCTGCCCGAAGAGGGCCACACCCTCTATGAAGGCCGCGGTAAGGATCATGGAAGTCCGGATATCGCCAGCCGCTTCGGGCTGGCGTGCGGTGCCTTCCACGGCCATGCCGGCCAGACGTCCGATTCCAATTCCGGCGCCGATCGTTACCAGCCCCGCGCCAATGCCGGCGGACAAATAACCGTATGCTTCAGCCGCCACGGATGCCACGTCTGCCACAACGTACCTCCTCCGCTAGGAAGTTAAGGGTTTACGATGAAGCGTTGACAACGATTTCCAACGATCAGTGATCCTGATGCACCGCCATCCCGATGAAGACGGCGGACAACATGGTGAAGATATAGGCCTGCACCAGTGCCACGAAGATTTCGAGCAGATAGACCGCCAGCGCGAACAGCACGGACACGGGCGCGGCGGCATACGACTTGAACGTGAAGATCAGCCCCAGCAACGCCAGAATGATCACGTGTCCGGCGGTCATATTGGCAAAGAGACGAATACAGAGGGCGAACGGCTTGGCAACCAGTCCGATGAGCTCGATCGGGATCATCAGAAGCGTGATCGGCAGGGGCAGTCCGTGGGGGACCAAGCCCTTGAAATAACCCAGAAAGCCGTTGTGCAGAATGCCGCCCATCTGAATGACGAGAAAGGCACAGACCGCCAGCCCCGCGGTTACGCTGACATTACCGGTGGCGGTCGCGCCATAGGGTACGAGGCCCAGCAGATTGCAGGTCAGGATGAAGAAGAATACGGTAAAAAGAAAGGGTAGAAACCGTCCGGCTTCCTTTGCGCCGATGTTGGGAACGGCGACTTCATCCCTGATAAAAACGACGACCGATTCCAGAAGATTCGCAAATCCGGTGGGTACCAGGCCGCGACGCCGGGTTGTTCTGATGAAGACCCACAGGAGAAACCCCGCCGCAATCCACATCATGACCACGTGCCGGGTGATGGACACGTCGACGCCGAACAGTTCGAAACGGGGTATTTCGACATGAAGAAAGGGCAGGTGGAGCTCTGAAGAATCGAGCAGATGCTCCATGATGTAGTCTTTTTTGCCTTCCGCGGCGCTTTCCGAAGCCATTGAATCAGACCCCTTTTCGAGTATCCCGCCGAACCGCGGCGCGCTTCACGAAGAACCGGATTTCCAGAATCTGAAAAAGCAGATAGGACAGAAACAAAGAGAAAACCAGACCGTAAACCGATAGCGCCGTGAATTTGATCAACAGCACCAGCCCGACGCAGATGGCCAGCATCCGAATGACCATTCCGCCCAACAGCGCCTTCAGAAAGACCGGCTGCGGCCGGTCGAACGACCAGATGGCCGATAGCCCCCCGGCCAGCGCGTTCAGTGCGCCGATCCCGCACCCGACGGCCGCCGCCCGGACCATTTCAACACCCCAGTAGAGGTATAGCGGGTATCCGCCCAGGATTGCCGCCGCGATCAGGATAGCCCCGACCTGTCTGGCAAATCGGAGGAATTCGGTTCCCACGTCTCATCTCCCCACGGCTATTGGCGGTCCTGCTTTTCGCGTTCCTGGAGTCGCATTGCCGTTCTGTACAGGTTCAGGAAACCGACCGTGATTCCAAGAGCCAAACCCACCAACATCAGATACGGGGCCGTGCCGAGTTTGCCGTCCAGCCATTTTCCGGCAAAAAGACAGAGAATGAAAGACGCCGCAAACTCGATTCCCAGGTTCAGATAGGGACCGGCTTTCCGATAGGCCGCAGCCAGACCCGGCTGTTTTTTCTCCTCCGCCATCGATCAACGTGATGGGTTAGGGACGAAAGGGCGTGGAGTTCAATCCTCCCCCTGGGTGCAAGCACAGGGGCGCTTAAGTACCAATGAGATTGTCTACCGTCTGTCTGGCCAGTTCCAGAAACCGTGACGGTGCGAGGCCGATATACAGGGTTGCAAGGGACGTCACCACGAGCGCGGTTCGTGCGAGCGCCGGAAACGTCCCCACCGGCTTTTCGTCGGCGGGCTGTCTCATATACATGCTGACGACGACCCCGAGATAGAAATAGACGGAAATCAGGCTGTTGAGCACGCCGATTATGGTGAGCGAGACCAAGCCTGCGTCAATCGCCGCGCGGAATATGTAGAACTTCCCGAAGAATCCGGCAGTAGGCGGCAGACCCGCCAGCGAGAGCATAAACAGCGTCATCGTCAGCCCGAGGGCCGGATGTTTGAAACCCAGCCCCGCGTAATCCGTTATGTCGAGGTTCTCTTCGCCTTTCCGCGCAACCAGAATCACGACTGCGAAGGCGCCAATGTTCATAAAGGTATAGGCAAGCAGATAGAACAGCGCGGCCGAAATCCCCTTGCCGCTGGCCGCGGTGAGCGCAACCAGCACGTAACCGGCATGGGCGACGCTGGAATAGGCCAGCATTCGCTTGATGCTGCGTTGCCCCAGCGCGCTCAGGTTTCCGACGGTCATGGTCAGCGCCGCCAGGATCCAGAGCACCGCCGTCCACTCCGTCTTCAACGATTCCAGAGAAACCATCAGCACGCGCAGGAATGCAACGAAGGCCGCCGCCTTGGGCCCGGCCGAGAGAAAGGCGGTCACCGACGCGGGCGCGCCTTCGTAGACGTCGGGCGCCCACATATGGAACGGAACCGCCGCCACCTTGAACGCGAAGCCCACGACCAGCAAGACCATTCCGGCATACAGCATCAGCCCGCCGCCGTCAACGCGCCGCACAATCATTGCGCCTACCTGCTGCAGGCTGGTGGAGCCGGTCGAACCGTAAATCAGGGCAATCCCGTAAAGCAGAAACCCGGTCGCGAATGCGCCCAGCAAAAGGTATTTCAGAGAGGCTTCATTGGAGACGGAGCGCGAACTGAGGAATCCAACCAGGATATAGAGCGACAGAGACATCAGCTCCAGCCCCAGGAAGATCACGATCAGGTCTGTCCCCGCGGCCATGAGCATCATGCCCAGGGTGGCCGTCAGCAGCAGGAGATAGTACTCACTGCGGCTGCCCTGTTCCCGCCTGAGGTAACCCGTGGAGACAAAAATGGTCAGCGCCGTGCCAACCGTAAATATGATGTTGGAAAAGAGCGCAAAGTTGTCCAGCGCGAGCATCCCGCCGAAGGCCTGCTCGGACCGCCCCCAGAGTCCCGCGCAGGCGAGCGCCGCCAGGCCCGTTCCGACAATGGCCGCGTATGCCGCTCCCGTACCCCGATTTTTCGGTCGGACGATGTCGATGCACAGGATCAGCAACGCACTTCCCGCGACAATCAGCGAAGGAACGAGTACAATCCAGTTTACGTCAGGCAACGCAGTAGTCCTCGTTGAAAATTATTAGCGGCATTAATTAACGGGGATGCGATAAAAAAGTCAAGCCTAAAGTTGGAAATTGGCGCGCAGGCACGAAATTGCGGGATGACACAGCTATTTTGTGGAACGGGAAACGTAAATAAATAACAGTGTTTATGTTACTTGCGTAACACTTAGGCTTCCCGGAAGTCAGAAGCAGAAGATCATGAATGCGGCCAGAAAGACTGTCACGACCAACACGGCGGTACCCGTCGTCCAGGATCGACCCAGAATGCCCTGGGGACCGTGGTATTGACGGCAGCCGGAAACGGCTGCGGCGACCAGCGCCTTTCCGCCCTCGAGGATCGACCTTCCGGCGGAACCACCCGACCGCGCCATAACCCGGACGATACCGGGAAGCAGCCGTCGATACACCCAGTCGGTATCCAGGTTTACGGACCGGTGTACGGCCGGGTAAATTCCCGTACGCTTCAATACAAGGAAGGCCAGGGC
Source organism: Candidatus Latescibacterota bacterium (assembly GCA_012271065.1). The sequence continues at coordinate 18,369 of JAAXHE010000345.1, forward strand.
GGAGAAAAACAACAATTGGAACTGAGTAACAAGGTGGTTCGCCGTATAGGGTTCGTAATTCACTTCGTAGGGCAGAATCCCGTAGAGTGGTTTCGGAATGATTCCTATCAGGACGCAAATTGCGGCTGCTGCGCCCATAGCGATGCGCATGTTCAGAGGCGCCTCCTTGCAGCGGATTCCCGAATCTGCGGAGAAGAAGGCGAGGTAGGGGATCCTGATGCCTGTATAGAGCATCACGCCCGCCGAAGCGAACAACAACGCCAGCCAGGTCAGGACGTAGTGTCCATCGGCCACTGCCCCAAGGATAAACGATTTGCTGACAAAGCCGTTGAAGAACGGGACGGCCGAAATCGACGCCGCGCCGATGATGCAGAAAACCGCCGTCAGAGGCATGGACCGGTAAAGCCCGCCCAGTTCCGATGCCCTGGCCGTACCAGTACGAAAAAGTACTGCACCCATCGTCATAAACAGCAAGGCTTTGTAGATGACGTGGGTGACGGCGTGGGCGGCCGTTCCGTTCAGGGCCGTCTGCGTCCCGATCCCGACTCCGACGACCATGAATCCCAGCTGGATGTTCAGGCTATAGGCCAGCACCCGCCTGAGGTCGTTTTCGATGATCGCGTAAAACATGGGAAACACGGTCATTGCGGCGCCAATCGGGATCAGGATTTCCGTACCGGGAAAGCCCCGGGCAAGCGCGTAGACCGCCAGCTTGGTTGTGAAAGCGCTCAGGAACACGGTCCCGGTTACCGTCGCCTCCGGATAGGCGTCAGACAGCCAGTTGTGGAGCAGGGGAAACGCGCATTTGATCCCAAAAGCAATGAAGACGAGCGTTGTGCCCAGACCGTTCAGTCCCAACGCTTCAAATGCGATAGACCCCGTCTCACGCAAATGGATCAGAATGCCCGCCAGCAGAATCATGCCCGAGCAGACCTGCACGATCAAATAGCGCATTCCGGCGGCATAGGCGCGGTTGGTTCGGCGGCTCCAGATCAGGAATACGGAAGAAATCGCCGACAGTTCCCAGAAGACGAACAGGGTAATCAGATCGCCCGCGAAGAGGGCGCCGACGGCGCTGCCCGCATAGAACAGGCCCGCGACGTGCTGCGCATTGTCCTTCACGTGCAGCGCATAGATGACGCCAAGCAGGGCGGCGATATGGAAGATGTAGCCGAAGACAAGGCTGAGGCTGTCGATGCGCACCAGCGTAAGGGAATAGTCGAAGATCCCGATCCTGCAGTATTCCCCCGGGTTGAGCCCGAGCAGATGGGCAAGCCCGGCAACCGGAAGCAGCAGCATATAGGCCGATTGCAGGCGCCCGCGCAGTAACGGTATCAGCAGCGACCCGACAATCAGGATCAACGCCGGCGGCAACTGGTCAATCATAATAGTCTTCCTTGCGTCCGAGAATCACGCGCAACCCTCTGGCTGCCAGCACGAACACCACACAGGCGGCAAACCCGTACCACGCATGAAACCCGATCCACTCCTCGACCTCAAAATGGCCATATTTTTCCAGGAAGAGATCTACCGCCAGCAGCAGGACGCAGACCGCGTAGAACGCCAGGTGGATTTTCTTTGAGTTGCCCGGTTTGTCCGGCCGGCTTTTCTTTTTTTCGTCCATGGTCTCTTCCGTCAGGGATGGGCTATCAGCCCGTTGAAAAAGCCCATCCGGGCTGCGGCCGGCCCTTGCGGTCGAAATACCGCGTTGCGCGCCCTCGCCGAATCGCA
>JAAXHE010000345.1:20112-31123 GCA_012271065.1 Candidatus Latescibacterota bacterium
GAGCGACTTTATCAACGGACTGCTATGGGCGCCAGAAGCCGGTAGATGTCGTCGCCGCAGAAGAAGAGCGCCAGACATCCCAGCGCCGTCAGGCACAGGGGTACCACGCAGAACGCCGGGGCTTCCCGGACAGGAGATGGACCGGCGGACACGGTGGCGGGCGTCGCGAAAAAAGCGCGTGCGACGACCGGCATCAGGTACGCGACGTTCAGGAGCGAGCTGACGATCAACACGCCCACGAGGATTGTCCGGTCCGCATCCGCCGCGCCCAGCGCGAGGTACCACTTGCTCCACGAACCGCCGAGCGGGGGCAGGCCGATCACGCTCAACGATCCGACAAAAAAAGCGAACATGGTAATCGGCATCGTCTTTCCTATGCCCGCCATGTCGCTGATTTCCGTCTTGTGTGCGGCTACCATGATAGCGCCGGCGCAGAAGAACAGCGTGATCTTTCCAAAGGCATGCATCGCAATATGCATGGAGCCGCCGATAATTCCCCAGCTATTGGCAATAGCCGCGCCGAGCACAACGTAGGACAACTGGCTGACCGTGGAATAGGCGAGACGCGCCTTGAGATTGTCTTTGGTCAATGCAACGAGGGATGCGATCAGCAGCGTTGCCGCGGCGACGTAGGCCAGCCACAGGCTCATGCCGGTGTTCGCGAGCAGATCGATGCCGAAGATGTAGACCACAATCTTCATCACCGTAAACACACCGGCTTTGACGACGGCCACGGCGTGCAGCAGCGCGCTCACGGGCGTCGGCGCAACCATTGCCGCGGGCAGCCAGCGGTGAAAAGGCATCAGCGCCGCCTTGCCGGTCCCGAATGCATACAGCGCCAGCAGTATGCCCACCACGGCCGGGCTCGCTTTACCCGCAAGGATCCCGCCGGGTTCGAATTCCAGGGTGCCCGTCAGATTCCACGTCCACACCACTGCCAGCAGCATCAGCCCGACCGAGGTGCCCAGCAGTATGCCCATGTAGATCCTGCCCGACCGGAGCGCTTCCTCCGTCCGATGGTGGGTGACCAGCGGATACGTCGACAGGGTCAGTAGTTCGTAGAAGATAAACAGCGTGAACAGATTCCGGGCGAATGCAACGCCCAGTGCGCCCGTAATGGCCACCGCAAAGAAGACGTAAAAGCCGGTCTGGTCGGGTTCGTCGTGACCGCGCATGTACCCGATGGAATACAGAGACGTCAGGATCCAGAGCCCCGAGGCGATCAGCCCGAAGAGCATGCCCAGCGGTTCGACTTCAAAGGCAAACGCAAGGCCCGGCATCACCTCGAGAATCTCAATACCGGGTCTCGAACCCGACAGAACCTCCGGAACCAAAGAGAGTACGACGAAAAACAGCACGCCTCCGGTCGCCAGCGTGGCAGCCTCACGGAGATTGGGCCTTTGTCCGAGAAGACCGATGAGCGGCGCGCCCAGCAGAGGCAGCACAACGGCGAGCAGCGTGGCATTCGAAGCGGTCATGGAGCGATTCCCATCAGCCATCCGGCGGCCCGCCGGGCAACGCCCACGGTGAGGGACGTCGACATCCCGAAATAGAGGGTGGCCGCAATCAGGATCCACATCGGGATATGCATCAGCAGCGGCGCCTCGTCCACGCCGGCCGGAACGGGGGGCTTGCGGAAATAGGCGACTTCAACCACGCGCCATACGTATATGACCGCCAGCAGGGAACCCAGCAGGACCAGAACGGCTACCGGCCACCAGCCCTTTTCCAGGGCAGCCAGAACCAGGTACCACTTGCTGATGAAGCCCACCGTAAGAGGGACGCCGATCAGGCTGAGCCCACCGAGGACAAAGGCGGCCATGGTCAACGGCATGCGCCGTCCGAGCCCGTGCATATCGTCGAGATTTACGGAGCCCACGCGGAGGGCAATACAACCCATGCCCAGAAACAGCGCGCCCTTCATCACGGCGTGATTGAAGAGATGGACGATTCCCGCCGTCAGGCCGTTCAACGACCCCGGCCCGAACCGGACGTCCGGTCCGGCGCCGCTGACCGACACAAGACCGACACCCAGCATCATGTATCCGATCTGAGCGACGCTGGACCAGGCGAGCATGCGCTTGACGTTGGTCTGGAAGATAGCGACCGTGGAGGCCGCGACGACAGCAAGGAGCGAGAGTGGCAACAGAACGGCGTGCAATCCGACCGTATCGAATGCGAATCGGGGTCCGAATATGGTGAAGACGAAACGCAGGAGCACGTAGACGGAGACCTTGGTCGCCGTTGCCGCAAGAAAGGCCGTCACCATGGATGGCGCGTAACAATATGCGTTGGGCAGCCACATGTGCAATGGAAACAGGGCCAGTTTCAGACAGAGGCCGACGCCGAGAAACGCGAACGCCGCCAGCACTGTCCTGGTGTCCAGAACCGGCCCGAGGCGCACCGCGAGGTCCGCCATGTTCAGGGTTCCCGTCGCCATATAAAGGAGGCCCACGCCGATCAGAATGAACGTCGCCCCGACGGTTCCCAATACCAGGTATTGGTAGGCGGCCGTCAGGGCGCGGCGGTCGCCGCCAAGGCTGATCAGTGCATAGGTGGAAAGGGAGGAAATCTCGAGAAAGACGAACAGGTTGAACGCGTCTCCGGTGATGGCGATGCCGAGGAGGCCCGTCAGGCACAGGAGATAGGCCGCGTAAAACAGGTAGTGACGGTCGTGCGGGATTTCACGGGCCGCGCTGCGAGGCGCGTAGACCAGTACAACGGCGCCTATGGACGCCACCAGGAGCAATATGAACGCGTTGGCCGCATCGATCCGATACTCGATCCCCCAGGGTGCGCTCCAGCTCCCCAGCGCGTATGAGATTGTACCGGCATCCAGGACCCTTATGAGCAGCAGCGCGGCGATCCCCAGCGCCGCCCATGCGACAGCCGTGGTGAAGGCCCAGACCAGCATCCTTCGCCTCAACAACAGGCAGGCCGGTGCGGCAATGAGGGGAAGGACGATCTGCAGAGCGGGCAAATGGTCGGACATCAGGGCGCCTCCTCACCCTGACCGTAGATTTCCTGCTCTTCTATTGTGCCGTAGGCTTCCTGTATCCGCACCACCAGCGCCAACCCTAACGACGTCGTGGCGATACCGACCACGATCGCCGTGAGAATGAGCACGTGCGGCAGCGGATTCGAATAGCTCTGCACCCCCTCCGCGATAATCGGCGCGCTACCGCCGGAGACCTTGCCCAGGCTGATGTAGAACAGGAAGACCGACGTCTGAAAGATATTCAGGCCGATCAGTTTCTTGACCAGGTTGCCGCTGGCGATCACCGCGTAGAAACCGATCATCATCAGGACGATGACGATCCAGTAGTTGAATAGACCCGGGAGCGCGGTCATGATCGTGCCCTGCCGGCAAACGCGAAGAAGACTCCGATAATCACCGAAGCCACGGTTATTCCCACGCCCAGTTCGATCAAGAGAATTCCCAGATGCTGACCGCCCACCGGATCAGCACCAAGCACGCCGTAGTCCAGGTAGCGGCCGCCCTTCAATATTCCCGCGACCCCGGTAACGGCATACAGGAGCAGGCCCAGGGCAATGACAATTTCCACGATGCCGGGCCCGACCACCCGCTTTGCCTCGTTCAGGCCGAAAATCAGCGTGTACAACACGAACCCCGCCGCAAAGATCACACCCGCCTGGAACCCGCCCCCGGGCCCGAAATCGCCGTGAAACTGGACGTAAAGCGCAAACAGAAGGATCAGCGGGATGAACAGCTTGGCGATGACCCTGGGTATGATCTGGTGTTTCACCGCTCTTCCTCCCGGTCGCGGCCTGGCCGTGACCCCTTCAGCAGCAGCAACACCCCGACGCCCGCGCAAAAGATCACCGTGGTCTCACCAAGCGTATCGTATCCCCGGTAGCTGGCAAGGACTGAAGTCACAATATTCTCAACGTCGACGCGCTTTGCTGAACCATCGACGTGGGGTACGGAATCCTTGAGGAATTCCGGCGCAATATGGGTATGGACCGGCGCTTCGGCGTCGCCGAACCTCGGCATGTCCAGCGTCCCGTAGATCAGGACCGCCCCCGTCGCCAGCACCACGAGAAGAGGAAGCGGAGACGGTCGGGAAGGCCTCTTCTCCACCCGCGTTGTCAGCAGGAGGGTCCCGAGAAGCAGTACGGTCGAGATGCCCGCTCCCACGGCGGCCTCGGTAAACGCCACGTCGACGGCGTCCATCACGGTAAACAATCCCGCGGAAAGCAGGCTGAAGATCCCGGCCAGGATCACGGAGGCGAGCAGATTGCGGATGAGGACGACGGCGACGGCGGTGGCGACCAGGAACGCCAGCAGAACAGCGTCGATGAGTTCGATCATGGTTGGCGGCTATCCTCGTGGCGGAGAGGCTTCAATCCGGAGGTAAAAGCGGCCTTTGCAACCGCGTGGGTCGATGCCGGGCCGGTCAAAAAGATCAGCAGGAGGATCAGAAACAGCTTGACGGTGACCATGCTGAGGCCGCCCTGCAGCATCAGCCCGACAAGCAAAAGCCCGGCGCCGAACGTATCCGTAATTCCTGCGCCGTGCATGCGGCTGTAAAAATCGGGAAATCTGATCAGCCCGATACCGCCCACGATGCAGAAGAACGACCCCAGGAGCAGACATGCCCAGCTGGCGACATCGTTGACCATCATCTGGTGGACTCTCCGCTCTCGCCGTCAGTTGAACCAAAACTGCCGTACTGAACAAACTTGAGCACGGCAAATGTTCCGATGAAGTTCAGCAGGACGTAGATCAGCGCCAGGTCGAGAAAATCCGGCCTGCCGGTAAGAAAGCCCAGCACCGCGATCAGGAGAATCATCTTGGCGCCGAACATATTCGCGGCGAGGATACGGTCGTAAACCGTCGGACCCGCGAACGCCCGAATCAGAGCCAGAACCATCGTAATCAGGACCGCCGCCATCGCCGATGCAAACATCAGGACTCTCCCTCCAGTGCCGTGACGCGGCGATCCATCCCGCCGTCCGCGAGTTCCTCCGCGCTTTCGCGCGAGAGCGCGTGGACCAGCACGACGTCGTCTTGTACGTCCACCGACACGGTCCCTGGAGTCAGTGTGATCGAATTGGCGTAGATGACCTTCCCGAGCGCGGTTTTCTGGGTTGCCCGGGTACGAATCAGGGTGGGGCTGACCGGCAGCCGCGGATTCAGTATTCGCGATGCCACGTCGATATTGGACCGGAAGATGGCAAGCAGCAGCCAGGGAACGTACAGGATTGCGCGGCCGGCCAGATGGATGGGATGCCCCTCGGAATCGACGATACGCATTCGCCGGACAATACCGACCACCGCCAGACATGAGACGATTCCCAGAACGAGAACCAGCGATCGTTCGATGGTATAATGGCCCGACCAGAGCAGCCATACACCGAACAACGTACCGCCAAGACTCAGCAGAATTCTCAAACCCGGTTCCCTCCGATCCCGTCCTGTCCCGGCCCTGACCCGCCATTCGGAAATCCGTCCAAGGACAGAACACCAGCCGCGCAACTGCGGACCTCGCCCGATGTCCGGTTCGCCCTATCTGATCTGCTCATCTTTGCGAACCGTCGCGTAGAGTTCGTTCAGGCTTTCGATCTGCCGGATGCGCACCTGTTCGATCACGAGCTTTGCGGACAATTCGGTCTTTTTCAGAAACGCGGCCGGGTACAGGCCGATCCAGAACATCAGGATCACCAGCGGCGTCAGAATGAACCATTCCCGCAGGGACAGGTCCGGCAGCTTCCGGTTGCGTTCGTCTTTCACCTCTCCCCACACCACGCGCTGGAACATCCACAGCATGTACACGGCGGCAAGGACGACACCCGACGCGGCTATGATGCCGTACACCATGTTTGCCTTGAAGGCTCCGAGAAGAATCAGAAACTCGCCGACAAACCCGTTCAGCCCGGGAAGTCCGATGGAAGAAAGCGTTGCAATCAAAAAGAAGGTGGCGAATACCGGAATGGTTTTGGCCAGTCCGCCATAATCGGCAATCAGCCGCGTATGCCGTCGTTCGTATATCATACCCACGATCAGAAACAGCGCTCCCGTTGACAGTCCGTGGTTCACCATCTGGATGATTCCGCCCTGCATACCCTGGGCGTTCATGGCAAAGATGCCCAGGACCACGAAACCCAGGTGGCTCACACTCGAGTAAGCCACCAGTTTCTTGATGTCCGTCTGTACCATCGCCACCAGGGCGCCGTACACGATGCCGACCACGGAGAGCGCCATGATGTAAGGCGTGAAGTACAACGCCGCCAGCGGGAACAACGGCAGGCAGAACCGGATCAACCCGTAGGTCCCCATCTTGAGCAGAACCCCCGCCAGGATGACACTGCCCGCCGTTGGCGCCTCCACGTGCGCGTCCGGCAACCAGGTATGAAGCGGGAACAGCGGGACCTTTATGGCGAAACTCAGAAAGAACGCCAGGAAGAGCCAGTGCTGTTGCGGGTGCAGATAGGTCATCTTCTGAAGAACCATGAGATCGAAGGTACCGTACTGCAGACCGAGATAGACAATCGCCACGAGCATCAACAGGCTGCCCGCCAGGGTAAACAGCACGAACTTCACCGCCGCATAGATCCGACGTTCGCCGCCCCAGACGCCGATCAACAGAACCATCGGAATCAGCATGGCCTCCCAGAACACGTAGAAGAGGAACAGGTCAAGGGCGCAGAACACCCCTACCATCCCCGTTTCCAGCAGAAGCATCGAAGCCATGTACTCCCGCACACGGGACGTGATCGACGACCATGAGGCGAGAATCGCCAGGAAGGTGAGCAGGGTGGTCACCAGTACCAGCAACAGGCTGATTCCGTCGATCCCCACGAAATACGAGATGCCGAACTGGCCCACCCACTCTACCTTTTCCACAAACTGCATCCCGGGAACGCCCGCTCTGAATTCGACGTACAGCAAAACAGACAGCAGCAGGTTCACAAATGCCACGGCCAGAGCGAAAGCCCGGCTGATTCCGTCCCGCCCGCGACCGAACAGCAGGACCAGCACGCCGCCGGTCAGCGGTATGAAGATCAGACCTGTAAGGAGTCCGGGCATGCGTTCAGTTCCTTAATTCTCCGACACATAATAAATCACCGCAACCACGCCAAGCACCATCCAGAGCGCATAGGTAGGCGCGTTACCCGACTGGAAGCGGGTAACGACCCAGCCGGCGCCTTTCACCAGCAGACCCAGCCCGTTCGCGATCCCATCCACCACGATTGCATCGATAACACGCGCCAATACCAGCGAAAGCCGATGAATCGGCCGCACGATGAAGGCGTGGTAAATCTCGTCGACGTACCACTTGCGAGTCAGCAGCCCGTGAACGGAATTGGAGGAGGCGGCTCCCAGCCGTCCCGCTCTGTGCATCCGGTATGCAATCCCGATTCCGAGCGGACCCGCAAGGACGGAAATCCCCACCAGCATCCCACCGGACAATCCTCCCGATGCAGTATGACGCGCCGCGCCGGCCGTATCGCTCAGGAATACATCGATCCAGCCCTGCCCCGGTGGAACGCCCACGAATCCGACGACGGCCGAACCCAGCGCCAGAACGACCAGCGGGACGGTCATGTTATACGGAGACTCGTGAGCGTGGTCGTACAGCTGCCGGTCCCGGGGCTGTCCATGGAACGTCATCAGGATCAGCCGGAACATATAAAAAGCCGTAAGGACAGCACCCACGACGCCGAGAGCCCAGATCGCCAGGTTTCCGGAGCGGTACGCACTCACCAGGATTTCGTCCTTGCTCCAGAAGCCGGCCAGCGGCGGAATTCCCGCGATGGCGAGCGCGCCGATCCAGAACGTAACGCCGGTGACCCGCATCTTGCCCAGCAGCCCTCCCATCTTCCGCATATCGAGTTCGTCCTGCATCGCATGCATCACACTGCCCGCCGCCAGAAACATCAGACCCTTGAAGAAAGCGTGCGTGAACAGGTGGAAAATTCCGGCAGTATATGCGCCCACCCCCACGCCAATGAACATGTACCCCAGCTGGCTGACCGTTGAATAGGCAAGCACCCGCTTGATGTCGGTATTCACCAGCGCGATAGTCGCGGCCAGCAACGCCGTGGCGACGCCGACCCAGGCCACTACGGCGCCGGCGGTGGGCGCGAGCATATACAGCACATTCGAGCGCGCGACCATATAGACCCCCGCCGTGACCATCGTGGCCGCGTGGATCAGGGAACTCACGGGCGTGGGACCTTCCATCGCATCGGGCAGCCAGACGTAAAGCGGAAACTGCGCCGACTTCCCGCAGGCGCCCACGAAAAGCAGCAGCGCAATCGCCGTCGCGACCCCCGTGGACAACATCAGGGGCGCCTTTTCGAATACCTCGGTGTACTGCACCGTGCCCAGATAACTCACCATCAAAAAAATGCCGAGCAGGAAACCGAAATCCCCGATCCGGTTCACAATGAACGCCTTCTTGCCGGCATCGGAAGCGGACTTCCGTTCGTACCAGAAGCCGATGAGGAGATATGAACACAATCCCACGCCTTCCCACCCCACGAACATCAGCAGATAATTGTTCGCGAGCACCAGAACCAGCATCGAGAAAACAAAAAGGTTCAGGTATGCAAAGAATCTGGCAAACCCCGGGTCGTTGCGCATGTAACCGATAGAATACACATGGATCAGAAACGAGATTGTCGTCACCGTCACGATCATGATCGTTGACAATGCATCGACCTGGAACCCCACCGAGGCTGTGAACGACCCCGCCGCAATCCACGCGTACACGTCTTCGTTCAATTCGGCGCCGCCCATCACCCAGAACAGAACGCGCAGTGACAGAATCCAGGAGAGACCGACGGCCGCGGCGCCGATGTATCCGGACGCCTCCCGCAGCCGGTACCCGAACAAACCGTTGACAGCCGCGCCGGCAAGCGGAAAGAGAATGATCAGAATGACTACGGTCAGCATTTTCAATTCCACACAAATCAACAGACAGGGTAAAACGCAACGCCGTCCCGGATTCCCGCGGCGCCTACCACTTCAACAGATTCACGTCACCCACGTCCAAAGTCTGTCTGTTCCTGTAAAGCGCAATGATGATCGCCAGTCCGACCGCCACTTCGGCAGCGGACACCGCCATCACGAAAAACACGAATACCTGCCCGGAACCCGAACCCATATAGCGCGCCATCGTCACAAACAACAGATTGACCGCGTTCAGCATCAGTTCGATACACATGAAGATCACGATCGCATTGCGACGAATCAGCACGCCCGTCACGCCGATGGCGAACAGCATCGCGCTCAGTATCAGGTAATAGGTAACCGGAACTGCCATCTCGATCTCACTGTTATGAGACTTTCACGAATTCACCGCGAAAACAAAAGCCCTATGGGTGTTTGCGCCCGGACGAATCAGGGCGCCTGCCTGGATTGGTTTCCTCCGCTATCGCGGTCCCCTTTCACCATGACCATCACACCGATCAGGGCGACCAGCAGAATCAGGGAAACCACCTCGAAAGGAAACAGATACCTGGTATACAGCATTTTGCCGATGGCGTTGATGTTGTCGGTAAACAGCGGCGCCTCGCCCGACGCGGGCGTGCCGACCCAACGCCGTCCTGCCATGAAGCCCAGTTGCGCCACCAGAGCCGCCGCCAGCAGGACAACGGCGACACGTCGGTATTTGCCCGCGACGCGCTCGAGGGTGTCGGAATGACCCAGGTTCAGAAGCATGATTACGAACAGGAAGAGTACCATGATTGCGCCGGCGTACACGATAATCTGTACCACCGCCAGGAAATACGCATTCAGCAAAACAAAAAGCCCTGCCAGGGCGAAGAACGCAGCCACCAGTGACAGGGCGCTGTAGACCGGATTTCGAAACGCGACGAGGAGCACTGCCGCAACCAGCGCGATTGCGGTAAAAACGAAAAAGAATATTTGCTCCATTATCCCTCCCGCAGGGCGCCGCTCGGCGTCACTCAGTACGTTAGTGTCAGATAAAGCCCGGTCAAGAAGACGTTCAGAAGCGCCAGCGGCAGCAGCACCTTCCACCCCAGCCACATCACCTGATCGTACCGGAAGCGCGGAAGGGTCCAGCGTACCCACAGGAACAGGAACATGAAGAATCCGGTCTTGACCAGAAACGCGAGCACCTTGAGCAGGCTGGCGCCAATCGAGGTACTTCCGGGATCCACCAGCCAGGGCATATGCCAGCCACCGAAGAACAGCGTGGCTATAACGGCCGACGCCGTAATCATATGGGCATACTCGGCCATGAAGAACATGGCGAACTTCATACTGCTGTACTCGGCGTGATATCCGGCCACCAGTTCCTGTTCGGATTCCGGCAGATCGAACGGCAACCGGTTGCTCTCCGCGAACGCGGCAGCGGTGAACAACACGAACCCGAGCGGCTGCGTGAATACGTTCCATCCAGGCAGGAAACCGAACAGCGTCCGTTCCGACTGCTGCCTGACGATTTCATCCAGTTGCAACGTGCCCGCGGCCATCAGCACGCCGATCAGCGACAACCCCAGCGCCAGTTCGTAGCTGATCATCTGCGCGGACGCCCGCAGACCGCCCAGGAGGGCATATTTGTTGTTGGACGCCCATCCGCCAAGCACCACGCCGTAGACCCCCAGAGACGCCAGTGCAAGGAGGTAGAGGATGCCGATATTCACATCCGCGACCTGCAGCCGGATCTCGCGGCCCCACAGGGTAATGGAATCACCGAACGGCACGATGGCGAAACCCATGAGTGCGGGAACGAGAATGGCGGGCGGCGCGGCCAGATAGACGAAGCGGTTCACGTGCCGGGGGATGACGTCTTCCTTGAAGAGAAACTTGAGACCGTCGGCAATGGGCTGGAGCAATCCCCATGGCCCCACCCGGTTCGGCCCCAGACGGTTCTGGATATATGCGCTGATCTTCCGCTCCGCCAGTACGAGATAGGCGACCGCGCCCATGAGCCCGCCGAATACCACAACGATCTTTACCGTACTCTCAATCGCGAAATCCATAGGAGGTTGTTTTAAAATTACCGGTGAGTTC
>JAAXHE010000345.1:31195-43097 GCA_012271065.1 Candidatus Latescibacterota bacterium
GGCGCTTTTGCAGCCGTGCGAAGTCCGCCGGGTATTTTAAGACAGCTTCTACGATCTATGTTCCGGCTGCCTCGATCTCAATGAGCGGTCGGCCCTCATCACCGATAACGTCGTAGTCCATCCCTCTGAAAGCCGCGATGGTATTCGACAGGTCGGCCATGACCTCTTCGACCCCGGTCTGCGTGGCCTCGCCCCCCATCACACGGTTGACGTCCCGCAGGATCTCCCAGTCGGGCCGCGCGTCGCCCGCAGGCGCCAGGCCCTGTCTTATACGCTGCACCCTACCGTCGACGTTTGTAAACGTGCCGTCCTTCTCGATAAAGGCCGCACCGGGAAGGATCACGTCCGCCATCGCCGTCCAATCGTGGGTCAGAACATCCTGAACGACCAGGAATTCCAAAGATGAGAGTGCCGCCTGTTCCTCATCGGACAACGATTCCAGTGGATCGCCGCCCACCAGGTAGAGTCCCCGAATCCGTCCATCGGCCACGCCGCGCCAGATCTCGGAGGTATCGACCGGAGACAACCCCAGACCCTCGAGTACGGTCCGCGCGCCGCGTGCGTTCGGAGACTTGTCGGCGTGAATGGTGAAACCGCCCTTGAACACCACGTCGCCTTCGTCGCTGACACGGTTACGTACCGCGACGGGGCCTCCGGCCAGCCCGCTCCGGAATAGACTTCCGAACAGGTAATGCTCTTCGTTGGTGAGACAGGCCGATGCAATACCGGCCACGGCATTCTCGCCGTAATCCGTACGAATGCGTTCGAACCCTGCCCTTGCCGCCTCCAGCGCGGCCTCCCACAACGCCAGTTCCTGTTCCTCGCCTCTTCCCAACATCGGAAACAGAAGCCGGTCGTCGCCGTGTACATAACCCCATCCGTGGCGGCCGTCGTCACACATCCAGTACTCGTTCACGTCCGGATTCTGACGCGGCACAAGCCGGTAGATCCGTTCGTTGTTGTAATCGGCCCTGATGTTGCAGCCCGCGCTGCATCCGGGGCAGACGGTGTCAACCGACTTCAGAAACCATACCCGCTGCTTGAAAAGGAACGACTTGTCCAGTAGCGCGCCCACCGGGCAGATATCCACCGTATTGCCGGAGAGGCGATTGTCCATCCGCGCCCCCGGGAAGACGTCGATCTCGTTATGGACGCCCCTGTTGAAATACCCGAGTTCGCCCGTGCCGGAAATCTCGTCGCAGAACCGGATACAGCGGGTACACCGGATGCACCGGTCGGAATACAGCAACACGTGCCGGCCGATGTCTTTCTTCGGCTGGACCAGCTTCTTCTCGTGAAACCGGCTCCTGTCGGATCCGTAGCTATAGCTGTAATCCTGCAGTTCGCACTCTCCGGACTGATCGCACACGGGACAGTCCAGAGGATGGTTCACCAGCAGGAACTCCATCACGGCATCCTGGTTTTCCTTGACGACGTCGGACTGCGTATCCACAACCATACCCTCGGCAGGCATGGCGGAGCAGGAAGGTCCAAGACTGCTTCGGCCGCCAACCTCCATCTCCACAAGGCACATGCGGCAGTTTGCGGGCGCGCTAAGCCCCGGGTGGTAGCAATAGTGCGGAACGTATATTCCGTTATCGATCGCCGTCTGGAGCACGTTCTTTCCGGGAACGATCTCGATTTCACTACCATCTATGGTAAATGTCGACATTTTTGTCTACCCTCGAACCCGAATGGCCTTGTCCTGCGAATGGGGCGTCGTCCTTACTTGATATGGGCCTCGAACTCGTCGCGGAACGTTTGAACGAATCCGTGGATCGGATTTGCAAATGCCCCGCCGAAACCGCATATGGTTGTCAACCGCGAGGGCGGGCACAAAAACGGCCCGACGTTATGGGCAACGTCGAGCAGGGTATCCAGGTCGCCCGGTTTCCCGAGACCGTTTTCGATTCGCCACACGATGTCTCGCGCCCAGGGACATCCCTCGCGGCACGGCGTGCACTGACCGCAGGACTCGTGCGCGAAGAAGACCATGAAATTCAACAACGCATCCACCATGCAGGTTGTTTCGTCCATCACGATGATCCCGCCCGTGCCGAACATACCCTGGAATTCGCCGCCGCCCGGCGCCAGAAAGTTCGACGGGTCCATCACAATATCGATCTGGTCGGGTGTCATCGGAGGCGTTGAGGCCCCGCCCGGAATCACGGCTTTCAATTCACGCCCGTCGCGTACGCCGCCCGCGAAATCCTCGATGATCTGGCGCATCGTGAACGCGCCTGTTTCCAGTTCGAACATCCCCGGCTTGTTCACGTGCCCGCTGACGCAGAATATGAACGTACCCGGAAACCGTTCGCTGCCGATTCCCTTGAACCAGTCCGCACCCCGGTTCACGATATGGGGTACGTAGGAAAGCGTCTGGACGTTATTCACCGTGGTGGGCCGTTCGAAAACACCCTGCTGGGCGGGAAACGGAGGCTTTGAACGCGGCTCGGCGCGGTTTCCGTTAAGGGACTGGATCAGGCCCATTTCCTCGCCGCAGATATATGCGCCGGCGCCGGGGTGGACGTAGATCTCCAGATCATAGCCGGATCCCAGAATGTCCCGGCCGATGTATCCCGCGGCCCGCGCCTCGGCAATCGCCTGTTCCACGATCGTCCTCGCCTCGAACATTTCGCCGCGGATATAGACGTATGCCACGCTCACCCGCATCGCGTAGGACGCGATGATGGTACCTTCGAGCATCTGATGCGGATCCTGCTCCATCAGGCGCCGGTCCTTGAACGTGCCCGGTTCGCTCTCGTCGGCATTGACACAGAGATAGCTTGGCTCTTGGGGTTCTTTCGGCATGAAACCCCATTTTACGCCTGCCGGAAACCACGCGCCTCCCCGGCCAGCAAGCGCCGCCTCCCGCACCGCGTCGATCACCTCGTCCTGCGACATTCCAAAGGCCTTCTCAATGGCGCTGTATCCGCCATGGGCCCTGTAGACGTCTATATTCCGGAGGCCTTCGACGCCGAAGCGTTCGGTGATGATTTTATATTCTTCCGGCATATTCGGTCAGTTTTACCGTTTCAGGCGCACCGGTCCAGCAAATGGTCCAGCTTCTCCCGCGTCACACAGCGATGCAGATCCTCGTTGATCAGTACCGCCGGCGCACCCTCGCAGGCCGCGATGCACTCCACCTTGGCCAGCGTGAACCGTCCGTCCGCGGTGGTTTCGCCCACGTCGATTTTCAGCTTTTCCTTCAGGTGCTTCGTGATTTCCCTGGCCCCGCAGAGCGCACAGGACAGGGTTCCGCACACGTGAATGACAAATTTCCCCACGGGCGCCTTGTGGAACATCGGATAGAAGCTCATCACGCCGGCCGCATGGGCGGGCGGGATTTCCAGAAGTTCCGCGACGTATCTCAACCCTTCCAGAGATATATACCCCCACTCCTTCTGCGCCAGGTGCAGGACCGGAAGGATTGCCGCCTTGCGCCACTCCGGTGGATAGTGGGTGACAATTTCCTCACACTTCTTCCGCGTCTGTTCAGACAGGGCGATCGCCATTTTTGTGGACCCGTGAAGATGATGCCGCGGTGGGGCAACTTACCTGTCCAACTCTCCCGCGATGACGTTTATGCTTCCCAGGATGGCCACGACGTCGGCCACCATATGTCCGTGCGCCAGTTGCGGGAAACACTGGTAATTCATGAACGACGGGGGCCTTACCCGAAGCCTGTAGGCGGCCCCGCTTCCGTCGCTGACAACATAGAAGCCCAGTTCCCCGTTCGGACTCTCCGTAGCCACGTAAACCTCCCCGGGGGGCGGCGCGATTCCGTGATCGTCCATCGTTACCTTGAAGTGGTGGATCAGCGATTCCATCCCGGTATACACGTCGTCCTTCTCAGGAAGAATGACTTTGGCGTCGTCGACCTTGACGGCCCCTCCGGGCAGGTTGTTCACCGCCTGTTCGACGATCCGGATGCTCTGGTTCAATTCCTCCATCCGGACGAGGTAGCGGTCGTACACATCACCCTTTTCGCCCACGGGAACCTCGAAGTCATACTCCTCGTAGCCCAGATACGGTTCGGCCTTCCGCAAATCGTAGTTCACGCCCGACCCGCGCGCCATCGGCCCCGTCATGTTCCACGCGATGGCGTCTTCGGCCGAAATCACGCCGATTCCCTTGGTACGGTCGATCCAGATCCTGTTTCGGGTCAGCAGCCTGTCCACCTCCCCTGCCGCCCTGGGGAATTGCGCCGTGAAATCCGTTACCAGTTCGTGGAAATTGTCAGGCACATCCCAGCCCAGCCCGCCGACCCGCGTATAACTCGTGGTCAAACGGGTCCCGGTGACGGCTTCGAAGATATCGTAAAGGCGTTCACGTTGTTCGAAGGTGTACAGGAACACCGTCATTGCGCCGATATCCAGCGCGTGCGTGCCCAGCCAGACCATATGGTCCGCGATGCGCGAAAGCTCCGAAAGGATGACGCGGATTACCGTGGCGCGCGGCGGGATTTCCAAGCCCATCAGTTCTTCCACCGTCATCGCAAAACCGATGTTATTGCACAACGGCGAAAGGTAGTTCATCCGGTCGGTCACCGTGACCCACTGGTTGTACGTATGGTGTTCACCCAGTTTTTCAAAGCCTGTATGCAGGTAGCCGATGTCCGGAATGCACCTGGAAATGCGCTCGCCTTCCAATTCGAGCGTGAGCCGAAGCGTACCATGGGTTGCCGGATGCTGGGGTCCAAGATTCAGGACCATGCGTTCCGATGCCAGCGGATCGTCGTCCGGAACATCGTCGCCCTCGAAGGGATTGCCCTCGAACCCGGGATCTTCCGGCGCGATGACGTCCCGCTCTCCGCGGCCGTTTACCGGGTAGTCTTTTCTCAGCGGATGGTATTTGAAATTCACCGGCATCAATATGCGCCGTAAATCCGGATGTCCCTCGAACCGGATGCCGAACATATCGTAGGCTTCACGCTCCGGCCATTCGGCCCCCTTCCACAACCCGCACGCGGACGGGATGCAGCAGGTTTCTTCATCCACCTTCGCCCTGAGCCTGAACCGGTGGTTGTGAAGGTGGGAATATAGATGATAGACCACGTTGAACCGGGTGCCCGGATGCGGTCCCGGATACTCGGAATAATCGACCGCTGTCACATCCGACAGACGGTCGTACGCCAGGTCCGGATCGTCCCGCAGAAAGGCCAGCATATCCGATACCCGGTCCGCCTCGCAGACTGCCACCCAGTCGCCGCGAAAATCCGAAACCTCGAGGACGTCTTCGCCGAACCGTTCCTCCAGCTTCTTCGAAGTCAGGTTTCGGACCTCCGTGTCAGCCACCGGCGTCCCGTTTTTCACTTTCAGAGTCATGCGTTCGTCCATTCGTCAGTCATTGAGACTCAATTTTCCGTCGCTCCCGTCTTCAATCCCAATCCAGGCCGCCCTTCCGCCACACATACGCGAGCCCGAGAACCAGGACACCGAGGAACACCGCCATTTCCATAAAAACAAAGCTCCCCTGAGCCAGCAGATCCTTGAAAACGACGGCCCAGGGGTATAGAAAGACGACTTCGATATCGAAGACGATAAACAGCATCGCCACAACGTAAAACTTGACGGAGAACCGCAGCCTGGCGTCGCCCACGGGAGGAACGCCCGACTCGTACGGCGATAATTTAACCGGGTTGGGACGGCGGGGCCCGAACAGATGCGTAATGATTAAGCTGACGGCGGCAAACCCGACGGCCACTGCCATCAGAATAACAATCGGAAGATAATCGACCAGCATCGTGCGCCTGGACCTCCCACGGACTTCGTGCTCTGTCCCGGAAATATCTCACCATTCGGTCGCCGATTCAACCCGTCTCGCCGCGTTGCTTGTGCTGAGCTTGTCGAAGTACCCTCGCTCGCCGACCTTGCGCAGGTCGCGTGCGCTCCCGCGCCTTGCCAGCCGGGCGACTCGACTGCCGAATTCAGGCAAACTATCTCCGGGACAGAACACCTGGAAGCGGTTCCGGAATGGCATTCATTCCGAGGACCGCTTTTCAGCCGTGAAAGTATATCACAAGGAGTACCAAAAGTCAAGGTATTCCCAACGTCATAGAAAGTCCTGCTCACCGGGAGATAAATCGGTCGTACCGGGGGCGGTTCCCACCTCCGTACCACTGGAGAATTCGGGCGAATACGACGGGTTGCGGATGGATGAATATCTGTTGACACAGCCTGTAATGTCGCTCATATTTTCGCGACGCACGGTCTCGGCTATGGATACCCGTTTCACGTTCGCAGACGACTGCCAAGGTCGATAACCTTACGAGTGACTCGGTATGTTTCGCAGGATTATTTCCATGTTAAACGCAAAGCCCCCGCCTCCTCCTTCGCCGCAGCTGGAAATGCAGCGGGATACGCTGCAGGACCTGCCGGAAGTCAGGGTCCCCGAAGGGTATGGCCTGCGAACCTACCGATCGGGCGACGAAGCCGGCTGGTGCGCGATCATGGAAGGTAACGTGGGCCGCGACTGGACTCCTGAACTATGTCGTGAGAAACTCGTTAACGATCCCCGCTTCCACCCCGAAAGCCTCTATTTCGCCACCATCGATTCCCGACTCGTGGGTTCCGCGTGTGCGTGGAGCCGGGATCTGACCGAGCGCATCGTCGGGGAAGTGCATATGGTTGCCGTACTTGAAGACCAGCGCGGGAAAGGCCTGGGACACCTTGTCAACGCGGCCGTACTCCACCGGCTCAAGGACCAGGGCTATCGCCAGGCCCACCTGCTGACCGACGACTGGCGCATCCCAGCCATCAAGAGCTATCTCACGGCCGGATTCCGGCCCCTGCACACCCACGACAGTCACGCCAGACGGTGGTCGGACGTTTTTGCCCGACTCGGAATCGAGACTGGTTGACCGTCGTCATTTTCGTAAAGAGACAGATATGAAAGCAGCTGTACTCCACAGACCGTTGACCCGTGTATCGGTTGAAGATGTGGATATCGCGTCGCCTCGCGTGGGTGAAGTGCTTCTGGATATCGTCGGCGCCGGGGTCTGCCACAGCGACTATCACTTCGTTGACGGACACGTCGCGCCTCGCGCGCTTCCCTGGGTTATGGGACACGAAGGCGCGGGGGTCGTCCGCGAAGTCGGCCCCGGGGTGACCGGTGTTCGCAATGGCGACAAGATCATCCTCTCGCTAGATGCAATGTGCGGCCACTGCCGGACTTGCAGCCAGGGAAGCCCGGCGCTTTGCGAAACCCATCAGGGCGAAGTACCGAGTCGCATCTCCGGGCACGGGACGGTCTATTTTCACAACAGGCCCACCTATACCGAACAGTCCATCGTATCCGCGGATGCGTGCGTCACGGTGCCGGACGACACGGATCTCAGGAAAGCGTGCCTGATCAGCTGCGCCGTGATCACGGGTATCGGCGCCGTGGTGAATCGCGCAAAGGTGGAAGCGGGCGCCGCAATGGCCGTATTCGGCTGCGGCGGTGTGGGCCTCAATGTCATCCAGGGCGGCGTCCTCGCATCGGCGGGAAAGATCATCGCCGTGGACCGGGTACCCTACAAACTGGAGTTGGCGGAACGTTTCGGCGCCACGCATTTCGTCAACGCCGACACGGAAGATCCCGTTCAGCGGATCGTGGAGATCACCGGCGGCGGCGCGGACTATGCGTTTGAAGTCGTCGGATTTCCGGCGCTGGTCAGGCAGGCGTTTGCATCGGTCCGCGCAAGTGGAACCGCGGTCGTGGTGGGGGTACAGCCGACCGGGCAGGACGTATCCGTTGACGGCGAGGATCTGTTAAGGGACCGCGCCGTGATGGGTTCCTGGCACGGCGCAGCCCGCGCCCGCGTGGATTTCCTCTGGATTCTGGATCTCTATCGGCAGGGAAAAGTCAAGCTGGACGAGCTGATATCCCGCTATCGCCCTCTGGATGAGATCAACGAGGCCTTCGAAGATATGGTTCAGGGCAAGGTCGCGCGAACGGTGCTGGTATTTGATTGAAAGGCGTTTCAGGCGTTAATTCGGTCCCAAAATTGAGGAGGCGTTTTTCACTCTCGGATAGGATTGAACGATGGCATTGAAGAAATCCCAGCTCTATTCATCGCTCTGGCAAAGCTGCGACGAGTTACGTGGCGGCATGGACGCGTCTCAGTACAAAGACTACGTCCTGACCCTTTTGTTTATGAAGTATGTCTCTGACAAACACGCCGCCGACCCCAACGCGCTCATCGAAGTTCCTCCAGGCGGCGGCTTTGTGGACATGGTTGCGTTGAGAGGTGACAAGGAGATCGGAGACAAGATAAACAAGATCATCGGAAGGCTCGCAGAGTCGAACGACTTAAAGGGTGTCATCGATCAGGCGGACTTCAATGACGAGAGCAAGCTCGGTTCGGGAAAGGAAATGCAGGACCGGCTTTCCAAACTGGTTGCAATATTTGACGGTCTGGACTTTCGGGCCAACCGCGGTGGTGGCGATGATCTGCTCGGCGACGCGTACGAATACCTGATGATGCACTTCGCTACAGAGTCGGGCAAGAGCAAGGGACAATTTTACACGCCGGCCGAGGTGTCCCGCATCATGGCGAAAGTGATCGGTATCGGACCGGACACCCGCCAGGACCAGACCATTTACGATCCCACCTGCGGCTCAGGCTCGTTACTGCTCAAGGCCGCGGACGAGGCGCCAAGCGGCATCACCATCTATGGGCAGGAGATGGACAACGCCACCTGGGCGCTTGCTCGAATGAACCTGATCCTGCATGGCCATCCGACCGCAGAACTGTGGCGAGGAAACACGCTGGCTTCACCTTATTTCAAGAACCCTGACGACAGTCTCAAGACGTTCGACTTCGCGGTCGCGAATCCGCCCTTTTCGGCAAAGGCCTGGACCAGCGGCCTCAATCCGGAACACGACGAATACGGGCGGTTTGTATACGGTATTCCCCCGGCAAAGAATGGTGACTATGCCTTCCTCTTGCACCTCATCGCGTCATTAAAGAGCAACGGGAAGGGTGCGATCATCCTGCCGCACGGCGTGCTGTTTCGGGGGAACAAAGAGGCTGACATCCGAAAAGACCTTGTCCGACACGGCTTCATCAAGGGTATTATCGGCTTGCCTGCCAACTTGTTTTACGGAACCGGAATTCCCGCCTGCATACTGGTCATCGATAAGGAAAACGCCCACGCTCGGACGGGGATCTTTATGATTGATGCCAGCAAGGGATTCCTCAAGGATGGCAATAAGAACCGCCTGCGGGCACAGGACATCCACCGGATTGTCGATGTGTTTAACAGGCACATCGAGTTGCCTAGATATTCCCGCATGGTGCCTGTAGCGGAGATTAGCAATCCGTCTAACGACTATAACCTCAACATCCCGCGATACATCGATTCCAGCGAACCGGAGGATCTGCACGACATCGACGCACATCTGAACGGAGGCATTCCGGACCGTGACCTCGATGCGCTTGGCGCTTATTGGGAGGTTTTTCCCTCATTGCGTCAGTCGCTGTTTATAGGCAATGGTCGTCCTGGCTACAGCGACACCAGGGCTGAGACGGAGGACGTGAAGGCCACGATTCTGAACCACGTGGAGTTTAAGTCCTATTGGAAACGGGTGTTGGACATTCTGAACAATTGGCGCGAACACCAGGAGCCGCGCCTCAAGGGGATTGAAAACGGTACCGACCCACAAAATATCATCCAAGCGTTATCCGAAGACCTGCTTGCTGGGTTCTCCAACCAGCCGTTGATCGACACGTACGACATATTTCAGCGATTGATAGACTATTGGGACGAAGTCATGCAGGACGATGTATATCTCATCACGGAAGATGGTTGGATCAAAGCGGCGAAGCCGCGTGGGATAATTTGGGAAAAGGAGAGGAAGATTGAAGAGACCCCAGATCTGACCATCAAGCGAACGAAATACAAGATGGATGTAATTCCACCGGCGCTGATCGTCGCACGTTACTTCGCTACCGATCAGGCGAACATCGATGCATTGCAAACCGCTGAAGAGATTGCGGCCAACGAGTTGTCTGAATTTGTTGAAGAACATACTGGCGAGGATGGGTTGCTGCAGGACGCAGCTAATGACAACGAAAAGGTCACCAAGACCGGGATAAAGATGCGGCTCAGGATAGTCCGGGATGAGCCGGAGAGCGACGAAGAACGAGACATTCTGGCGCGTTGTTTGAGTCTTATGGATGAAGAGTCGAAGGCAAGCAAGGCTGTAAACGACAGCAAATCCGCGCTGGATTGCAAGGTATTGGCCCGGTATCAAACGTTAACCGAGGAAGAAATAAAGACAATTGTAGTCGACGACAAGTGGTTTGGAACAATCTACGCCGCGATTCTTGAAGAGGTGCAGCGACTAACCCAGCACCTTACCAATAGGATCCGGAAACTGAATGAGCGGTATGCTCTAACGCTTCCTGAGTTGGAGCGAAATGTCAATAGATACAGCGCCAAGGTTGAGAATCACCTGAAGAAAATGGGGCTATCGCTTTAATCGGAGCAGAGGAGCGATATCGTGTCCGCATCAGATGCCATAAGGTTTCCAACCGTTCCGTTTGGACAGTATCGGATCAGCCGGCTGATTATGGGCGACAATCCGATTTATGGGTATTCGCACTTCAATCAGTTACTCTCAGAGCATCAGAGGGAAGCCAATTCATCGGACCAGGTTATGGCGACCCTCCGCCGCGCGGAAGAAGTGGGCGTAAACGCCTGGCAAAATACGCTTACCGAACGATCTGCGGCCGATCTTCGGCGATACCGCGACGAGGGAGGTACGATCCACTACTTCTGTCTCAGCCGGGGCGGAAACTGGTACGACGATCCTGCACTGATCGACGAAGCCGCCACGTATGAGCCGATCGGAATGGCTCCCCATGGAAGCGGTGTCGCAGGGCGGTGCCTGAAGGAGAATCGCCTCGGCCATCTTCAGGATATCCTCAAGCGCATTCGTGACACCGGGGCCATGGTCGGCCTGTCGGTACATAATCCCCGTATCATCGATATTGCCGAAGAGGAAGATTGGGACATCGACTATTATATGACCGCCCTCTACTATCTGGAGGGTGCGCAAGAGGAATTCGAACGAAAACTCGGTTACCCGCCCCTCGGAGAAATCTATCTGCGCGAGCATCGCGAACGTATGTGTCGTATTATCAGGAATACCGCCAAACCCTGCATCGTCTTCAAAGTCCTCGCGGCGGGACGCTCCATCGGTTCGAGAGACCGGATCCGAGAGGAATTCGCGTTTACCCTCAAAAACATCAAGGTCAACGACGTCCTTCTGGTTGGGATGTATCAGAAATTCAACGATCAACTTGGCGAAAATGCGGCGATCGTAGCTGAATTGTGTCATGGATAGTCAAGTGTGAGCCAGCGGCAGTTTATCTGCAGGCGTTGTTATGCAAGGATTGTCTGCGAGTATATCTGATGAACAATGAACTCGATACCCTGGGCAAAAGCGTTGGAGTCGGACATAAACAATCGGGGAATTTGCCGGTGGGTTACAAACGAACTGAACTCGGTTTACTGCCTGACGCGTGGGACGCCGTGCTTCTCGGTGACCTCTTCGTTTTCAAGAATGGCTTAAACAAAGCCAAGCGTTTCTTCGGTACCGGGACACCTATCGTCAATTACATGGATGTTTTTGATCGCCCGGGGCTTTGTGGGGACGATTTATCAGGCAAGGTTTACCTTGGTCCTGAAGAGATCAAGAAATACGAGGTGCGGCAGGGTGACGTTTTCTTTACGCGTACATCCGAGACTATTGAGGATGTTGGTATCACATCCGTAATGCTCAACGAGCCCCGTGATACCGTGTTCAGTGGTTTTGTTCTTCGCGCCCGGCCGCGCGATGGTCGACTTGACAACGGCTACAAGCAGTATTGCTTTGGACACAGGGAAGTTAGCCTTAATCCGAAATAAAT
>JAAXHE010000346.1 GCA_012271065.1 Candidatus Latescibacterota bacterium
TGAAGGCTTACTGAAAGACTCTAAAAGGCACGGATTCCATGCTCCGGAATTATCTGATCGTGGCGTATCGCAATCTCCTGCGGCACAAGGTCTACTCCCTGATCAACGTGGCAGGCCTTTCGATAGGAATCGCATTCTGCATTCTGACGTTCCTGTACGTCCGGAACGAGTGGACATTCGACGCTTTCCACGAGAACGCGGATCGGATCTACCGTGTATATGTTGAAACGGGATTCGGACAGTCGGGCATGACGCCGGCCCCGCTGGGGCCCGCGCTGGAGGCAGCGTTTCCGGACATCCGGGCCGTAAGGATCGGCGGGGGCGCTTCAGCTGTGAAGGAGGGGGACCGGTCTCTAGGGCAGAGTATCTACTTTGCCGATGCGGCGATCTTCGAAGTGTTCACTTTTCCCCTGCTGAAGGGAGATCCTGCAACCGTGCTGGAAGATCCGTCCACTCTTGTGATCACCGACGCGGCGGCGCGGAAATACTTCGGAGATGAAGACCCCATTGGCAAGGTCCTTTCGGTAGACCTGGTGGGACTACCGCGGGTGGTCCGGGATTTCGTTGTAACCGGGATTGCTAAGACCATTCCAAAAAACTCCAGCATCCGGTTCGACTTTCTGGCTCCGTTTGCCGCCAGGGGCGAACCCCGGAATTGGAAACACCTTAATATAACGACCTATTTGCTTCTTTCGGAACACGTCTGGCCGGCCGATCTTGAGGAACGGTTTCCGGGGCTTGTAAAGGCATGGTTCGGTGAAAATGCGGTTCGAAAGGTCGGCCTTCAGCCCCTTCTGGAGGTACATCTCAACCGCGGTGGTCGGGGACCGAAGCCTGTGAGCGATCCGGTCTATTCATACGTTCTTATTGGAATCTCTCTTATGGTGCTGGTAATTGCTTGCGTGAACTTCATGACCCTTGCCGTAGGCAGATCGTTCTCTCGCGACCGCGAGATTGCGATGCGTAGAGTGTCTGGCGCATCGCGGACGCAGCTGACTCAGCAGTTCCTGGGAGAGTCATTGTTGTTGAGCGTGATGGCCCTGATTACCGGGGTCGTTCTGGCGGAACTCCTCCTGCCGACATTCAACAACCTGTTCGGGATGGACCTCGCCCTTCGCGATCAGACGGATGGCGCTGGGCTGGCCTTTCTGGTCGGACTCTCGGTGGTGGTCGGGCTGGCGGCTGGCGGATATCCGGCCTTTGTTCTTTCCGGGTTTCAACCGGTTGTGGTGTTAGGTGCAAGGCACATGTTCGGAGCGACCAGCCTGTTCGCAAGGACGCTTGTGACTATTCAGTTGGCGATGTCCGCTTTTGTCGTTGTCAGTGCGCTGCTGATGGTCCGTCAACTCGACTATCTGAAGACAACACAGTTGGGCTTCGATAGCGAGCATGTACTGCGCATCCCGATATGGAATCTCTGGCTGAGAGATTCAGGCCATGTCGACGTATACAGGAACGAGTTGATGCAACACCATACGGTCCTGGGGATAACGACCACAACGCATACGCTGAGCAACAGGTCGAGGATCCTCGGAAACGTTGAGTATCAAGGAGAAAAATTCGATGTCGAGCTGGTAAATGTCGGAGATGAATTCATTAAGACAATGGGTTTCTCCCTCCTGGAGGGCGCGGATTTCGATCCACGGAGTTCCGATTCCCGGGCTTCAATACTGGTGAACGAAGAGTTGGTCCGGCGTCTGGGTTGGGAGACGCCGGTCGCGGGAAGAACGTTGCGAGTGGAAGAACGGGACGTAGTGGTGATCGGGGTTGTCCACGACTTCCACGTTCGCTCTCTGCACCATAGGATCGGACCGGCGGTGTTGAGGCTCGACAAGATGGGACGGGGCATGCTTTTCGTCAGAATCCGCGCTGAAAACATCCCGGCGTCACTGGCGTTTTTGAAGGAAAAGTGGCGGGAGGTCGCGCCTGGCCTTGAGTTTCAATATTCTTTTCTTGACGACGAAGTGAAAGGGCAATACAAGACGGAGGAGCGCTGGAGTCGGGTCTTACAATTATCTGCGCTGTTCGCGGTCTTAATCGCCTGTCTCGGAGCGTTCGGGCTCACGGCCCTTGCGGTTGCGCGCCGGACCCGGGAGATCGGGGTCCGGAAGGTCCTGGGCGCCCATGCCTCCGGGATTGTTTCCCTGTTAACCATGGATTTCGTAAAGCTCGTGGTCATTGCGAGTCTCATTGCTTTCCCCGCGGCGTACTATGCGACGGAGCGATGGCTGCAGGATTTCGCGTATCGTATAGACCCGGATTTTTCCACCTTTGTGTTGGGCGGGGTGTTGGTGCTGCTGGCCGTGCTGCTGACAGTGAGCGTTCAGGCCATCCGGGCGGCGTGGGCGAATCCGGTGGATGCGCTGCGGACGGAGTGAAATATCGAGTTCATGGTATGGTTGGCATCCCCGCCCATCGGCAGTTTGGTTGGAACTGTTCATTTTCGAACATCAGTGTATCGAAATCGAACACTTGTTTGTCGCGCTTTTGAGAGAATAGGCCATAACCAGTTGAAAATTATATAGAAATGATTGTTGGCACGATTGTCGCTTCTTATGGATATGAGGTCGGTCAAATCCGTACGAAAGACGCAAAACGGAGTGAATACCCTTTACGATGAAATGTGAATACAAGAACTTGCACGTCGCGCCTGAATCCGACACGGCGGTGATCGATCGGGCGATTGCCGGTGACGATTTGGCTTTTCAGGTCCTTTTCAGGCGCCACCGAGACCGTGTGCGTGCGCTCGTGCACCGATGCGCGAGGAATGCCGATGAGGCCGAGGACCTGGTCCAAATGGTCTTCATCAAGGCGTTTCTGGGGCTGGCCGGATTTCGCGGACAGGCCGCATTCACCACGTGGCTTACGCGCATCGCTATGAATGAGTGTACGAATTACTTGCGGTCATTGAAAAAGCGGAAGATCTGGTTGAACGAAGTTGAGGATGCCGTGCCCGCGCTCCAGGCGCGTTGGCTGCCGGCGCCCGACCAGGATCCCGAAACGGCGTTGGTCCGGAAGGAACGCAGGGAAATCGTGGCGCGGAGCATCCGGACGCTGCCGGAACGCCACCGGGAAGCGATCTGTCTCCATTATCTCATGGAACGGTCCTACGATGAGATCGTCGAGCAGCTGCAGGTACCGGCGGGAACGCTGAAGGTCTGGTTGTACAGGGGGCGCCACGGGTTGAAGCGGGAGATCGAACGGCTGGGGGTGACGGGGAGTTCATAGAAACGACCGGAAATTGACTCGCGAGAATTGGAGGCGAGCGTTTCATAGGTCGTTAAGGCAAGACGATGGAAGAGCGAAAACCAAAGAAGGAAAAGGGACGCCTGTTGCGGCTGAATCGGGCAGGCACAGCATCCGATCGCCAGACTTCAGATCGGGAGGCGTCCCAAGGTCCGGCGGACTCGGTTGGCGGAGACAAACCGGTCCCCGGTTTCGTGAATCCGGGTACTTCCGCGTCGGCACGGGAGACGCCAACCGGGGGCATGGACCGCAGGATCGAGAAGAAGCTGTTGACGCCGAAGCGCATTATCAGCGTCGTGGCGGTCGTGGGCTTTGTGGGGCTCGTGCTCTATATGGCCATATTCGGCGACCACAGCGCAAGGCTCAACGTGCAGGCCGAGCGAATCACGATATCCGAAGTCACCATCGGTCCCTTCCAGGAGTTCATCCCCCAGCGCGGCACGGTGATGCCCATTCAGACGCACTACCTGGATGCGCTGGAAGGCGGGCAGGTGGAGGAGACCTACCTGGAAGTGGGGGCAATGGTCGAACAGGGCACGCCAATCCTGCGGATGTCGAATCCGACCTTGGAACAGACCGTGTTGAGCCAGGAAGCGCAGCTGTTCGAGCAGATCAACCGAATGGAAAACACGCGTCTGAACCAGGAGATCCAGGATATCCAGCGCAAGCGATCGCTGATGGACATCGAACTGGACCTTCAGAAGTCGGAACGCGATTTTCGGAGAGAGAAAGCGCTGTTCGAAAACAACCTCGCCTCGCGAAACAAATTCAACGAAGCAAAAGAAAAGTACGAACACGCGCAGAAGCTCAAGGTGTTCATGGTGGAGACCATTCGACGCGACTCCATGTATCGCGTCAACGAACTGGCTGCCCTGCAGAAGCGCGCTCGCAGCCTGCAGCTTCAACTGGATGACGTGCGCCGACCGTTGAGAAACCTGACCGTCCGCGCTCCGATTGCAGGTCAACTGTCACAGCTCAACGCCGAGATCGGCAAACTGATCGGGAAGGGAACCAGCATCGGCCAGATCGACGTTCTCGACGCGTACAAGATGCGCGCGGCGATCGATGAATTCTACATTACGAGAATTACAGCGGGGCTCCGGGGGACGATTGAAATCGACGAAGAGATCTTCGAGTTGAAAATCCGCCGGGTGTTCCCGGAGGTGAAGGAGGGGCAGTTCGAGGTCGACATGGATTTCGTGGGTGAAGCGCCCCGAAGCATCCGCCGCGGACAGACGGAGCAGATTCGACTGGAACTGGACGCGCCCGAAGAAGCCCTGCTGTTGCCGCGGGGCGGATTCTATCAGACCACCGGCGGCAACTGGGTCTTCGTGGTCGAGGGAGACATGGCTGTCCGGCGCAAGGTCCGTATCGGACGCCAGAACCCGGAATATTTCGAAGTACTCGAGGGCCTCTCACCGGGCGAACGGGTGGTGACCTCGTCGTATGAGAACTATGAGGAAATCGATAAGCTGGTTCTACAGCGGTGAGAGGGAAGAGGTGAGACGGGAGATGAGATCTTTGCCGATCTGTTCTACCTCTATGCCTCCGGCATAATTTTACACCCAGCGAGGCGGGACATCTCTTACCTCTCACGTCTTACGTCTAACATCGGAAACCGGAAGAGGAAGACCCGGTGACCGGTTTCTTCGCCAGGCCAAACGGAATAGAGCCAAGACACGATGATGGAACTCAGCCACAAGAAGCTTGTAGTGTGGAAAAAGAGCATCGAACTGGTGAACGAGATTTACACCCTGACTTCTGGATTTCCTTCCACCGAAATCTATGGCATTACCAGTCAGTTGCGGCGATCTGCTGTCTCAATACCTTCAAACATCGCCGAAGGATCGGCAAGATCTTCACAAATCGAACGCAGGAGATATCTCGAAATAGCCAGGAGTTCGCTGGTCGAATTGGATACCCATCTTGAGATTGCACTGACCCTCCAATTGTGTTCGGACGATGACGTTCAATCAATCTCAGAAACAATGAACCGATTGTTTGGTTTGCTGTCAGGATTGATAAAGAGGACTTTGTCGTGATCCGTTCCAATAACGTAGCCATTGTTTATGCGACAAATCAGACGATATGGCACTCACATCATCTACCCTCTCCCGTCTTACGTCTACCCCTTTTCAAGGAGCCCGAAATGATCAAGACCGTGGATTTACAGAAGGTGTACAGGACAGAGGAAGTCGAAACTACTGCGCTGCGAAACGTCAACCTTGAAATCAATGTAGGCGAGTTCGTGGCGGTGATGGGGCCGTCGGGTTGCGGCAAGTCCACGCTGTTGAACGTGCTGGGGCTGCTGGACAATCCGACGGACGGAGAATACTTTCTGAACGACGTGGAGGTCTCTGGACATTCGGAGCGGCAGAGAGCCGATACCCGGAAAGAAAATATCGGCTTCGTGTTTCAGAGTTTCAATCTGATCGACGAACTGACCGTGGCCGAAAATATCGAATTGCCGCTCCTGTACCTGAAGATGCCGTCCAAAGAACGCAGGAAGCGCGTGGACGAATCCATGGAGTATATGGGCATCAAGCACCGCGAGAAGCACTTCCCGCAACAGCTGTCAGGCGGCCAGCAGCAGCGCGTGGCCGTGGCGCGGGCGGTGATCTCGAATCCGAAGATCATCCTTGCGGACGAGCCTACCGGGAACCTGGATTCCGCCAATGGCAATGAAGTTATGGGATTGTTGACGGAACTGAACAAGAACGGGACGACCATCGTCATGGTGACGCACAAAGCGCACGACGCCGGATTCGCCCATCGCGTCGTTCACCTGTTCGACGGTCACGTGGTGTCGGAGAACATCAAGGAGCAAGCGCCGAACTAGCCGCCGCGCGCCAATGGCACACAAGCCGTTGCTTCGTACGTCCCCTGGCGCAGCCGCGCTACGCTGAGCTGCAACCAAAGCGGACAGTATGGCCGACGATGACGCCGACGAAGCATCTCCTGCTCGCGTCGGATGATGGCAGGGCCGTCTGCCACTCGCCATGGCCAGCAGTGCAGCCTCCCCCCTTGAGGGGGAGTCGCAGAAGCCGAGCCTGGTCCCTGAGCTAAGCGAAGGGCCGGCGACGGCTGATGCGGTGGGGGGATTTCTACGCCTTACCGTGTGCAAGCTGCGCGAATGTCATACTCTCAACGAGGTCGGATTCGATCCATCTGGTGATCGTGCAGGAAACCAGGCCTGACGGCGGTGTCTGGTATTCGACTCTTCATCCTACAACGCTTGCAGCATCTCTTAAGGAGGAATTCCCGGGAGTCGAGCGGGCAAGCGGGTTCATTCGCTCACAGACGCAAGTATCACATCAGAAGATCCTCTTTCGAGAATCCTTCGGCCTGGTGGAACCGGACTTTCTGCGGATGTTCTCATTTCCGCTCCTTGCTGGAGACCCGGAGCAGGCCCTGCGGCGGCCGGATGGCGTGGTGTTGAGCGAGACCGTCGCTCGTACGCTCTACGGGAATCCTGAAGGCGATTATAGGTCCGCCTTGGGGAATCCGCTGCTGCTGGGAGACCACGAATTTACCGTCGCGGGTGTCATGCGGGACGTCCCCGAGAACTCCAGTCTGAATTTCAGTCTCCTGATACCGATCGAGCACCACAGGAATTATTCCTCCGCCTTGGATGATACTGGTGGAAAGACCGCTGTGTACGTGGAACTTGCAAATACACAGGAAGTGGACGCGCTGGAATCGGCGTTTCCCCCCTTTGCTGAACAACACCTGAAGGACAGAATCGGATGTTTCAAAACTCGAGGTCGGGTAAGGAATACTGACGACGGGTTCTTGCTGCGCCTCCAGCCGCTGCGCGACGTCTATCTGGATTCTGACGGCGTCAAAAACAGTTACGAAGCCAGCGGCAAGACGGTCTATTCGTACCTGCTGTCCGGGCTTGCGATTCTGGTGCTCACGGTTGCATGCATCAATTACGTGACCCTGGCGGCAGGTCGGTCAGTTGGGCGTGCGTCAGAGGTGGGCATGCGAAGGGTGTTGGGAGCGCACAGGAGGCAACTGATGAGGCAGTTCTGGGGCGAGGCGTTGTTCTTGAGCCTTGTTGCATTGGCGATGGGAATCGCGCTCGCCGAGATGTTTCTGCCTGCGTTCAATGATCTGGCGCGCAAGAATCTGGACATGCCCTACCTGGACAGCTGGGGAACACCGCTGGCGCTTCTGGGGATGGTGTGCATCGTCGGACTTGCGGCGGGCAGTTATCCGGCTCTGGTTCTGCCCCGGCTCCAGACAGTAGACGTGCTCAAGGGCCATGTCCGTTTTGGAAGACGCAATGCAGGTTCGAGGGCGCTGGTGGCCGTGCAGAATTCCCTTTCGATCGCACTGATGATCGGCGCAACTTTGATGATTCAACAACTCAACTACGTGAGAGAAAAGGATTTGGGGTACCGTAAAGAGCAGGTAGTGGTTGTTCCTGTCTCCGACGACTACAGTGACCTATATAAAATAGAGGTCTCCAGATCTCATCGAGTTATCAGCGCAACCGTCAGCGACCGAGCGTTTACGACTGGAAGTGCCACATTAGGCCCAGTGGAAACGATAGACGGAGAACGCTTTGGGGTTCGAGTTATCCGGATTGATCCCGATTTTCTCAAGACCATGGACATCCAGCTTGTGGCAGGACGGGATATACGTTTCTATTCGCGATCCTGATTTCCTGTCTGGGACTTCTCGGGCTGGCGTCTCTTTCCGTTTCACGGCGAACCAAAGAGGTCGGCATCCGAAAGGTCTTGGGGGGCTCGGTTTCGAACCTTTCTCTCCTGCTCTCCAGTGAATTCGCGAAGCTTGTTCTGGTCGCCAATTTGCTGGCCTGGCCGGTCGCCTATTACGTGATGAACAGTTGGCTTCAGAATTTCGCCTATCGGATCGATCCTGAACTGGAGATCTTCATTCTATGCGGCGGTCTGGCGCTCGGGGTCGCCATGCTCACCGTGGGCGCCCAGTCAGTGAAGGCCGCGCTGGCGAATCCCGTGGACGCGCTCAGGTACGAGTGACGAATTCTACGGGTCTTGAATCAGCAGCCGACCATGGTGGACGACGCACATCCTCATCCCTTTCTCCACGAGACCCGCACCTCTACAACGTCCCCAGGTGCCCGGCGCGGATGGCCTCGCAAAGACGCATGGTCTGAACGGCGTCGTCCAGGGTTGACCACGGCGTACGGTCTTCCAGTATGCAGTCGACGAAGTGGACGACCTCGTTGAAGCTCGCCCCGCCCACGGCCACGATTTCGTCGTCCCCCACCGAAAATCCCTCTCCCAGCTCATATCCCTCCACCTGCGGCGCCCGCGTCAGATCCAGATACACCGACAGGTCCTCCCCGTGCACTTCTGCCCGCTGGATGCGGTAGCCCACGCCGTAGTGGCACATCAGGACGCCGAAGGCGCCCGTGTCGAAACGAACCACGGCATTGTGGCGATGGCATACAGGGCGTTCGCCGTCCTGCACCATCCCCCGCACCTCCACCGGTATCGCCGCTTCCTCCGGGCCGGCGCCGGCCAACCAGCGGATCAGGTCCACGTGGTGGATGGCGTCGCAGATCACCGGATCGGGGGTTGCGGCTTTAAA
The DNA here is from genome assembly GCA_012271065.1 of Candidatus Latescibacterota bacterium. The sequence continues at coordinate 8,830 of JAAXHE010000346.1, forward strand.
CCGGGATAACGGCTTGTTGTACGTGGCGGCGACGTGTACCGCGCCCCCGCCGGCCTGGATGCGCCGCCGAACGGCCAGCACCTGGGGAAAGTATCGACGGTTGAAGGACACGATGCCCTTGCCGACGCTATCCCGGGCGGCGCGCGCCATTTGAGAGGTCTCGTCCACGTTCATTCCGGGCGATTTCTCAACCGAGGTGTGGATCCCGCGTTCCAGACAATCGATCACGATGGGCAGCAGATGCCCCGGATTCGTGACAACGTACACGAGGTCCGGCGCGCACGCGTCCAGCATCTGTCGATAGTCGACAAAGGCCTGCTCGGGCGTCCATTCTGCCCGGTTCCTGCGCAACCGCTCTTCATCGAGCTCCGCGATGCCCGCCAGCCGAAGTCGCGGTTCGTCCGCGATCATCTGCAGGTGCGACTGCGCGTGGCCCCCGCAGCCGATCACCGCCGCTTTCAGATCTGACATAATCTCTCCTTTGCAAATCTGTCAATGGAATGAAGAAACACGTGAAGATGTATAACCTACCCCACCCCCCGTAACGTCCCCTATTTCCTTGCCCTTTTTCTTTTGCGCCTGTATAGACTGGGCAGATAGGTAACCCATGTTCGGGCACATGGGTGACAGTTGAAAGTGTTATTGTAGACCTGGAGAAAGGAGGTCTGCGCGGAGGGGACCGGCGGATCTTGATCATGCTTTTCGCCTTTAGCTGACAGCCGGACGCTTGATAGCTGCTCTACCCCTGGAAGCCACACCGTTTATAGACGCGACGTCTATCGCGAGTACTTCCAGAGCAGGGCGCGCTTTTCCGTCCCCCTGCAAACTGCGATATCCGCCGTGGTTGGCAGGCCAATGGATCGGGTGGGTCCAGTGAGGAAATTCGCGCCATGCATATAGCAGGCGCCGCGCCCAGCGGCGACTTTTGGTTCCTTTTGGTCGCTTCAAAAGGAACACGCCGTAGGCAGGGAATCTGGGGAGATGTGGATTTTGAATTTGATTTGCACCTATTGTCTTTGGCTGACCTCTGACCGCCACGTAGGGTAACATCTGTTCGGGCACATAGGTAACACTTTTCGGGGCGGCCCGTTCGGGCTGACAGCTAACGGCTGATACCTGATCGCTGCGAGGGTCGCGTCCCGTTTTCTGTTGACACCTCCAGTTATCCACAAGTACCATGAATATTACATATTAGCTTATCTCTGGAGATTGAACAACATACAGGAGGTTGGAAATGGACCGGCAAGAGATGAGCCACGAGGAGAACTACTGTTTCGACGTCTCGGGCTACCTGATTTTACGGGGCGTTTTGACTCCGAGGGAAGTCGAAGCCTGCAATCGGGCGCTCGAGCACGAAGACGGCGAGAGCGGGATGCTGGGATGGCCCGCGCCGCACAGGGAGCCGTTCCGCGACCTGATGGTCCATCCCCTTCTGGTTAATTACCTGAACCAACTGATCGGATATGGCTTCCGGCTGGACCGGGAGCCTGAGCTTATTGGCAATGTGGACGGGGCTGACGGCGACCTCGTTGGCGGCAATGAGCCGATGGACGCCGGCCGGGCCTATTACATCCTCAACGGCCGTCGGCACTGCCAGGGAATACACGCCATCTGGGCGCTGTCCGATGCGAGCGCGGGAGACGGAGGGTTTTCGCTGGTCCCGTGCAGCCACAAAAGCAATGTCGAAACCCCTGACGACGTGCTGACCGGAAGGGACGACTTGGGACTCACCGTGCAGCCCGTGCTGGAGGCGGGCGACCTGCTGCTGTGCACAGCGACCCTGCTGCAGGGCGTCCGTACCGGAGCGCGGGAGCGCTCCCAACGGCTGCTTCAGTACAGTTACGCGGGGCACGCGGCGGTGCAGTCCGTCGGCACCGGGCCGATGACCCGGCGCGAAGACCAGCCGGAATGGATGGAGCAATTGACGCCGGAGCAGCGTGTGATGCTTCACAAGCCCGGATATTGCGATACGGACCCGCCTCCCACGCTCAGTTCGGACGGAGAGACCTGTTGGGTGGACCCGGAACCCGACCTGTCCCACCCGTCCATCTATATCAGGAATCCGGATTCGAACATCGACGAGAAGGAATTCTATTTCTGGGACCTGTGCGGTCATCTCGTCCTTCGAAACGTGATGACTCCGGATGACCTGGCGCTGGCGAACGAGGCGATCGACCGGTTTTCGGACCGCATCGTGGTTGAAAGCGTGGATCTCGCCATGGGGTCAAAGAGCCTGGCCGGGACCGGACGGCCCACCATCGCCGGCCTGCTTGAAATGCCCATGCCCTGGTGCGAACCTTTCCGGAAGATGCTCGCCCACCCGGCGGTGGTCCACCGTCTCACCTGGATGGGCGGGAAGGGCTTCCGGTGTACGGGCTTTGAGGCGATCTGTACGCCCAGGGGCGGCGCAGGACATTTCCTCCATGGCGGCAACGAGCCGTTGAGTCCGTCCCGCAACTATACCTTCCAGAACGGCCGCAGCTATGCGCTGGGTGGCCCGTCCGTCGGCGTGGCTTGGCAGTTGAGGGACGTAACCGAAAACGACGGGGGGTTTGCCTGCGTGCCCGGAAGCCACAAGTCTCAATACGGGATCCCTAAGGGTGTTTGGACCTGCGACGACGACATGGGTCTGGTGACGCATCCGCTGACAAAGGCCGGGGATGTCATCTTCTTTATGGACGGCCCGCAGGCGCACGGCGCGCTGGCGTGGCAAAGCGACGTCCCGCGCCGCGTCATTCTCACGCGGTACTCCTCCCGGCACTTCAACGGCGGGGCGGCAATGGCGACGCCGGAGGAACGATGGGGGGACCTTCTGGAGGGTATGGGCGAGGCGCAGCTTGCGGTCATGCGGGGGCCGGACCGCGATGAGAAGAGTAGCAACGTTCCGCGGCTGGTTTCGGAGAACGGTAGCATCGAGGTCATCTACGACCGGAGTCGGGGCGGGCTTTACACCAAAGCCACCCCGAAGAAGGCGCCATCTTCAAAGCAGTGAGTCACGGTAGAAGAAATGCGGGTAGAGGGAAGAGGGTAGACGGTAGAAGAAGCCCTTGCCGATTTGTTCCTCCGACTTGCCTGCGGCATGAGAAGAAACCTTACACGGCATGCGATCTCTACCCTCTACTGTCTTCCGTCTGACTGACCCCCGGGAGCGAGGGCATCCTGCCCTCGGCGGCTGATTCGCGAGGTCTTGGCGCTGTTATTCCAGTAATGGTTTCGGATGGGTGGAAGGAACAGGCCCTCGATGCGGATATCGACGGGTTAATCGCTGTTCGAGGGCAGGATGCCCTCGCTCCGGATATTGGAAGATCATGTCACGGCACTGCTGTCCAAGAACCGTGAAATTTTCAGAGATGAGGCTCGAAAGATGGCTTCAATTAGCGATTTTGGACAGGTGTGATGTCACGGCTTCTTTGTTTTTCACCCTCTCTCGCGGTGGGAGAGAGGGCGGGGGAGAGAGGTCTGCGGGGCCGGGAAGATGTGGACTCTGATTTTGGTTTCGTTTTTGACTTTAGCTGACGGCTGATCGCTGACGGCTGACAGCTTCCTCTACCCGTTTCTTCATGGGATCATACCCGATCTTGAGCGGCAGTTCGATCAGTTCGCCCGTGCGGGCGGATTCGTGCATGGCCATCAGGAGTTCTGTTGCGGCCCGCCCTTGCCTGTCGCTGCTCCGGTGCTCGGGGCCCCCTTCCATCCATGCGATCATCTCCCGTGTCTGTTCCATGAATCCAGGCCTGGGTTCCTCCCGAAACGTGGTGATGCCGTTCCCGTCCGTGATGACCACTTCGTCGAGTGCGGCGTCAATCGTCCCTTCGTTTCCCAGTACCCGAAAGCGGAACCCGTCTTTCGGCGTCCTTTCACCCATTTCCACCACCGCGCGGGTCCCGGTTTTGAACGCAACGAGCCCCACGCTGGATTCTTCGGCGGGGGAGCCCTGATACAGGGTGTCGCGCTTCCGGGAGGCCTGTCCCATCACCCAGTCCGCCTCCGGATCCCCGAGAAGGTAACGCATCATGTCGACGATGTGGGCGCCGTTGTCTACAATGCAACTGGTCAGATAGCTCCAGACGAGGCGGGGTTCGCCTACAGCGCCGTCCGCGATCAGGCTCCGGGCCCTGTTGAAGTTTGGGCTCTGGCGGTGGCGATGGGCAATGACAAGCCGCGTGTTGTTGTGCCGGCACGCCCGGATCATGCCGTCGGCCTCGTCCAGGCTGAGACACATGGGTTTTTCGCACAGTACGCCTTTTGCGCCGGCGTTGGCGGCGGCGATGGTCTGCTCCGCGTGGACGTTCGGGAAGGTGCATACGCTGACGAGGTCGATGCCTGCCTCGTGCTTGAAGAGGTCCTGGTGAGAAGCGTATCGACCCGGTATCTCGAGTTCGTCGCAGGTTCTGTTCAGGTTTTCCGGGTTGAAGTCGCAGGCGGCAACAAGCTCGACGTTGCCTTGTGCCAGGTAGGCTCGCGCATGGCGTCCGGAGATGTTGCCGCAGCCGATGAGGGCCGCTCGGTATGACGGCATTGGTGTCGCTCCGTGTGATGGGTTTGGACGATGAGGCGACGTGGATCGGTCCTGTCGAAGGCGCTCAGGGCGCCCAGGATTTCGCGCGTTCCGCGTATTCCCTGGCCTGTGCGGGGATGTCCAGGCCGACTTCCTCCGACCAGGCTTCGATGAGCCGTCCGAAGATTGGGCCGGGTTGTCCCGTGCCGACCGGCTGAAAGTCGAAGCGGGTGATGGGTACCATGCAGATGGTCGTCGCCGTATACCATGCTTCTTCGGCGTTCCGGACGTCGTAGGGTTCTATATCGGCTTCGCGGACCGGGATGTCCAGCTTTTCGGCCAGTTCCATGCATGCCTGTCTTGAGACCCCCCGCAGGATATCGTGGGGTTTGGGTGTCAGGACCTCCCCATTGAGGACGAAGAAGACGTTGTTTCCGGTGCCTTCGGTGATGAATCCGTGCTCGTCAGTAAGCAGCGCATTGGCGCCGCCTTCCATGCGTTGCGCCTGCAGATTGGCAAGCTGGTAGTAGATCCGGCTGCGGTTCTTTGCTTTGGGATCGATGTACCGTGCGGGAACGGATTGCTGGGGTGTGACCACGAAGTGGGCGCCCTGTTCGTAATAATGTGCCGCGCCGCCGATGTGTCGAACGAGCGGGATGACGTTGACGGTGACGATCGGATCCAGGCCTTCGGTGACGAGCGTGTCATACAGGGGAAGGGCGCCACGGGTGACGTTGTGCATGATCTGGTAGTCCAGGCCCTCGAGCGCGGGCAGGTTCCGTTCTATGGTCTCGTCAGTGGCGGATTCCATCTGCTCGATGCTCAGGCCGCAGTCGATCCGGGCGTATTTCATCGAGGCATAGAGCCGGTCCAGATGGTTGCGCAGGCGGTAGGGTTTTTGCTTGAATGAACGGGTCATTTCAAATACCATGTCGCCGAACATCAGGGCCGAATCGAAAATGGAGATTCGGGCATCCCGTTCGGAGACGTAGCTGCCGTTGAAATAGACAAGGCGCTGGGGCATGGGAACACCTTTCTAGATGCGGCATGACGGTAGAGGTGAGAAAAGCGGGTAGACGTGAGACGGAAAACGGTAGAAGAAATTCTTGCCAGTTAAAATATCCCTCCATGCCTCCGGCACGAGAAGAAACCTTACAGGGCAGGTAATCTCTCCCGTCTCACGTCTTACCTCTACCCATATTATATATACCATCGGCTACGGCTGAATTCAAGCGTCGCAGCAGCCTGGATGGCACGGCGTATTCCTCCGGGTCATTCTGGCAAGGACAATCCCAATGAAAATCACCGAAATCGAAGTGATTCCCCTGCGGGTCCCGTATGAAGCCCGAATCCGTAAAGCGTACCATCATTTCGCGATGTCGGAGGAAATGACGGTATACAGATTCCATACGGATACCGGGCTGGAGGGGCTGGGCGAGAACCCCGGACCGCCGCTCGAACAGCAGGCGCTGGATGCCTATATAGACACGGACCCGTTCGACCACGTGATGGGCCGGGGCAGGTTCAATCTGGATATGGCGTGCTACGATCTCATGGGGAAGCATCTGGGCCTGCCCGCGTGGAAGGTGATGGGTCAGCAGGCGCGTCAATGGGTGGCGATGGGGTGGTGGATGCCCAGCATGTCGCCGGAGGATACGGCGTCGGAAGTCCAGGCGGCGGCGGAACGCGGGTACCGCGGGCTGAAGTGCAAGGCGCGCGCGTTTTATGACGTCGTGGAATGCGCTCAGGTTATTCAGGAGGTGGCGCCGCCGGATTTCCGCGTGGAATTCGACTTCAACGGGGCGCTGATCTGTGTGGAAAAAGCGCTGCCTGTGCTGCGGGCGCTGGAGAAGATCCCGGTCGTAAAGGGCGTGGAGGAGCCGATCTTCGCGTACGATATCGAAGGATGGCGCAGGCTGCACCGCGAGATCCGCATCCCTTTCTATCTGCACGGCGTGCGGGTGCTGTCGGAGGCGGCCTCAAGACAGCCGTCCGGGCCGTGGACGGGGCTTCGGGCAGGGGACTTCGAAGGCGCGCTGTGCAGCCACGAGGGCGTGCGCGACGCGCTCGTGGCGGGATGGACGTTCGCCGCGGCAAATACGCCGATTCTGCTGCAATACGTGGGAACGGGAATCACGACGGCGTTTGCGTTGCATCTGGGTGCCGTGATGCCGACGGCGACGTTGCCCGGGGTGACCGCCAGCCATTCTTACGAGGACGACCTGATCGTAGACCCGCACCCAATCCAGCGCGGCTTCATGAAGGTCCCGGAAGCGCCGGGTCTGGGCGTGGCGCTGGACGAGGATGCCGTCGCGAAGTACAGCGAGACGCCGGCGGCGGAATGGTCCCGGCATCTGTCGGTGGTGACGTTTCCGGGCGGCGTCAGGCACTATTATCGGAATCTGCAGCAGGCCGAGCGATTGATGAAGCAGGGCGTGGACGAGTCCTTTGCCCCCGGCGTTCGGCTGGATGAGTGGGAGGACGACGGCAGCGAGCAGTTCGACGGGTTGTGGAAGCGGCTCCAGAGCCAGGATTGGCCGGTTTGGGACAGTTTATACGAGAGAAGGGTCGGGATAGATGAAGGCGGCTAGATTGGTCGCGCCGAAGCGTTGGGAAATCGCCGAAGTGGAGAGACCCGAGCCAACAAGGGATATGATGCTGGTGCGTCTGGAGCGGGCGGGAATCTGCGGTACGGACAAACCGGCGTTCTATGGGATCGGCGCGTCGTATCCGATGGGGCTTGGGCAGACCGGGCATGAAGGTCTCGGTATCGTTGAGGCCTGTGCCTCAGACGCCTATAGTGCAGGCGACAGGGTGCTGCTCTGGGGCTTCGACCGGGGCCTGTTCCAGGAATACGTGCTGGCCGATCCGGCGGGGTGCGTCAAACTGCCGATGGATCTCGAGCCCGAGGTCGCTCTGATGAGCCAGTTGCTGGGGACGGTTATCCACTGTTTCTATAAACTCGGAAACGTGATCAACAGGAACGCGCTGGTGATGGGGCAGGGTGCGGTGGGACAACTGTTCAATGCAACGCTGCGCAACCTGGGCGCAAGGTACATCATCGGCGTGGACCCGCTGCCCCACCGGCTGGCTGTGTCGCCGGATATGGGCGCCACCCATACCATCAATCCGGAGACCTGCGATCTCCCGGAAGCGATATCGGAAATCACCGGCGGGGAGATGGTGGACCTGGCGGTGGAAGCCGTGGGCAGGGAATCGACTTTCAACCTTTGCGGCGACCTGTTGCGCCAGAACGGAACGCTGGTCTATTTCGGCGTGCCGAACAAGGAGAACGCCGAGGGACGGATGACCCTGGCGTTTATGGAGATGTTCAGAAAGGAATTGCAGATCGTCACGTCAGTGGGCCCGAATCCGGACCTGGATTATACGGCGGCGCTGGATTGGATCAACCAGGGCCGGCTGGATGTGCGTCCCATGCTGACGCACCTGTTGCCCTTTGAAAAGATCCAGGACGCGTTCGATCTGGCATTCGAGCATCCCGAAAGGGAAGGCGCGGTCAAGGTCGTCCTGGCGTTTTAGCCATGGCCGTTTCAAACCGACGTGCCGTGAACTGGATCCTTTTCACGCTGTTGCTCTGGCCGCTGCCGGGGCTTGGCGGGGAGACATATCTCATGAAGGTTACAGCAACGATCAATTTCGGACAGGACGTGGGTCAGAACTGGGGTTCTCTGTTCGAAGCCCGAGACAGGGACGGCCGTGCGGTTCTGGGCGCGGGTTTTGTGGGGGTCTACAACACGGCGTTCAGGATGGACCGGTTCACGCTGCAGTTCTTCGTGCGCGACGACGAGGCGGAGGCGGAATTCGAGACCCTGCCGCCATCCACGGAGGACGGGGGGAGCTATCTGTTCGATCTGGACGGCCGCGTGTACTCGTGCAGCTATCACCAGGACCGGACCGCGCGCTGGTGGGACGACGAGGCGGGCGGGTGGCAGGTGGACGAGAGTTTCGGTGTGGGCGAAACCGTGAGCGGCGACGGAAAGATGCGAATTGCCGGGAAGATCTTCCAGTTCAAGGAGAGCGAGGCCCGGTACGACGGCGAGATCATCCTGCCGAAGCCCGCGAAAGGACGCTATCATCATTTCTATTACGCCCTGGGCTACCTTACGTTTTTCCACAAGGACCAGGATTCGGATCCACCTTTTACGACGCTCTATGCCGTGCCCTGGACGCCGGGAAGCGGACCGGTGGACCTGGACAGAGCGGTGACGCTGGACCTCAAGTATCCCCAGGAGACGCCGTTCTCAATCGGCCAACTCGGCGATGAGATCGTGAATTCCTCCAATATGGGGGGCGTATACGTATTTGACGGGTCGAAATGGAAGATCGTGCGGGCATCGCTGGCGGGCGTGAGCTTTCAGCTGTATTCGATGTTGAACTGGTACGACGAGATGCTGATTGCACAGTACCCCACGGGAAACCTGTTCAGGTACGACGGCAGCGAACTGCGCCATCTGAATGACTATCCTCCCGTAATGCCGGGCGTGTCCGGCAGCGTGCGGGAGGCGCAGACAACGGCGATATACGGAGGGGACGTCTACGTGGGAGTATGGCCCTGGTCGGAACTGTGGCGGTACGATGCGTACGCAGACGCGTGGCATTTCGTGAAACGAATGTTCCGCAAGCCGCCGATTACGGACAAGATGAACCATCCCTACGAAGACCGGGTGGTCGCATACAACGAGGAACATGGTACCGACCTGGTGGCCAACGATTGGGGACAGCGCGTGACCGGACTGGCGCCGATGGGAGACGCGCTTTACCTCTCCGTGAGCGCAAAGGGTTGCCCTGTGCGTGACATGCGGCATTCCTTCCTGCACGATGACGAGGTGTGGAACCAGTACCGGAAGGTCTACCGCGTGAGAAAACCCGGAAGCGTTTCCGCGCCCGTTGCCTGGACGGGAAAGCCGACGACGCTGGAGTTTGCCATCGACGAGGAGCGGATCAGCATCGCGCAGGACGGCCGGATTCTGGGTACGGCGCCGGTCCGGCCCGGACATGCGGAGAAGATGGTCAAGGACGCGGATATCCAATGGGGCCACGGCATGTTCGGGCCCCTGAGAGCGGAGATGCGGTCTAACGCGGTGGAGTAACACTCATTATCACGAGGGTAGGAAAATGGCGGATCGATACAGGACGGTGCTGATCGGATGCGGGCGGATGGGGGCCACGATCGACGACGAAGTGCGCGACCATCCCAACAGCCAGATCTGGATCCCTTACTCGCACGCGGCCGCCGCGGGGGCGTGCGAGCGGACGGACCTGGTGGCGGTATCGGACGTGGTGGCCGAAAAGGCGGAGTCCATCAGGGAACGGTACGACGTTCCCGTCTGTTATACAGACTACCGGGAGATGATCGATAAGGAAAAGCCGGATATTGCGTGCATCGCCACGCGCCCGGCAACCCATTCGGAGATGACCGTCTTCGCGGCCGACCGCGGCGTCGGTGGGATCTACTGCGAAAAGCCGCTCTGCTGTTCGATGGAGGAAGCCGACGCAATGGTGGCGGCGGTTGAACGGAATGGAACGAAGTTCAATTACGGCACCCAACGTCGATATATTCCGGTTTATCAGAAAATGCGGGAACTGGCCGACGAAGGAGACCTGGGATCGGTTCAGGCCGTGATCGTACAGCAGGGCGTGACCTCCGCGCTGTGGGGGCTTACCCACGGGTCGGATATGATGTTGTATCTGGCGGGCGACCCGGAGATTGATTTCGTTCAGGGGACCATTGTCTGCGAAGACGCGGACTGGGAGGACAACCGGTTGAACGTGGACCCGGGCGTGGCGGCCGGATTCGTCCGGTTTCACAACGGGGTCCTTGGTTATACGGTGGGCGGCAGCGGAACGGAATTCGAGCTTTGCGGCTCCGAGGGAAAGTTGAGGTCGTTCGACAACGGGTTGAATTGCCAGTTCCGCAAGGCCTGCGGTGTGAGGCATGTACTCGAGGAACGGCCGTTTCCCGAAGTGCCAATCGAGAGCGGCACCGTGAACGGACTCCGGGATATCGCCGAGGCGCTGGATACGGGACGGGAGACATTGGGCCCCGTCCAATTGGCGCGGCGAAGCCAGGAAATGGTGATGGGCTTCATCGAGTCCCACCGGCTGGGCGGCGTGCGGGTCCGTTTGCCTATGAAGAATCGGGGCCTGTACGTGGGACGGCCGGGTTGGTAGAAAAACAGCCGTCAGCTATCAGCTTTCAGACGTCAGCTTGAGTCAAAACCACGCGGACGATGCATTTGTAGGGGCGACCGGCCGGTCGCCCCTACAAAAACCAGGCAACCGCGAATTGACATCGCCGTGTTTAGCGCCGACGTTGTCTGCGTAGGGGCAACCCTTGTGGTTGCCCAAAGTACGGCGCAGACATTGGTGAATAGATATCGTTAGGCCGTATCGCCAACCTGGTTTAGCTGACGGCAGATAGCTGTCTTCGCATCGGCTTTTCGCGTGAGGTCTCATTGTACAGGCGTCGTCTACATCCGGATGGGCGGTCCACATGGAATGGTGCGAATTCGGCGTCGATATCCGCGATGCTGTGTTCCGCCGTGCTGATTTACCTCGGGTCGCTCTATTCCCAGGCAAGTTCCCTGCAATCGCAAGGATCCCCGGACTTCGATGGCAACGGCAGGGTCGGATTCAGCGATTTTATCCTGTTAGCAGAAGTATTCGGGGCGACAAAAGGGGATGCCGGATATGATCCGAGGTACGATCTGGACGGGAATGGCGCCATCGAATTCGGCGATTTTTTGATCTTCGCAGGTCGTTTCGGCGAAAAGGTCCCTGTTTCTGGCGGGGACCGGGAAGCGTTGGTGGCGCTGTACAACGTGACGGATGGGCCTAACTGGCATGAAAACACCAACTGGTTGACGGAAGAGGATATTGCAACATGGTATGGTGTCAGCGTTAAAAACGGTCGTGTAACGTCCCTGAACCTGTGGGTCAATAAGCTGAACGGTGAGATACCGCCGGAACTGGGCCAACTTACTGCGCTCGAAACCTTGGACCTTAGTTGGAATAACGATTTGACGGGTCCGATCCCGCAGGAGTTGGGTCAACTAACCAACTTAAGAGCGTTGGAGCTTGACATAAATGACCTGAACGGGCCGATCCCAACGGAACTGGTAAAACTCACCAACCTCACATCGTTGAACCTTGCCAATAATGAACTGACGGGAGCGATCCCCCCTGAACTGGGCCAACTCACCAACCTCGAAAAGTTGATCCTCGACGGTAACAGATTGACCGGCCCGATCCCGCCGGAGCTGGGCCAACTCAGCAGTCTCAATACGTTATGGCTTAACGCTAACCCACTGGGGGGCGGGATCCCACCGGAACTGGGCCAACTCGCCAATCTTACGTCTTTGAACCTTGCCTACAATGAACTGACGGGAGCGATCCCCCCTGAACTGGGACAGTTGACGCGGCTGCAGAGTCTGGAACTTGGAGTAAACCTGATAACAGGCACGATCCCATCGGAACTGGGCAAATTGTCTGATCTGCGAGATTTGTTCCTTGGTTGGAATGAGTTGACAGGGAGGATTCCATCTGAACTCGGCCAGCTTACTGAGCTTAGAGAAATATACTTCCATCAAAACAACGACCTGACTGGGCCGCTGCCGGAGTCGTTCACTGGTCTAAGCCTTGCAGAGTTCCATTTGCATGACACACAGGTATGCATTCCTCAGACCGCCGAATTTCATGCATGGCTTGAAAGCATACGCGTAAAGAGAGTCGGCGATCTATGTGTCTTTCCGGAACGGGACGCTCTGGTCGCGCTATTCAAATCGGCGGACGGGTCAAACTGGAATAACAAGACCAACTGGTTGAGCACCGAGAACTTGGGAGAATGGTATGGCGTGACAACGGGCGCCAATGGCGGCGTGACCAGGCTTGATCTGAAGGGAAACAATCTGCGGGGAACGATCCCTCACCAACTGGGGGACGCGGCGCATCTCAGAACGCTGAACCTCGCTAACAACACCTCGCTCACCGGGCCAGTGCCATTAGGGCTGACTCAGCTAGCGCTGGATTCGCTGGCGCTGGACAAAACGCAACTGTGTGGCCCCCCGCATTCGGAATTCCAGGTCTGGTACGAAAGGATACCCACCAGGAGTGGAGTTTCCCGCTGCACTGAGACACGCGTGGACTACTATGCATTGGTTGAGTTATACAACGGGACGGATGGATCGAACTGGACAAATTCGACGAATTGGGCGAGCGCCGCGCCGTTAGGCGATTGGCACGGCGTAACAACGGATTCCCGCGGACGTGTGACCAGACTGAGTCTGTACAAAAACAACCTGAACGGTGCGCTACCCCGCCAGCTGGGACATTTAACCCGACTTACATTTCTGGATCTTGGCGTTGGTCAGTTTACGGGTGGAATTCCACCGGAGCTTGGGCATTTAACCGGACTCACCTATTTGAACCTGTTCGGGAATGAACTAATGGGCGGCATTCCGCCGGAACTTGGGCAACTCACTAACCTCACGTCCTTGACCCTTGCCGGGAATCAGCTAACTGGGGAGATTCCGCCGGAGGTTGGAAGGTTGACCAATCTCGAAATGGTGCGTCTTGATGGAAACCGGCTGAGCGGTAATATACCCACGGCACTGGGACAATTGACCCATCTCACAAGATTGGAGCTTTCGGGCAATCGATTGACGGGAGGGATTCCGACGGAGCTTCGACATCTCTCAAAGCTTGAAAACTTGGGTCTTGGGTATAACCGGTTGACCGGCAAGATCCCGTCCGAACTGGGACAATTGGCAAATCTGCAGGACTTGCTGCTTTCAAATAACGAACTGACCGATGAGATACCTCGACAATTGGGACTGCTCTCTAAGCTCAAACAGTTGTCCCTTGGCTCTAATCAGTTGACTGGCGAAATCCCCTCGGAACTGGGAAATCTGGCCAATCTAGGAGAGTTGTTTATCGACAATAACCAATTGATCGGTGAGATCCCGTCCGAAATGGGCCAGCTGACCAATCTCTGGCGTATGTACCTCGGACACAACCAGTTGACGGGTGCTATACCCACCGAACTGGGACAACTGGCCAATGTCCAGGAATTCTCCCTCGACAATAACCAGTTGACCGGTGAGATCCCGTCCGGTTTGGGACAGTTGACCAATATGCAAAGTCTGGAACTTTCGTCAAACCGGTTGACCGGCGAGATACCTGCGGAATTGGGACAACTCGCCAATCTCAAATCGCTGGACCTCAGTGTCAACCAGTTGTCCGGCGAGATACCCGCAGAACTGGGCAATCTTGCCAATCTCAAGTCACTGGACCTCGCATATAACGGTGCTCTGTCGGGAAGCCTTTCGCACACGTTTACCAATCTCAACCTGGAAACTCTGCGTCTGAAAGAAACGCTCGTGTGTGTCCCCGAAGGCGCCGAATTCCAGGCGTGGCTTAGAGAGATTCCCGACAGCCGCGTGCCGAACTGCGACCTCGTGGACCTGTCAACGGCCTATCTGACGCAGGCGACTCAATCACTGGAATACCCCGTGTCTCTTGTGGCTGGCGAGGCGGCTCTCCTCCGCGTATTCGTCACCGCGGCTCGGGACGTGGATGCCGCGATGCCCCCAGTGCGGGCCACTTTCTTTCTGGACGGCGCGGAGGTGCATGCTACGGAAACCGATAGCCGGGCGGCGGGTATCCCCTGGCAGATTAACGAGGCGTCACTGTTGAACTCTGCCAACGCGTTGGTGCCTGGGTCGGTGGTAATGCCGGGACTGGAGATGGTGGTGGAGATCGATCCGGATCGGACGCTGGACCCGGGCCTGGGCATCGGCGCTCGTTTGCCCGCGACGGGCAAAACGGCAGTGGATGTGACGTCCTTACCGCCCTTCGAGCTGACGCTGGTCCCATTTCTGTGGGCTGAGAACCCGGACAGTACCATCTTGTCGGAGTTAAACGGCTTGTCGATTGAATCCGATCTTTTCCGGTTGACCCGCGACGTCCTTCCGGTAAGCGACTTCCGATTGACCATTCACCAGCCCGTGTTGACTGCGGTGGATCCCACGAGCGACGGTTATGAGACATTGATGCGTGAGACCGAGCTGATTTTTGCCATGGAAGGTGCGCAAGGTCATTACATGGGCATCTTTAGAGAGACGGGCGAGGGTGGCTTACAAGGGATAGCGATGTTACCGGGATACGTGAGTCTATCCATCCTCGACGAAAACGTCATCGCGCACGAACTCGGGCACAACCTGAACCTGTTTCACGCCCCGGGATGTGGAGCGCTCGGTACGGATCCCGATTTTCCGACGGTCGATGGTACGATCGGTGCGTGGGGGTACGATTTCCTCAGCGGGTCGCTTGTGAATCCCGAAACGTCGGATCTGATGACGTACTGCCGCCCCCAGTGGATCAGCGAATTCAGCTTTTCCAGGGCGCTGCGCCATCGCCACCATGAAAGTGGCAGGCGTGAGGCGGCGGCCTACCAGGCCTCATCGAAGAGCCTGCTGCTGTGGGGCGGCGTGAATGGCAACAAAGAGCTCTTTTTCGAACCGGCATTTGTGGTCAACGCGCCGCCATCCCTGCCGAGCATGGACGGTCCCTACAGGCTCAGGGGTGAGGATGATGAAGGAGGCACAGTATTCGATCTGAACTTCGGTATGGCCGAGATCGCGTGCGGCGGCGAGGGCCGCTCCTTCGCGTTGATTCTACCGGTACAGCCGGATTGGGCTGGCCGGCTTGCTCGCGTTTCGTTTTCCGGCCCTGAAGGCGTTTCAACGCTGGACGGCGACGAAGGCTCCGTCGCCGCGCTGCTGCTGGACCGCGCCACGGGGAGTGTCCGCGGCATCCTGCGGGACTGGTCAAAACCGGCCGCAAAACGCGCCGCCACTACGCTCGGGATACCGGAACCGGAACAGGAGGTCCTCGTCAGCCGCGGCATCCCGGATGCGGCATCATGGACGCGTTGATGTAAACCTGCGACCCGTTCACGCCGGGTGGATTGTAGGGGCGACCGGCCGGTCGCCCCTACGAAAATCTGACAGACCGTGATATTGGCATCGCCGTGTTTCGCGCCGGCGTTTTATTTGTAGGGGCAACCCTTGTGGTTGCCCGCCTTGTTTCTGTATCCGGGTTTACCTTTGTGCCCTTTGTGTCTTCGTGTCTTTGTGTGAGGCCGGCTGTTCTGCTTTTCTCCACTTCTTTGTCTTCCCGCAACCCCTTTTATGGAGCTTTCCATGTTCGAATACGAATGGATTTGCGTAACTGAAAGTGCCGCCTTTGCCGGGCGCGACGGCGCGGGCGCGCTGGTTTTCGAGGACAAAATGTGGCTGCTGGGCGGCTGGAATCCGCGCGACAAGGTCAATTTCCCGATCATCTGCAACAGCGAAGTGTGGTGTTCCGAGGACGGGAAATCCTGGATCGAGGTGAACGAGGAAGCGCCCTGGGAAGGGCGGCACACGGCCGGTTACGCCGTTCATGACGACCGGATGTGGATTGTGGGCGGAGACTGCAACCAGGGGCACTATCAGAACGACGTCTGGCGCAGTTCGGACGGCGTGGAATGGGATCTCGTCTGCGATCCGGTCCCGTGGGGGCCGAGGGTCTTGCATTATACGGCGGTCCACGACGGCAGGATCTGGGTGATGGGCGGGCAGACCATCCCCCAGTTCGCGGATGAAGAGGAGGTCTTCTACAACGACGTGTGGAATTCGACCGATGGCCGGACCTGGAACCGGGTCGTCGAAAACGCGCCGTGGGAGGAACGGGGAATGATCGGCGGGAGCGCGGTTTTTCAGGACCGGATCTGGATTCTGGGCGGCGGGACGTACGACACACCCCGGATCAACAGCAGGAAGCTCTTCGGCGACGTGTGGAGCACGGCCGACGGCGCCAACTGGGAGTTGCATACCCGTGCGGCCCCGTGGGCGCCGCGACAGTACCACGACGTTGGGGTGTGGGACGATAAACTCTGGGTGATGGAAGGCTGCTATCACGCGGCGGCCCATCGTTCGATGGAGGAGGCGACCGGCAGCTGGAACCGGAACGACGTTTGGTACAGCCCGGACGGGGTGAACTGGTCCGAACTGCCGGATACGCCGTGGGCCCCGCGCCACGCCGCCAGTGTATTCGTCTATGACGATGCGCTCTGGATGGTCGCGGGCAACAACATGTTTCCGGATGTCTGGAAGCTGGTTCGTGCGGACGACGCGTCGTAGTGGAGAAGGCTTCCACTTCAGAGAGTGTTACCCATGTATCCGAACACCTGTTACCCGTACTGCCGGCCTATACCGAACGCAGAGAAGAAAGGACGGTGTGGAATGGATGGGATCGGCCTTTTGGTTTTGGCGGTCATCTGCTTGATCGCGCTGGGCTGGGCGAGATCGGCCCTGGCGGAGCCAACCCGCCCGGTCTATCCCGTTGAGGCGTCGGAGAAACGCGTGGCCGTGTTGAAACGCGTGGTTTCCAGGGTGATGGCGATGTCCGAAGCCGAGATGGTGGCCCTGGTTCCGGACAGGACAGGCTTTCGCTTCATGGGCTGCCCGAACTGCGACGAGGGTACGCAGGAGGGGCAATTGCGATGGTCGATATCCGATCCGCACCGGGTGAAATGTCGATTCTGCGACATGGTCTTTCCGAACGATCGGTATCCCGAGGACCGGGTGATGAAGGTGGTGAATCCCGTTGGCGTGGAGGTTGAGTATCCCTATTGGGAGGACGCGACCGGATACAGGTACCTGTTTTCGGCCAGGGGTTGGCGTGAGGCGCGATCGTATTTTTCGAGTACCGCGCAGCGGTTCGGCGAGCTGTACCAGATGACAGGCGACCGTACGTATGCACGGCGCGCGTCCCTCATACTGGATGCGTTCGCCCGGTACTACCCCGGATTCCTCGTGAGCCGCGACTGGCCGCACCGGCCGAAAGGTTTCGCAATGGAGCCGCCGTATCCCAATGGCGGCGGAAAATGGGGGCGGTGGCGCCACGACGAGATGCCCACGAACCTGGTGTTCGCGTACGATTCGATCTACGACAGCGGAGAGCTGGAGCGGCTTTCGGAAGAGGTGGGGGCGGACGTGAAGGCGCGCATCGAGGACGATTTCTTCCGCGGCGCCATTCGACAGGACCAGTTTCACGGGATCGTTTACGGCAACGCGGGTCCCCGTATATACGAAGGGTACATTGCGATCGGACGGGTCCTGTCAGATCCCGGGCTGGTGCACGAAGGCGTAAGGCGAAGCCGGGAACTGTTCAGGCGGATGTTCTACGAAGACGGGTTCTGGATGGAGGGCAGCGTCGGTTATCATCAGATGACGATGGGTGGAATGAACAGGGTATTCCGAGCAGTACGGGGCTATAGCGATCCGCCGGGATATGTCCATCCGGAGGACGGGACGCGGCTGGACAACCTGGACCTTGCACGGGATATCTCCGTGATCGCCCGGGCGGAGCGAATCCTGGAAATCTGCCGGTATCCCGACGGGCGGCAGATGACGATACACGACAATTGGGCGCACTTCAGAAATCTGAATGTACCCGAACGATCGGTCTCGACGTTGCTGGCGGGGGTCGGACACGCGTGGCTGGGGCGTGGTCAGGGTGACGAACAGGCGCAGCTTCACCTCCACTTTTCGGGCGGCTACGGACACCAGCACGCGGACAATCTCAACATGGTCCTGTTTGCGAAGGGCCTGGAACTGTTGCCGGACGTTGGGTACACCCATACCCGCCACCGGGTCTGGAGTACGAGCACGCTGTGTCACAATACGGTGGTTATCGATGAGCAGCGGCAGTATTCGGGCGGCAGACAGGGGCCCTCAGACGGGCGGCTGCTGGCCTTCGAGCCTGGCTTCGGTGCGGTGAAGTGGGTGGAAGCGAGCGGGGAAAGGGCGTACCCCGGACTGGCGAAGGTCTACCGTCGCACGCTGCTGCTGGTGAACGCCGGGGAGTCGGATGTCTATGCGGTGGACCTGTTTCGCGTAACCGGGGGTTCACAGCACGACTGGGCGCTGCATGGAAGCGCGGATGCGGACGGGGACGCGGCGGTCAGCGTTCCACTTGCGCCCTACGCGGAACACATGCTGCCGGACGTGGACGTACGGTTTCCCACGGGCGAGTCGGACCGGGGCGACGCCGAAGGACGGAATATCGCGTATGCGTATTTTCAAAACGTCTCTCGCGGCGCGGCTTCGGACGATTTGGCGATCACGTTCAGCATCGACGATTCACCCGTGGCGGTGCGGACGCATATTCCCGGTCAGGCGGGCGCCGAGGTGTTTGCGGGGGATGCCATATCGTTTCGCAGGGCGGAGGAGAACGATGCGCTGCTGGACCGGTTTCGAATGCCCATCCTTCTGTTGCGCAGGAAGGGACCGGCGCCCCTTTCAAGTCTGTTCGCCGCGGTACACGAACCGTTCGAAGGAAAGCCATTTGTGGACGACGTACGTCTCGACATGCTGGATGGAGATGCTGTGGGGATCACGGTGAGTCATCACGGTGTTGCAGACCATATCGTGTATCGGGGAGGATCGGGAGACAACGCCGTATCTGCAGGAGACCTGTTGCTGCATGGCGAAGTCGGATTCGTGAGGGTGCGGAACGGACGGCCCGAAATGATGGGGCTGTGGGGCGGAACGTCTCTGAAGTGGAAACAGATCGAACTCACAGGCAGCGTCGCGTATGAGGGGGAAGTGACCGGTACGACAAGGAAGGATGCCGGCGCGGCATACGACGGGCTGGCCGTTACTGGCCAGTTACCTGCCGGCGAGTCATTGAACGGGGCGACCGCGATCGTGACCTTCGGCGACGGATCGACCCGGGGATGCCGGGTGCGGGCGGTATCGCGCGAAGGAGAGGAGACGCACGTGCTGCTGGATGGCGACCCCGGATTCGACGTCGATAGCGAAGGCATGCGCCACCTGTTCTTCCCCCACCGGGAGATCCCGGGAACCGTACGTTACC
Organism: Candidatus Latescibacterota bacterium; assembly: GCA_012271065.1. The sequence goes on from JAAXHE010000346.1 coordinate 28,271, forward strand.
GCCTCCGCACATCGGCCTTCGCGCAAACGGCCGACCGCTCGCTCACGTCAATTGGCGAAGCGGAGTTTTTGGGGTTTTGAACTGAAAAATATGACCGAAAAAACGCTACCAGGATCTGAGCGCCTGCCTGAACGATCGTTGACGGAGAGGTGACCGGTACGGCGGACAGGTAAGCGCCAGTTTGATCGACGCCCAATTACTCCCCCCTTGAGGGGGAGTCGCAGAAGCCGAGCCGTCCCCCTGAGCCTGTCGAAGGGTTGTCGAAGGGCCGGCGACGGCTGATGCGGTGGGGGGAAAGTCATTCCGCTAAAAACCCTCACCAACTCATCAATACTCTATTCAGATAGCAGTCGGTAGCACTGACGTAAGAAAAGCAGATCTTGCAGCCAGGTTCTCCCTGTCCAAGAGTACAGGTCTCAAACAGGCCCTCCGTTCGATGCGGAGGGCCTGTTGTTTGGCTAGATTTCAGCCACGTCAAGAGAAAGCGGTCCAAAACGGAAGGCGCATCAGTTACAAAGGAGGTCGATTATGTCAATACGAACTGCACTCATCACAGGCGCATCCCGCGGTCTGGGACTCGCGCTCGCGCGAGAACTCGCAGGGCAAGGATGGCGATTGGTCATTGACGCGAGGGATCCGACGGCACTTGAGGGCGTGCGCAAGGAACTGGCAAAGTGGACAGACGTCATTGCCATTCCCGGAGACGTGACCGAGTCCGAACATCGCCTGAAGCTTTCCCGGGCCGCGCGTGAAGCCGGCGGACTGAACGCCGTGATCAACAATGCCGGCATGCTCGGGCCGAGTCCACAGCCCGAATTGCTCGATTATCCACTCGATATCCTGGAAGACGTGTATCGCGCCAATGCAATTGCGCCTCTGGGCGTGCTGCAGGCGGTTCGACATGCGTTGAAGCCCGGCGCACGTATAATCAACGTGACGAGCGACGCAGCGCGCGAGGCGTACGAAGGGTGGGGCGGATACGGTTCTTCAAAGGCGGCGCTTGAACAGATTTCGAACGTACTTGCCGCGGAACGCCCGGACTTGCGCGTCTACCGGGTGGACCCGGGCGATATGCGGACACGGATGCATCAGGAGGCATTTCCCGGTGAGGATATCAGCGATCGTCCCCTGCCGGAATCGAGCGTAGCCGGATTCATCGAACTGCTGGACGGTCCGTACGAAAGCGGGCGTTACGAAGCGCGTGAGTCATTCAACGCAGCCTCGAGTTGACCTCAATTCGAAGAAGGACAACAGTCAAATTGGCCACAAAAAGCTTGAATGCGGGTAGAGGGCAGAGGGGAGACGGTAGAAGAAACCCTTGCCCGATACTTTTATTCCTTCTTGCCTCCGGCAGGAGAAGAGACTCCACAAGGCAGGATATCTCTCCCGTCTACCCGCTTCCGAGGGGATGGGAGGAGAGGTCCCGAACATGTCCAGCGACCTGGTTTATCCTGGTAATCCGAAGTTTAATCGCCTTTATCAAGTTGCATATATTCCATTTAGCGTCCACCAAGACACACGAATCCTGGTTGATGGGTGAAGGGGGTTCTTCATGTCTGAATCAATGCCGAATACGGTTCTACCCGTTACCATGGTGAATTCAAAGCTCGACTCTCTGGCCTTTGAGCTTCCGGCACACCTGGAGGCAGGCGAACCACCTGAAGCGCGCGGCCTCGGGCGGGATGCCGTTCGCCTGATGGTGTCGCGGCGAAGCGATGACTCAATCGAACACATTGCGTTTCGCGAACTTCCCGATGTGTTGCGTCCAGGCGACGTGGTGGTAATCAATACGAGCGGCACGCGCAAGGCGTCCCTGCCGATCTTGCAGTCTGATGATTCCGGACTCAGACTGCATTTGTCAACGCAATTGCCGGCCGAGATGTGGGCGGTTGAAATGCGTGCATCCGACGGCACACGGCCCTTCCTTGACGCCCGTGCGGGCGAGGTGTACGCGTTGCCCGGTGGCGGGGAAGTGCACCTGCACGCGCCATACAGGCCTGAACTACGGGACGATCCTGAAGCCGACGTGCGTTTATGGATCGCGACGTTGAAATTACCCTTTGACGTCGATTCATATCTGGATGTTTACGGTATGCCGGTTCGGTACGGTTATGCGCGGGACAATTGGCCTATTGAGCTTTACCAGAACGTCTACGCGACGGAGACGGGCAGCGCGGAAATGCCGTCGGCCGGCCGCGCGTTTACGCCCCGGGTCATCACCGACCTGGTGGCGAAGGGCGTTCAAATTGCGCCACTCGTCCTGCATACCGGGGTCGCGAGTCTGGAGTCCGATGAACCGCCCTATGAGGAGTTTTACCGCGTTCCGGTCGAAACCGCGCAGGTGATTGACAACGCCCGAAAGAGCGGCGGGCGGATCATCGCCGTAGGCACCACGGTAGTCCGGGCGATCGAAACCGTTGCCGGCAAGACCGGACGCGTCTCTCCAGGTGAGGGATGGACAACACTGGTGATTTCACCGGAACGACCCATGCGAGTCGTAAACGGCTTGCTGACCGGAATGCACGAACCGAGCGCCACGCATCTGTCCATGCTGCAGGCATTGGCGGGGCTGGATCATCTGAAACTGACTTATGAGGCGGCGCTTGCCGAAGGTTATCTGTGGCACGAATTCGGCGATCTGCATTTGATTTTGCCCTGACCAGGAGATATATTGGCAAGGCCGGTTGACGGCAAAAAAACTAATGCTATCGAGAGACATCATGCCGACTTCGATCGACCAACTCGGACAGCGCAATCGCGAACTTTCCGTTCTGAACGATATTGCCCACGCACTGAACCAGTCTGTTGATCTGGATCAGGCCCTGGAAGCAACACTTCGCAAGGTTGCCGCGTTGCTCGACCTGAGTACAAGCTGGATCTGGCTCATGAACGAGGAGACCGGCGAACCGTACCTGGCTGCCGCACTAAACCTGCCGCCCGCGTTGCAGGACAATCCGGAAAAGATGGGCGGATGGTGCTATTGCCTGGATACATATCGGAAGGGAGATCTGAAGGGGGCCGCAAACGTGAACGTCGTGGCCTGCAGCAGGCTGAAGGGGCTTGTTGAAGGGACGGGAGGCTTGCGGTATCACGCGAGCATTCCGCTGTACGCGAAGGCGAAAAGAGTGGGTGTGTTGAACGTGGCGAGCGTCGAGTGGCGCGAACTCTCGTCCGAGGACTTGCGCCTGCTCAATACCGTGGGCGATCTGACAAGCATCGCGATCGAACGGGCGCGGTTGTATGAGCAGAGCGTCGAAACCGGCGTCGCGAACGAGCGACTCCGACTCGCTCGGGAAGTCCACGATACCCTCGGTCAGAATCTGGCCGCGATTCTCATGCGGCTGGAAACGCTGGATGCGCTGCTTGACGACGATACGGATCGCGAAGAGCTGTCCGGGGTCTTGCGCGGCGCAATGACACTGGCCCGCAACAATCTCGAGGATGCCCGCCGTGCGGTACTGGACCTCCGGGCGGCGCCGCTCGAGAATCGCTCGCTGCAAGGGGCATTGGAAGATTTGGGGAAGGAGATCGGATCCAGGGCAGGCGTGGACGTCCGCGTGGAGTGTGTTGGCGGACACCCGACGAACGCCAGGGTCGAATCCGGCTTGTATCGCATGGCGCAGGAGGCGATGAACAACGTCGCGGAACATGCCGGCGCAACCGGAGCGCGCCTCAAACTGACGTCGACGCCCGATCACGTGGCGCTTGTCGTTGAAGACAACGGCACTGGATTTGAAGTCGAAGGCGATCTGGAGGGTCGGCACGGTCTGATCGGAATGAGAGAACGGGCGCACTTATTGGGGGGATCGCTGGTAATTGACAGTGCGCCCGGGCGCGGTACCCGACTGGAAATTCGCATTCCTGCGCAGGAGACGAAATGAGCGCGCCGATTCGCATTCTGATCGTAGACGACCACCCCGTTGTGCGCGACGGTCTGGCCGCGATGTTGAATACGCAGTCCGATTTCGAGGTGGCGGGAGAAGCCGGCGACGGCGAGGAGGCGGTGCGGAAGGTGGCCGATGGCGACCCTGACGTGCTGCTGCTGGACTTGGAGATGCCCGGAGTGGATGGCATCGAGACCCTTCAGCGGTTGAAGCAAATGAACGTCCGGGCGAAGACGATTGTGTTCACCGTCTTTGACACGGACGACCGCATTGTTTCCGCCATGCGCGCAGGGGCGATGGGGTATTTGCTCAAGGGCGCGCCGAGAGAAGACGTGTTTCGCGCGGTGCGTGTCGTCAATGAAGGCGGGTCATTGCTGGAACCGGCGGTTGCATCCAGGTTTCTGGACAGCATCAACGATCCGGATGCGTTGACAGCGCGGCAGAAGGAAGTGCTGAATCTGATCGCAACAGGCCTGCTGAACAAGGAAATCGCCGACCGGCTCTACATCTCCGAACGCACGGTCAAGTTCCACGTCAGCGAAATCCTCGCCAAACTCGGCGCGGGAAACCGCACCGAAGCCGTCGCAATCGCGACGGAGAAGGGGTTGATATAAGCAGTCGGCAGTCACAGTACACGCAATGCAGGCAAGCTCAGCACGCGTGCTCATGTGACAGGCTCGGCTTCTGCGACTCCCCCTCAAGGGGGGATCGGGAGGTGAATGCGCTTTATCGAATTCCGCGAACTGCCAGTTCGCGGTACGGCCAGTCGGCCGTGTCACTGAAGCATCTGGCATTCCTTTTGGAGTCTTTATCCTGCTCATCCTGTCCATCTCTGTAAACCGTCGCCATTTGAACTCGACTTGCTAAACCGTCTGGCTCAGGTTCTTCCGATGCAGGATGAACCAGATGACCACGGGCGCGCCGATGAGGGAGGTCACCGCATTCAGCGGAAGCACGTACTGGCTCCCCGGCAGATGGGCGAACAGATCGGACAGCAGTGCCAGCGTCGCCCCGAGGCAGATGACCGCGGGCATGAGCACGCGGTGGTCCGACGTGTGCAGGAGGCTGCGGCACAGGTGCGGCACGGCCAGTCCCAGAAACGCGATGGGCCCGCAGAAGGCGGTGGTGGCGCCGGCGAGAACGGACGCGCTGACCAGGATCCACAGGCGCGCGCGTTTTACGTTGAGCCCCATACTTCTGGCGTAATTCTCTCCCAGCAGGAGCGCATTTAGCGGTTTGATGCACAGCAGCGCCAGCAGGAGGCCGAACAGCGTCGTGCAGACCAGCACCGGTATCTGGCGCCACGTCACGCTGCCGAAACTGCCAAACGTCCACAGGATATACGACTGGATCTGTTCGGGAACGCTGAAGTAGATCAGAATGCTGACGAATGCCGCCGTCGCGTATCCGAACATCAGGCCGAGAATAAGCAGCGTCATCACGCTGCTCACGCTGCGGGAAACCAGCAGCACGCACCCCAGCACGACAGCGGCGCCCAGGATTGCCGCGGCAGCCAGGCCGAGGTCGCCCACGAAGCCCAGTCCCGCGATCAGCACGCCGCCTGCCGCGCCAGCCGACAACACCACGATGGCCACGCCGAGACTGGCGCCGGCGCTGATGCCGAGCACGAACGGATCGGCGAGCGGATTGCGGAACAGCGTCTGCATCTGCAGGCCGCTGACAGCCAGCGCGGCGCCGGCCAGCACACCCGTGATTGCCCGCGGCAGACGGATCGTGTGAATGATGATCGCCCACGCGGGAGAGGTCGCCTCCCTCCCCATGAAAACGTCCAATAGTCCGGCCAGGGGAATGCGGACCGATCCGAGCGACAGGCTAAGCCCGAACGCGATCAACAGCAGAAGGAACAACCCCGGCACGATGATCGTGCGCCGCGGTCCTTCCCACGGTTCATCTTTCGGTTCCGATCTCATCCCGTTGTTCCAGACTCCCGTAGTGTATCTATTCCATATTCGCATTTGATCGCCGTGATTAAGTCGTATATGGAATAGAATTCCATCGTGTTTCCGTCGCGTTCGAAACGCCAGGCTCCATTTTCGCCGTCCAGGATGTCGATGCGGCGCCCGGATGCCGCGTCACGCACCTGAAATCCCGCTCTCTCAAGCGCCCGCCTCGTCCAATACGCGTGCCGCCCCGTTCCCGTAACTTCGACCGCGGCCCCCCCGCGTTCCGTGGTGAGCCTGAACGCGCCCGAATCGGCGTCAAAACGTACGCCATCGCTCCCGAACGCCGCTTCAAAAGCGCCATTGAGGACCAGGTCCTCCGGCGCGCCGGTGTGCAATGCGCCTTCAGACGGTAAGAGATAGATGCGGTCCGCGCAGCGAAGCGCCAGATCCAGGTCGTGCGTGGAGAGGAAGATGGCCTTCCGGGTCGTGTGTGCGAGATTCCGCAATAGAGCCATGATTTCCACGCGGCGGGGCAGGTCGAGAAATGCGGTAGGTTCATCCAGGATCATCAGATCCGGCTGCTGCGCCAGCGCGCGCGCGATCATCACCCTCTGGCGCTCGCCATCGCTGAGTTGGGCCACGTTGCGGTGTTCCAGGTCCCCGGCCCCCGCCGCGCCAATCGCCCATGAAACGGCATGGCTGTCTTCAGGGGTGAAGCGTCCGATCCAATCGGTATGGGGATATCGTCCCAGGCCGACCAGATCGCGCACCGTCATGGTCCCCGCGCTGACACGGTCGGTGAGCACAACGCTGAGGAGTTGGGCGACTTCCGTCGCGGACATTTCCGCAATATCTTTCCCCGCGATGTGGACGTCGCCGTTCAGCGGCTGCTGCATCCCGGCGAGCGTGCGCATGAGCGTGGATTTCCCGGCGCCGTTGGGACCCAGCAGACAGACGAATTCACCGTGATCGAGCCTGACGTCGATTTCGCTGGCCACAACGCGGGGCGGACGGCGACCACTCTTGTAACCGATGGACAGGTCCCGCGCCGTAAGAATCGCCTCCGTCACCGCGTCTCCGGTAGAATCAAAAGGCTTCACTTTAACAACCCAAGGCGCTCAAGGTCGCACTCTTCCCACTGAGCTTGACGCTCGACGATTGACTTGAGCGTACCCACTGCAAAGGTCTGATTCATGTTGTGCAGGTGGACGGTTGTCATTCTCCCATCCGCGTGTACAAAAAAACGGGTCACGCCTTTCCTTCTATATTCGCGAAACCCGTCTCTGTTTAGTGCCCGAATCAATCTGCGTGCCGTCAGTGAACGAAGCCTGCTATAATCAATAGCCATATCAGATGGCTACAGTGACCATGGGCACGTCGCTGACCTCAATCTGTGAAGATGGCTCGGAAGGGATCTCTTCTCCGTTTTCCAACAGGTACGCAACAAGAAGATCAACCGCGTTCCTTAAGTTCTCCAGGGCTTCTTTTTCAGTCTTTCCCCAGCTAGCTGCCCCTTTATGTTCCAACGCGGGAATATAAGCTCGCCACACCGCATTTGATTCCGGCTCATCAGGCCATCTGTCTCTCTCAAGGACAGCCTTAAACAAATATGTTTTCATTTTTACCTCAGTTCGGACTATACCATTGCCGATGTGCAAATGAACGGATCTTTCTCGACTCGCACGTCTTCTGGCGCCCAGCAGATCAGGCCGTCCGTCAAAAGATCTCGACAGATGACGTGTCGTGCATTTGAAACAGCCTGCAAATAATAGCGGACTGTCTGTTGAAAGTCAACGAATGGCAAGTTTTCGCGTGGCTATTATTTCGCCAGCACCATCTTGCGCGACACCACGTCCGTACCCGCCTGAAGCTGATACAGGTACACGCCCGTACTCACCTGCCGTCCGGCAGCGTCGCGGCCATCCCACGTGACCGTATAGCTTCCCGCGGGCTGGAACCGTCGAACCAGCAGCCGGACCTCCTGGCCCAACAGGTTGTAGATCGCCAGTTCCACGTCGACCGCTCTTTCCAGGGAATAGCGTATGGTTGTCGCGGGGTTGAACGGATTCGGACGGTTGGGGTCCAACGATGAAGCAAGCTGGCTGACGGTGTTTACGTCGCCATTCAGATTGACCTCATACGTCACGCGCCTGCCGGGCATCAGCGGAATGCTGCTCCAGCTGGCGATGGTCTCTCCTTGGTTGCGTTCTCCTGAAGGTATGTCTTTTGAATCGCTTGAGCATGGCAGACCAAGATAGCGGCGGGACTTCAGAAAGTCAACCCGTGCGCGCGCGAAACGAACAAACAGGCCGCCGCCGTGCCTGCTGCGAACAGACAGGTGACAATGACAAACGCGCACATACGCCGCATGTCCCCGGGCTGTCCGCCTTCCGGGTCGGATTCGTCCGGATCCAGTCTGCATCCTCTTCGTGCCCCGTCCCTTCGCAACTCTGGTGATTCACCAGAAATCGGAGGTCCATGCACAGCCCACCGCGATGCGCCGACGTACTCAGGACCTGGTGGGGCGTCCGCAGTTCAACGATCAGATAACGGCCATCGCGATGGAGATCGTAGTGTTCGTGGCGATCGAGGTATTCGTCCATATGCAGTAAAAGCAGCTATCAGGAAAAAAGCTATCAGCCGTCAGCTGTCAGCTAAAGACAAAAGACAAAAGACAAAAGACAAAATCCACCTTTCCCCAAATTCCCTGCCTACGGCGTGTTCCTTGAAAGCGGGAAGACGTGAGAGGGAAGAGGGTAGAGATTGCCTGCCCTGTAAGGTCTCGTCTCGTGCCGGAGGCAGGCTGGGAAACAATACCGGGCGATGATTTCTTCTACCGTCTTCCCCTCTACCCGTTTCTTCATCTGCCTCCAAATTCCGAAGCAAAGATCAGGAAGTCCTGAAAATCGACCTCGCCATTGCCGTTCAGGTCGAATTTGCCGTCGAAATCATCGTCACCGGCTGTCCTGCCGAACGCGGAGGCGAATGCCAGGAAATCGCTGAAGTCCACAACGCAGTCCCCATCGAAATCAGCCACGCTGCCGACGAACGCAATGCTGGACGGCGGCAATCCTGTGCCGATCGGACCGGCCACCAGCTCATCCGTGCTCACGTCGTAGACCTTTACTCCGGCGGACGCCGGATCGCCGAAACTTCCGCGGTCCAGAACATACAACCTTTCCCCGAAAACGCCCAGGCCGGGCACTTGGCCCCCGGAAAGGCTTTCCAGGCCCTGGGATACGTGCCGTGTTGTCAAGTCGAGCCGTTTGACGGTATTGACGAAATTCTCGTCGGTAACGACGGCATACCCATCGCTATCGGAAGTCATCGCCAGAGACCACAGGTTGCCGCCCATGGCCGCCTCGTCCAGCACAATGCCTTCGCTCCGCATGGCCGATAGATCGATCACCTCGATGCCGCCGTCAGCCAGGTCGGTGTACGTATTGACCGCGCTTAAGATCCACCTACTCCCTTGCTGCCAGGCGCTCGAGGGATTCTTGCCCTCCATCAAAATACCCTGCGTGCCAGGCGTATCTGAATCCGCGTCGACCAACAGATCGGTCGTCACGTCAACGACGGCAATCACGGAGAATTCCGTCGGGTCCCAGTAAGGAGTCTCCCTGTCCAGCCGATGACATGCCGCGAACAGATGACCGCCGTATAGTGCGAGTTGAGACGTTTCCGGCAGGCCGTCGGCATCCGCGAACGTGGAAAGGTCCACCGATCCCAGCGAATCTCCCGTGACGGGATTGACGACAAGTAAATGTGTCAGCCCATATCGGGAAATATATGCTTTCTCTTCGCTGACAAAGGCGATATCGTGGGGGTTCGATCCGTTCCCCGTGGAATATTGCGTCAAGGGCGTCGCAAGATCGCCGCGATCGAGGACGATCACGTTGTCCTGACCCAGACGATTGAGAACGTACACCTTGTCGCGATAGACGCGCACGACGGCGTCGGAATGAATGACCAGGTGGTCGTTCGCAGCCGTATTCGTGCCGAGATCCAGGCTTGACAATGCTCCGCTTGTGTAATCCGTCGTGGTCATCACCGCCTGGTTCGCGAATGCATCGGTTGCAAGAAACAGAGTCAGCAGAATCCACCTCATTGAATCCCTCCTCGGTTAAAATGTAAAAGGTCCGCGATCTGTTGTTCAGTCTTCGCCGGACAGGAAGACTTCGGTTGAAGTAGGCGGGTGCGCAACGGGGCCTTCCCGTGCCGTCCCGCCCTTGCCTATTCCGTTTTTATACTCACGAAAAACGCGCGCCCCGGCAGCGGATATCCCCAGGTATCGGCGACCTGCGCCCCGGATATATTTTTCGCCTCCAGTCCGATTTGCAACCGCAGCCCGGTATCCACCTTCACGCCGGCATTGTGAATCTGGCGCACCGACAGGGGACGTCGGTTGGCCTGGTCCAGAAAGCTGCCGTCTTCGAGGCTGTAATCATAGGCCAGGGTCCAACGTCCCATCCGCGCCGTCGCGCGGACGAAAAGCGCGTGGGGAGGACGGTTGGGCAGGACATTGCCGGTCAGATATGGAATTGCCGATCGGTCTCTGGCATTCTGAAACGTGTAGTTTCCGGTCAGGTCGAAGCGAGGCCCGAAGCGCTTCCGCGCCGTGACTTCGATCCCGTACACCCGCGCGCTACCGATATTGACGGGCCGCGAAGTGGCCTGCGACGTGTGGACAAACTGGATCAAGTCTTCGTAGCGGTGATCGAAAAACGCCATTTCCAGCGTGGTCGCCCCGTCCGACCAGCGCAGGCCGCCATCCCACGCAAAACCGTATTCAGGCCGGAGATTGACGTTGCCCACCACCCCGCCGCGGTCGCCGAAGAGCTCGAAGAAAGACGGAATCCGGAAGACGCGCCCCGCATTGGCCTTGAACGCCAGGTGCGGTGCAAGGTCCAGGCGCACCCCGGTACGAACGCTCGTGAGATTGCGGGTATTCGCGGAATCGGGCGCAAGCGGAGAAAAATTGAACGGATTGGCGCCGGTGAATGAGCTGTGTACGAGTCGGTGTTCGGCGCCCAGCGACCACACGCCGGATTCCCCCGGCAAGGAAACATCGGCGCCGGCCCGCGCGGAAAAGACCCATCGCCGGCTGTCGAAGAAATTCGCGACGCCCCGGATCCGCGCTGTTGGCGCATAGGCCTCCCGGCGCAGGCCAACGACGGCCGTTGCATTGCAGCGTGAAAGCAGCACCGTCTGCAAACGGCCCCGCCATCCATACGTGCGCGTGCGATATTCGTTATCCTGGCGGCCGATTCCAACTTCGCCGTCGGGGTCGCGGAACCGCTCCCTGGTGTGCGCGACGTAAAACGACTGATGCGTACTCATGCCGTTCGACAGCGCCCGATTTTCGTATGTGACTTCCGTCATCGTGCGGAAGGCATCCAGCTGCGCGTTCCGGGACTGGTTGTTGCTGATACCCGGCATGCCCTGGTCCTTCCAGTACATCGTCTCGTGAACGGACAGGCCGCTGTTTTCCCCTAAACGGCGTCGCCATTTGCCCAGCAGGTTGACGGACCGGTGGTGGTTATTTCGGCGTCTGCTCCATACGTCGTCATCCGCATTGTATTCGGTCCCGTTGTCGTCCATAAACCCGAAATCGTTATCGCTTTGCGCGTAGTCGGCCACAACGAGAAAGTCCGAATGCCCCCGCGCACCCGCGAGTACACCGCTCAGCAGCCGTGTATCGAAAGCCCCCCACGAGCCTCGAATACCATGCCGCCATCGTCTCTGCAGCCGTCGGGTGCGCACGTGTACGGCGCCTCCCAGGCCGTTGCCACCCGCGCCCGCCCCGCGATACACTTCGATCTGCCCGACGTGCGCCAACGGGAGATTGCCGAGGTCCACGCCGCCGCCGAAGGCGGCATTCAACAGAACGCCGTCGAGGTACACTTCGACCTGGTCGGCCGACGAACCCCGAAGGGAAATCGTGCTGAATGCCCCCAGTCCGCCCAGGCGCTTGACGTGTGCGCCCGTGGCCTCGGCCAGGACGTCCGGCAGTGTCGTCTCTCTGCCCTCGAAGCTCTCGCGCGTAATCACGGTCGCATAGGCCGGACTCCTGTGAATGTCGCCCGCGCCGAAGGGTTCGGCGATCACAGGGAAGTCCTCGAGAGGATACGTCCGGGTCGACAGCTCGATGAGAACGTCTGTCGTTCCTGTCACGCTGACCGTGCGCTGCGCGGGCAGGTAGGCGATATGCGATATCGCAAGCGTATATGTGCCGGCATTCAGACCGGAAAGTCCGAAATAGCCGCGGTGGTCCGTCTTTGTCGCAAGATCGGCATTGAGAACGCGGACCCGCGCGTTGACGACGGGCGCATGCGTCTCCGCGTCGGTGACGCGGCCGGCGATCTCCGCCGCCTCGAGCGGCGCGGTCGCGAGGAGACACGACAAGATTGATAGTCGCAGGGTTCGCATAGGCTATGGATCGAGCTTCCGATAGTACTTGAGCTGGTGATCCGGGGCCAGGTCCGGGTGAAGGATCTTTATGATATCGGCCAGCAGCGCGTCCGGTTCGATCAGTCCGGTTTCCCAATAGTCGTTGCCGCCGTGTTCATTGAGGCGCGCGTTGGCGTTGAAGACCCTGCCCGTCCCCACCGCATTGAATTTCCCGTATCGTTCATCTTCCGCCACAACGTCGCCTATGGCTCGCCATTCGTTTCTCATGGTGATCCAGACTTCGGCATCGTGCGCCGTTTCGTAGACCGCTTCGAAATCCAGCGACAGGCTCCGCCGCGACTCATTGTCCCCCCACAGGTAGTTCGCGCCCGCATCCTCGAGCAGTTGCGCCGGATATGATCTTCCGCCCGACATAAACCAGGTTCCCCGCCACAGGGATCCGACGAACACGGTGGGTTTCCTGGCAGGCTGTAAGTTCGCGGTCAATGATTTGCGCGCGTCGTACCTGGCTGCAATACTGTCGAACCGCGCGGCGGCCAGACTCTCCTTGTTGAAGAAGACGCCGGCGAATTTGAGCCACTCCACGCGCCCGAGCAGTGTCGGTTCGGTGTAGGCGGCATTCACCACGGCTGCCACCCCGGCCTGCAGGAGCGAATGGTATGCATTGTCCTGTGAAGGGGCGTCGATGACGACGATATCGGGCCGGAGCACGAGGACCCGCTCCATATCGATGGACCTGCCTCTGCCGACTTCCGATATCTCTCCGTCCGCGAAGCGCTGCCTGACGGCTCTCGAATTGACAAATTTGATGTTGTCGACCGCAACGAGGCTATTGATCTCATCCAGCTTTTCGATGTGGGGCAGGTGCGTCGTGGATGTCGTGATCATCTTGCGCACGGGAATCCGAATCCTGGGGACGCCTTCGTAGCCATCGGGCGGTTTCCTGCCGCGTTGTACCAGGACGTATTGAAGCGTTTCCCCCGTTTCGGACCCCGGCACGACGACGGCCACGACCTTGTATCCGTCGAAGTAGTCAACGCGAAAACCCTCGGCATATTTCAGTGACACCTGCGCATGGACAGGTATCGCCGCCACCCAGATACCGATGTAACAGAGCATGTAACTCCATCGACAGGGATTCAGCACGTTGATGGCTCCCTTTTCTCATGGGCAACCACAAGGGTTGCCCCTACACTTGCAATCGCGGCGCGGACATTGCTCTTTGCACTTCGTTTTTGGCTGACTGCTGAATGATAAAAAAAATCCCCGATTTCCATGCAGAAATCAGGGCAATTGCCAATCGCGCGGCCGAAGCACACGCTTATGTCACCTTTTCCCGAATCCACGAGGAAATCTATAAGGTCTGAGATTCAGGCAGGTCTTCTGGCTCCTGGATCATCTGTTTCCAGCGCCTTCCCGGTTCTTGACCAGTGGCATCTTTGCCGGAAACATCCCCAGTTACAGCGGCGGGACCGCAACGGATTCTCACCGTTTTCCCTGTTTTGTAACCTGAATCCGAAATATCTATGTAATTGCTGCGTTATTTAAATCTGAAAAGTCCTCCTGAGGAATGACCGCTGTCAAGATTTGTCTACTCACCCAACGTTGGCGACGTACAGCCTGTGGATATGAAATATACGACGCCGGTTCGACAACATCAAGACCTTTGTTTCGAACCGCTCCTCTCAACTCTAATCGAAAATAACCCATCTCCAGGTGTGTGTCGCATAATTTACGCTTTTTTGGCCGCCCTCTTGCCGTGATTAATTCCAGGCAATCCGTCGATAGACAGGTCTTCATCGATCAACGGCCAGTGAACGCCGTATCCGGACGGTTATACCTCGTATATATTTCTCTCTCTGGATGTGGCATTCAAGAGTACGGACGATACATCGCGAATCTTAAACCTCCTGACGTGGCCGTCGATTGTCAGGACCATTTCGTCGCCATCAAAATGAAGATCGCTTACGTCGTGATGCCTTCTCACCTTTGACGCCTCCGTTCGAACTTATCCCACTCTCGTCAGCCAAGCCAGAACCAACTTTCATCCGCAATCGAGAAGGGTGCAGCACGAACGCACTGCGCCCTTATTTACCTATGTAGGCCACCCCAAGTTCTCTGCAGATCTTACGAGCAAGTACATTTGGAATCTCAATGTGCCGTGGTACCGCCTCAATCGCCCCGGAGACAGGATTTATCCAAAGAGAGTGCGAACGCCCTTCGCGCTTGAGACGGCAACCGTGACGACGCAAGTGCCTTAGCAACGCCTTGCGTTTCATTCGACCACGACAATTTCACGTTCCGCTTCCGCAGGAACAGCGCGAAGTCCATCCTCCCGACGATCTTCCAGAATGAGCGATATCGCCTCCCGCAGGCTGGCAAGGGCTTCATCCCTGGTCTTGCCCTGTCCATTGGCGCCAGGGATTTCAGGGCAATAGGCAATTATCCATTCGTCGTCGTGTTCGATCACCGCCGTAAATTCATTTCTCATTTCCAACCCTCCGGGAATGCTGAATCATCGTGTACTGCTCAACAATGAGCTCAAAGAGTTTCGATGGAAGTATTCAGAGTCCAACCGTCGAGAACTTCAGCGTCCAGATCTGTGAATTCGGAAATACGCGGCTGGATGGTAAACACACGACCATCCCTAAAGGGCTTTGAATCGAGCGGATTTCAGGTTCTTGGTATATATATGGAATTATACCTATGAACAAAGACGCTGGCAAGAGCGTTGGCGACTTCAGGGCCGAAAATGTGTTCAGACCTGGACGCGCCCTAACGCTGAACCGAGGCGGAGGTCTCCAGTCTGTTGAGTTGTTTCCCAAGTCGCGTTGCCAGCGGAGGAAACTCGCTTCCGAACAGGATGCGGCCATGGCGGGTTACGGACTGTCCCGGTTCGATATCGCCAAAATGCGGTCTGCTATGCAGACAATGATGGCCGTCAGCGTTCTGAAGCGCCGAAGTTGCGCACTCATATCCCAACGCGATTGCCCTGGACCTGTCGTGAGAAACGGCGCCCAGGATGGCCGGTCGATCTATGGCCGTGTTGCTTCTTCCCCAGAACCACGCGGTCCTGTTTACCCACTCTTTTTCGTAGTCCGTAAGATCCACATGATATGCGGTCCGAATATCCACCGTTCTGTGCAGATCGCCCATGTTCTCCGGTTTGCCTTTGACCACGATGTACGATCGTCCGACTTCGTCCTGATCGATGAAATCGGATGACTTTGCCTGGAGACATCCGCCATCGGAAGCGACGTCATAGAATTTCGCGGATGACTGATTCGCGAGGGTCAACGTCAATTCGACGCTATCCTCGTGTCCGGACAACGCTGCTCTGAGAACAAGACCTGTTATGAAGTTGTGTCGTATGACCTTCCCTGAGGGATCCGTTTGACGGTATGCCAGCTGCTCTTTGATGTACTCTGGCGTCGTTTGCCACTCGTATGCCCACGCGTTATCTCCCGTCCTGGTCCATTGCGGGCAGATCTTCTGCCACATCATCGTCACGCCATTCATTGACGTGATGACTTCCGGAAACTGGATGGACCACTTCAGGTCCCAGTCCAGGTGATGAATATCTACGAATCGCGTTTTGGTGGGCTGTATTCGTATCACTTTTCTTTTGCCTTCGGCAGAAACCACGACAAAATGCCGTAGATCTCCGCTCATTCCGGAGTGCATCGGCTCTCCGATTCGCTCATCATCCCTCGGCTGCCGTGCTGCAGACGTTCCCACCGTGCGCGAACCACCTAAGGCAATAGCGCGAAGGGCCGAATGGTCTGTGCCGAATACGGTCGTGTTACACGTTGCCGTGGCCCGGTGGACGCGACACGACGCCGATAACCGGAAGCTCGTCAATCCGGCCGGCATTCAGACGTTCGTTAAGTTCCCAGAGTGCGATTCGGTTGCTTTCCCATGTGAGCAACCTTGTGGCTTCTCCAAAAGACAACCAGCTCACTTTGTCATGTTCATGGGACAAATCAAGTTCCTGACCGCTTACATCAACCGCAAACGAGTATTCCGGCACGACAAAGATGTCCCTGGGCCAGTGTTCTGTTGGTGAGAATGCCGTCTTGGGGACGGATGCACGAGAATCCAGCCGGAAGAAACGTGCCCCCTGTGGAATGCCTCCCTCCTCTTCCGCCTCACGCCGCGCGGTTTGCTCTGCCGTCTCATCATCTTCGGCGCCGCCTGCAATGAACTGCCACATTGAGTCATCCGACCGATGGAACACGGCAAATTCGCGTCCAACACGCTCACGCTCCCTGAACGGTATCACGATCACTTGCAGGGGTTGCCTCGCCACGCTAACAGTTCTCCTCGTGTTCTGTCCCGGAAATAAGTTGCCTGAATTCGACCGCCGAGTCGCCCGGCTCGCAAGGCGC
>JAAXHE010000189.1 GCA_012271065.1 Candidatus Latescibacterota bacterium
GGCCACAATGGCTCGGCCTCGCCTGCGGAGCGACTTTATCAACGGACTGTTGATTCCATTGAACCCAAAAGGACAGGGTACGTCCGTTCCCTGTCCTTTTGGACTTGTTTGGCGGCCATGGCGAAGAATTCGGAAACTGAACAGCAGAAATTGACCGCGCAGATCAAGCGAAAGGCGCGCGGGATGGGTTTCAGCCCCGTGGGCGTCGCTCCTGCCGGGCCGCCTGACCACTGGGGCTTCTATCTGGACTGGCTGGCGAAGGGGTATGCGGGCCAGATGGCATATCTTGGCCGGAATCTCGACCGTAGGTCGCATCCCGAACAGGTCCTTCCGGGCGCCAGAACGGTCCTCTGTGTGGGGATGAATTACGATCAGGAGAGAGGTGCGCCGCCCGACGGCGAGCGGCCCCGGGGCAGGATCTCCAGGTATGCCAGGGGCGACGATTACCACGACCTGATGACCGCCCGGCTGAAAAGACTGCTGGAGTGGATTCAGACGCTGGAGCCGGGGGTGAAAGGGCGGGTCTACGTCGACACGGGACCTGTCCTCGAGCGAGATTTTGCCGCCCGCGCCGGCATAGGGTGGTTCGGAAAGCACACCAACCTCATTCATAAGCGCAGAGGTTCCTGGTTTTTTCTCGGCGAGATTCTGCTGACCGCGCCCTTGGTTTACGATCGTCCCGTTGCCGACCATTGCGGGACCTGCACGCTATGTATGGACGCCTGTCCCACCGATGCGATTCCACGGCCCTACGTACTGGATTCCAACCGGTGCATTTCGTACCTGACGATCGAATTGAAGGGCGCGATTCCGAGACGTTATAGAGAGAAAATGGATGACTGGATCTACGGATGCGATATTTGCCAGGAAGTCTGTCCATGGAACCTTAAACAATCCAGGCCTACCGCGGAGCCGGCGCTGAAAGCCCGTGCGGGTCTGGACGCGCCCGAACTCACCGCATTACTTGCCATGGACCAGACGGCTTTCAGCCGGAGATTTCGCGGGAGCCCGATCAAACGCGCCAAACGGCGCGGGTTGTTGCGCAACGCAGCCGTGGCTCTGGGCAATCGCGGCACGGTCGCCGATATTCCCGCATTGACGACAGCGTTATCCGATGCCGAACCCCTCGTCCGCGGCCATGCGGCCTGGGCGCTCGGCCGCATCGGCGGGCCCGCAGCGCGCCGTGCGCTTTCAGAAGCCCGCGGCTCCGAGACGGACGCGGCCGTCCGCGACGAAATCGGACAGGCGGTGGACGAAATCGACCGGGGGACCGAACCAGGGGGACCCCGCAACCGCGCGCGGGAAGATCGCGAGACGTCCGAGGCGCACAGACATTCCGGAGTGCCGCATGCAGCTTCTCGACATTGAACGCCGGTCGGACATTAACGCAGCGGTTGCCGTGGGCCAGCCCGGGTCCGGCGCGGCGCGCCGGGTCTTTATCGAAACCTACGGCTGTCAGATGAACGTGTCCGACACGGAACTCATGATGGGCGTACTGAAGAAGGCGGGATTCCGCCGGGCACTTGCCCTTGAAGACGCGGACGTCGTGCTGTTGAATACCTGCGCTATTCGAGAGCGTGCGGAGGAGCGGGTGGTGGGTCGTCTTTCGCAGCTCAGCCGGGTGAAACGGGCGCGACCGGATCTCGTTCTCGGCGTGAGCGGATGCATGGCCAAGCACCTTGCAGAGCAGCTTCTGGATAGACTTCCGTACGTGGACCTCGTCGTCGGGCCCGATTCCTATCGCCGCCTGCCCGAGCTGATCGGGGAAGCTGCCGGAAATCCCGCACTGGACGTACGGCTGGACCGGGGAGAGGACTATCTGGAACTCGATCCCGTTCGCCAGGAGGGTACCAACGCCTGGATCACGATCATGCGGGGATGCGACAAGTTCTGCACGTTCTGCATCGTGCCCTACGTGCGCGGTCGCGAGCGGAGCGTGCCCGCAGGCGACCTGCTGCGACAGGTGCGGTTGGCTGCGTCGGAAGGATTCCAGGAAGTAACCCTGCTCGGTCAGACCGTAAACTCCTATCATGACGGAGAAAACGATTTTGCCGACCTCCTGAAGATGGTTGCCAGCGTGGAGGGTATACGCAGGATTCGCTTTACGTCGCCGCATCCAAGCGATTTTTCGGACAAACTGATCGGTACCATCGCGGAAGAGAGCAAGATCTGCCGATTCATCCACCTGCCGGTCCAGTCCGGTTCCGACAGGGTCCTTGAGGCTATGAAGCGGACCTATTCATCCGGCCGGTACGTCGACCTGGTCGACCGCCTGCGCTCAGCCCTGCCGGGGCTCTGTTTGTCCACGGATGTCATCGTCGGATTCCCCGGCGAGGAAGAATCGGACTTCGAGTCGACCATGGCGCTGATGAGACACGTTCGGTACGATTCGGCCTTTATGTTCAAATATTCGCCTCGGAAGGGTACGGTGGCCTACCGGGAGATTCCCGATACGGTGCCGGAGACCGAGAAATCGCGGCGGCTCCAGGCCGTAATCGCCCAGCAGACGGGAATCGCCGGCGAGATCAACCGTCGTTATGTCGGACGCCTGCAGGAGGTGCTCGTGGAGGGCGACGCGCGGCGCGGCAAGGGACAGGCAGTAGGAAAGTCGGACGGATTCAAGACGGTCGTGTTCCCAAGGGACGGTATCAGGACCAATACATTTGTGGATGTCAGAATCACCGACGCGACGTCTCACACGCTGATCGGTCGGCCCGAATACTAAGAAGCGGAGCGCGACCTGGTAAGCGACGTCCTGCCGGCAAGACATTATGTTTCTGCAAATTGAAAACCAGAACCCGAGAAGAAACCGCCGTTTGCCGGACTGGTTCCGTGTGCCTGCGCCCGGCAACGCAGGATACCGGGAATTAAAGCGCCTCATGCGTGAACTGGACCTTCACACCGTTTGCGAGAGCGCGAAGTGTCCGAATATTGGTGAATGCTGGGGCGCGGGTACGGCTACGTTCATGATTCTGGGAGACATCTGTACTCGCAGTTGCGGGTTTTGCGCGGTAAAAACCGGACGGCCGCAAGGTCTCGACACAGATGAACCCGTCAGGGTTGCCGAGGCCGTTGTGCGGCTGGGTTTGAGACACGCCGTTGTGACTTCGGTTAACCGTGACGAATTGCCGGACGGAGGCGCGTCGATTTTCGCGGCGACCATCCGGGAAATCCGCCGGCTGCGTCCCGAGACACGGGTGGAGGTACTGATTCCGGATTTTCAGGGAAACTGGCCGGCGCTCGATACCGTGATGTCGGCCGGCCCCGACATTCTGAATCACAACGTGGAGACGCCTCCCAGGCTCTATCGCCTGATGCGTCCGCAGGCGAACTACGCCCAATCCCTCGAATTGCTGCGCCGCGCTGGAATCACCAATCCAGGTATCCCGACGAAGTCCGGCATCATGGTCGGCGCGGGCGAAACCGTGGAAGAGGTGTATCAGACCATCGACGACATTGCCGAACAGGGGACGGCAATTCTCACGGTGGGTCAATATCTGCAGCCTTCTCCGGCGCACGTTTCCATTTCCAGATTCTACCGACCGGAAGAATTCGAGAACATCCGGCTTTTTGCGGAGATGCGAGGATTCCGGCACGTGGAATCGGGTCCGCTTGTACGGAGTTCATACCACGCCGCAAGCCAGGTCGTTGCAGGATGAGCCCGTGTTCAAATTGAATCGATGGCGTCCGAAGGGCCGGGGCCGCGCCGCTCAGACCGGCCGGGAACGCGACGGACGAAACCCGAGGTTTATGCGGGTGGCTTCGATGAATGAAATCCCGCCCGGCACCGGCAAACTCGTCACGATGATGGGCCGCGAGATCGGGCTGTTCAACGTGGGCGGCAGAATCGAGGCGATTGACAATACCTGTCCACACAACCAGCGACCCATCGGGACCGACGGGATCACAGGCGGCACGGTGACCTGTTTCTGGCACAACCTGACGTTCGATCTTGAATCGGGCGCCTGTACCGAGGCGCCTCATTTCAGAATCACGAAATACCCCGTACGCGTCCGGAAGCAGGAGATCTACGTGTCAACAGACCCAGGGGCCTGAGGTCTTGCCGGGCGGTTTGGGATTGACTTGAATATTGGAGTTCGATAAATTGCCTGTTTCGGCCCGGGAAGGTTAGCCCTTCGCCCGAGGGATACTCCGGGCGGCGAATGAGTCCCATCAATCTCGGAGACGTGGGAAATGAGAAATAAGGATCGGCTTTGGATAGGCGTCCTGCTGTTTGCGGGCGTTATGCTCCTGGGCGCAAAGGGGCGCGGTGCCGAGGCGGAGCCCCTGGATCTGCCGTTTATAGGCGAAGGAGATCTGGCGTTCTTCACCGACACCGCGGGATTCCAGGCGTCTGTGGGGTTCACCCGACAGGAAATCTACGTCCTGCTGGACGCGAGTCAGTTGAAATTCAGGCGAAAGAGAAAACGATATGAAGCAGAAATGGAACTATCCGTCTCGCTGACCGATTCCGGGGGCGTCGTCGTCAACCAGGAAACCTGGAAGCGGAAGGTCTGGGTTGAAAACGCCGACGACGTCGAAGGCGCGGGACTGCCCTTTCGCGACATGATCGGATTCGATCTGAAGCCGGGCGCCTATCGAATGACCCTTTCAATTCGGGATCTCAAAGAGAAAAAGAACGGCGTGGCGAAAGGAGACCTGCGGGTCCGGGATTTCGAGGAGCAGACATTGAAATCCAGCGATCTCCTGTTCGCATCGGGTCTGTCCAGAACAGGCGCCGAAGACAGGTTTTCGAGGTACGGATGGCAGGTGACGCCCAACGTCACCCGGACCTATCCCGCCGGCGGGGATATCGAAGTCTATTTCGAGATCTATCAACTCTCAGCCCCAGTCGAGGGCGCTGACAATACGTTTCTGCTGGGTTACAGCCTGCTGGATACCGCCGGCGCGGTGGTGGCGAAGTTTGCCGAGCAGCGACTGATGAAGCCGGGTACCAGCGCAGTAAAAACTGAGATCTTCAGTACCGGAGACCTGCCTCCGGACCGGTACTTTTTCCAGGTCGAGGCCCTGGATCGGAGCAATCGCGCCGTCCACAGGATGAGACGGATGATTTCCCTGGCGCGGCAGCAGGAAGTCGTGGAATTGACACAGGAGGAAAAGGAAAATATCCGGTATTACAGGGATATCCGATATATCGCCAGGGGTTCGCAGTGGAAGGAATACAGGAAACTGAAGAATCGACGGGACCAGATGACGTTTCTGAAGGCGTTCTGGAAGGAACTGGATCCAACGCCTGCGACCGACGAAAACGAGCGCCTGATCCAGCACATCTTTCGAATGCGCTTTGCGGAGAACAACTACGCCGCCGGCCGGGGCAAGCGCGGGTCGGATACGGATAAGGGTCGAATCTACATCAAGTTTGGCGAACCGAGCGATATTCAGTACAACCTGGCGGCGTCTAACGAAAAGCCGTTTGAGGTCTGGACTTACGAAGAACAGCGGGGTGTCAGATTCATCTTCGTGGATCGACGTGGCGCCGGAGTCTTCGAGCTTGTTCACTCCACGCATCCGGCGGAAACGTATAATCCGAATTGGCGGCTGATGGAGTAGCGCCCGGCATGTGGCCGGGAACCTCGGGGACGGTGCTGTCCAGGGTTCGCGGGATTTACTGACTCCGGGCGCGGAACCATCCAGGGGAATCGCAGTGGATCCAAGATTTCTCCAGGAAGAAGGCGTTGGGATCTTCACCGGCAATGAGCTCATTGTCAAGGGCGGTCTGGAGCACCGCATGGGTATGCTTACCGGTTACCCCGGTTCTCCGGTCGCAGAGGTCTTCGATGCCGCGGAGCGCATCAAG
Organism: Candidatus Latescibacterota bacterium; assembly: GCA_012271065.1. The sequence goes on from JAAXHE010000189.1 coordinate 5,819, forward strand.
GAACTGCTGGTGGAGCAGGGCGTGGTGGTGCAGATCGCCAACAACGAAGCACTCAGCGCCGCGCGGCTGAACGGTTCCCAGATGACGCCCGTGCGCGCAATGGCGGTGATGAAGAGCGTGGGCGCCCACGTTGCTTCCGACGGGCTCGCGCTCGGCAATATGGCGGGGACGGCGCCTGGTGGCGCAGCGGTGGCCGTGTTCGGCGACGATACGTGGTCGGAGGGCACACAGGTTCCCGCCGATTCGCGGTTTATCGCAAAGCATCTGTACATGCCCATTCTGGAGCCGAGTACGTTCCAGGAGGTCAAGGACTGGATCGGTGTCGCGTTCGACCTATCGGAAAAGACCCGCCTCTATGTGGCCTATCTCATTACCTCCAACCAGGCGGACGGCGGGGGCACCGTTACCGTGGCGCCGAATCGTTTTCCCGACCTCACGCCGCACGCGCCCGTAACGATCGACAGCGGGTCGATCCCTCTCGACGACAGGGTGATCATACCCCCAAGCACCGCCATCAAGGAGGAAGACGTACTCCACAGACGGATGCCGGAATTGCTGGGGTACGCCCGCGAATACAACCTCAACCGCATTCTGTATAGGCCTGCTTCGGGGAAGAGACGCATCGGCTTCATCAGTTCCAGCCTCGCCTATTGCTATCTGGAGCATGTGATGAACATGCTGGGGCTGGAAGGCAGCATACCCATTCTGAAATATGGCCTGACGTATCCGATAGACCCGGAACTCCTGAGTACCTTCGTGGGATTCGTCGACGATATATACGTTGTGGAAGAAAAGCGGGGGTTCCTGGAGGGGCAGGTTACGGCCGCGCTTCAGGGATTGCATCAGGATGGAGAAATCGGGCCGTTCCGTATCTGGGGCAAGCGTTTTCCTAACGGTCAACCGGGCTTTCCGGACAGCAAGGGAATGAACCCGTCCATCCTGCTCAAGGCGCTCGCGCCCGTCTTGCTGGATCTGGACGATCCCGCGATATCCGTCGACTGCGAGCGGATCCTGTCGGAGGTCGCCCTCGTCGATGAAACGGCCGGCTACCAGGTGCAGGCGGCCGTACGTACTCCCTCCTTCTGTCCGGGTTGTCCGCATCGGGATTCCGCAAGCGTGCTCAATCGCGTCATCGACGATTTCAGCAGTGCGGAGTATATGCAGAAACACCATCAAAGAGATACGGCCGACCTGGTTTTTCACGGTGATATCGGTTGTTATTCCCTGTTGAAATACAAGCCCTTCGACCGGCTGATGCACAACTTGTCCGGGATGGGGCTGGGCGGCGGCACGGGAGCCGGGATCGATCCCTATATTGACAACAAGCAGCTTGTCTTCATGGGAGATTCGACATTTTTTCACAGCGGAATGGCGGCGATATCCGATTCGATAAAGCACGGGCAGGACATTACCTACGTCATTCTTGACAATAAGACAACGGCAATGACCGGCCACCAGCCCACGCCCGGCGTTGACGTGGATATTCTGGGCAAGCCGACGTTCGCCCAGGATATTGAACATGTTGTGCGGGGCATGGCGGGCGACGGCGACAGCGTCTTTATCGCGAGGATGAATCCGGCGGAACGAGCGCCTTACAGGCAGACACTGGAACGCGCGCTGCTGAAGGATGGTGTCAAGATCGTTATTGCCGACAAGGAATGCGGGATCACGTTCCACCGCAGGCAGCGCGCGATGCAGAACGAGATCGTTCAGGATACAGGATACCTGCCGGAGGAACGTCACATCAACATTACGCCGGAGGTCTGCGAATATTGCCTTGAATGCACACGGGCGACCGGATGCAGCGGATTGACGGTGGAGGAGACGTTGCACGGTCCCAAAATTGCCACCGATCTCTCCCTGTGTGTGTCGGACGGCGCCTGCACGAGGGTGACCGTTTCGAATGGCGATGGCACCTGCCCGTCGTTCGAGGAGGTAATCATTACACGCAGCCGCCCGGCGGAAAGACAGACGGAAGCCATCGACCTGTCGGATTTGCCGCCGCCGGAAGTGAAAACCTTCGACGCCACCTGGTACGCGTACATTGCCGGGGTGGGCGGCATGGGCATCAATACCATCGCGGCGATTCTCTCCGTGGCAGGCGCACGGCAGGGCTATGCCGTTCGATTCACGAACAAAAAGGGGCTGGCCATCCGAAACGGGGCCGTATACTCCCACGTGAGTTTTGCGAAGGGTGACCGCGTCATTTCACAGATTACCCCCTACGGCCATGCCGATCTGCTTCTTGGCCTGGATATCCTGGAGGCGGTGCGAGGTCTGGAATCGATGGGTAACGGGCGCGTCGCCAGCCCGAGACATACGTCCGCGGTAGTGGAGACGGGGAAGCGGCACACGGTACTTACGCTTACCGGCCAGGACGAATTCGATACGGCTGAAATGGAGGGGGTGCTCAAACGCCATACGAAGCCCGAGGGTTATTTCGGGATGGACCTGGGGGAGATCTCCGAGCGTTTCCTGGGCAACAAGATCTACGCGAACAGCATCCTTCTCGGGGTGGCCTATCAGCGGGGCGTGTTGCCGCTGGATCTGGAAAACATTACGTGGTCGATGCGGCGCAACATCAAACGCAGCGACCTCGAACCCAATTTGAAAGCCTTCGATCTCGGCCGCAAGATCGCCATCGAACCGGAAGTCGTCGCGCTGGAGAAACCTTCGCTTTCTTGCAACGAACTGATCGAAGACAAGGCCGGGATTCTGGAACGCGGAAAGGGCGGGAAAGCGAGGTCCGCGTACCTGGAACTGACGGCCGACGTGGCGTTGTTGGGCCTTGCCGAAGAGGATCGTCTGCAGTTCGCCCTGGGTGTGTACGATCTGATGCAGTGGGGCGGCGCGGAGTACGCCGGAAGTTACGTACGGCGGGTGCGCAAGGTGTACGAAAAGGATCGGCCGGAGGAGGAGTACGAAGCCACCCGCGCGGTTATCAGATACCTGCCACGCGTGATGGCCTACAAGGACGAAGTGTACGTCGCACATCTGTTGACAAGCGAAGAGAAATACCTGCGCGATCGCGAGCGATACAACGTGTGCGCAGAGCGCGGTGACCGGATTTCGTATCGCCACTTCAACCGGGGTAATTTCAATATCCTCGGGTTCAACGTCTATCTCAAGCTGACCACCCGGGACTGGATGCTGAAGCTGATGAAGCGTATGAAATTCCTGCGCAAGCTGATGCCGTCGTGGCATACGGAGGAGAAGGCTTACCGCGACTGGTATATCGATTTTGTCGATCGGTTCGAATTCGATCACCAGGAGAGGTACGGAGACTACGTGCGGTTGTTCCGGATGCCTGACGAGGTGCGCGGATATCGTGAGGTGATCCGTCCCAAGATCGAAGCAGCGTATCAGGCTGCGGCGGCGATGATGGACGGCAACGGACGCCCCCGGTCTACCGAACCCTATCTTTCGATTGAGCCCGTTGTCGAACAGGTCTGATTCTAATAAGCTGTTTTAAAATTACCGGTGAGTTCCCGAGCGTGAGCGAAAAAGTGGCGGTTAAGAGGCACGAGGGGCGCGCGGCGGTCTCACGGCGTTTGTCAGTGTTCTGTCCGGGAAACCGGTTGCCGAATGGTTGGAAATTTTTGGGACGGGACACCGGGAAGGGGATATGTTAAAGGTCGGGGTTGCCGGATTGAGGCGTGGACGAGGCCTTGCGAAAACGTTCAATAACCATCCGGAAGCGCACCTTGCGGCCATCTGCGATCCGGTAGCCGAATGGCGGGAGCAGGCGGCCGAGACTCTTGGCGTCGAACAGGCGTATGCGGAATTTGACGCGTTTCTGTCCGCGGACCTGGATGTGGTTGTCGTGGCGACGCCGGCGCCCCTGCACGCGGCTCAATCCATTCTGGCGATGGAAGCCGGCGCGCATGTCCTGAGCGAGGTTCCGGCCGCCTGGTCGCTGGAGGAATGCGAGGCCCTGGCCGAGGCCGTTCGCCGCACCGGACAGCTCTACATGATGGCAGAGAATATGAACTTCTACCATTATGTTCAGGACTGGAGCACGAAAATCCGGTCGGGCGCGATCGGCCGCGTATTCTATGCTGAAGCGGAGTATATACACGATTGTCGGAAACTGATGAGGGGTCGCGGCGGGGAACTGACGTGGCGGGCATCCATGCCGCCGATCTACTATTGCACGCACAGCCTGGGACCGGTGCTGGATATCCTGGACGACCGCTGCGTTACCGCGGTGGGCATGTCCACCGGCACGCATACGGCGCCCGATATCGGTTCGATAGACATGCAGGTAGGGTTGTTTCGGACGGAAAAGGGTAGCGTCGTCAAGATTCTTTGCGGGTTTACCGTGACCCGGGAACCCGGGATGCACTGGCAGATTTTCTACGGTACCGAGGGCACCCTGGAAAACAGACGGGCGCCGTGGGAAGACGCCAAGATTTTCCGTTCGGGCGAAGGACCGATGGAGGCGTTTCCGGCGGAAGACTCGGATCCCGATGCGCCCGCCGAGGCGTTGGCGGGCGGACACGGCACATCGGAATACTACATGGTCGACCGGTTCGTGCGGGCAGCGACCGGCCGCGGTCCCGTACCAATAGACGTATACCGGTCTCTGGACTTCTCCGTACCTGGCCTGTGCGCGCACCTGTCGGCCCAACAGGGCGGCGTGCCGGTTGAGGTCCCGGATTACAGGGTCGGTTGAGGTCTGCCTGCGCCTGCTGCACGGCGCGCGATTGATGATCCACGCATGGATTCTTGAATCGATCGAGCCGATTGCGTATATTCAGCGGACAATCTTGCGGGGTTTCTGAGACGGTTCCGGCCGGCACTGATGGGCCGGCAAAACAGGATTCCGTCTTCAATCTTCAAGGAGGGTGTTTTGGCTGCTAATGAGTGGACGACGTTCAATGCTTCGGGAAATCTGCGCGTGGTGGTTACGAAGGAGCTTCCAGGCGACCGCTGGCTGAGTATACTGGAACAGGCGGGTTGCCGTGTTGAATACAGTACCTCCACCAGGATCCTGCAGGTCAACGAAATCAACGATGCGATAGGCGACCGGTGCGACGGCGTGATCGGACAGCTCACGGAAGATTGGGGCGAGCCGCTCTTTTCAGCGCTGAAAGCGGCAGGCGGCAAAGCTTACAGCAACTATGCGGTCGGTTTCAACAATGTGGACGTGGATGCGGCCACACAGAATGGTATTCCCGTGGGAAACACGCCTGGCGTGTTGACTGAGACGACCGCGGAGATGGCGATTGCGCTGACGTTTTCCGCCGCGCGGCGGGTGGTGGAGGCCGATGAGTACATGCGGGGCGGGCGGTACGAAGGATGGCTGCCCACCCTGTTTCTGGGGCAGCTGCTGAACCGGAAGACCGTCGGTGTGATTGGCGCCGGGCGGATTGGCGCGACGTACACGCGAATGATGGTCGAAGGGTTCAAGATGGACTTTATCTATTACGATCCCTATCCAAACGAACGGCTGGAGAATTACATTCGGGACTACGGCGCGTTCCTGGAGGGGCAGGGCGAAGAGCCCGTGACGGTGACCAGAGCAAACTCGGAAGCCGAGGTATTGCGCGAGGCCGACGTGGTCAGCCTGCATCCGCTTCTGGATCCGACCACCCACCACCTGATGAACGAGGAACGCCTGAACCTGATGAAGCCTGACGCAATTCTCGTGAATGCCAGCCGCGGGCCGGTCATCGATGAAACCGCGCTCGTGGCCCACTGCAGGAAAAACCCGGACTTCCGCGTCGGACTCGACGTCTTCGAAGACGAGCCCGAAATGAAGCCAGGCCTGAATGAACTCAACAACGTGGTTATCGTTCCCCACATTGCATCCGCGACAAGCTGGACCCGTGAAGGCATGGCGACGCTCGCCGCCAGCAACGTGGCCGGCGTTCTCAGGGGCCTTCCCGCGTGGAAGGATCAGGACGACATCCTGCCGTTCCTGGGCGACGACCCGCCCGGGGCGTGTCCGAGCATCGTGAATGCGGAGGCACTGGGACTGCCGGTGACCGGATAGCTGAGCCGGTTCAAATGCGGTGCATCAGGAATACAGCGGCGGGGTTCCGCGCGGACAATGCGTGAAATCCCGCCGCTCGTCATAACGTGGCACGCCGCCGGTCAGTCCGTTATCTTTGCAATGGCGATTCCGGATTCACCCGACACGGAGTAGAGGAGATAGGTGTCGGCGCCCTCCCGGTAAATTCCCGGATCGCGAAGCTGCCGCACCCGCTCGGGTGACCATCCGCGGCGGGAGGGCTGCAGGGGAAGGTCCGCGCCTTCGTAATCGGTTTCCGGCTCGAGGACGACCTCGGCTTCCGACGCACGCCAGTTCATCCATTCCAGCGTCAACTCGACTCGGGACAGCAGAATGCGTTCGGGGCAGTCGTGGGCGTTGGAATAGAAGACCGAGAGCGTGTTGCCGTCCAGCTTCAGCGCGGTGTGGCGCTGGTCTTCGGAGAACAGCACGGGACCCTGCCGGAAATCCGTCAGGCCATCCTGCGATCGATAGAAGATCCCGGGCATCCCCAGTGCGTGCGTCTCGCTTTTCCATTTGAAGACCCTGAAGTAGGAATTGCCCAGGTCTTCCGGTCTTGCGGTAAAGTGTATACCGTCGGATGACAGCGCGACTTTGGACTGTTGGCCCCGGCCGGGCACGGGGCCGTGATAGTACATTCTGAACTCACGATTCCTGTCGTCCACGTGGACGTCCGGCGAGGCAAGATGGTGGGTCGTGTACGCGTCGTTCAGGTGCAGCACCCCCGGTTCGTAGGTGGTCCAGGGACCGGTGAGACGGTCCGAATAGGCAAGGCGGATGTACTCGCCCCGGTGGTGGCCGAAATAGAGGTAGTACTTTCCGCGGGCGTTGGGCAGCCAGTCGGGCGTCCGGACGAGCGAGGGTCCGTTGATGTTGGCGCCCATCCGGGAGTCCATGTGCGGGCGGATAATGGGGTTGTTCGGAAGGCGTTCAACGCGCATTGTCGGTGTCTCCCCTGACCTGGTGGTGGATCGACGTTGGCTGCGGCGCCTGGTCCGCGCGGTCTTCATGGAGTATGTTGCCGGTGGAAGAGACGCTCGACAGACGCCTGTCGGTTGCGCCGATGATGGACTGGACGGACAGGCACGAAAGGTATTTCCTGAGGCTGTTCTCCCGACACATCCTGCTTTATACCGAGATGATTCCCGTGGACGCCGTCCTCCGCGATCCGCGAGAGCAACTTCTGACATACCATCGTCGTGAGCATCCGGTGGCGCTTCAGCTGGGCGGCAGCGATCCGGAGGCGTTGGCGGGTTGCGCGCGGATCGGCGCGGAATTCGGATACGACGAAATCAATCTGAACGTGGGCTGCCCCAGCGACCGGGTGCAGGCCGGTCGATTCGGCGCGTGCCTCATGGCGGAGCCGGAACTGGTTGCCCGCTGCGTGGAGGCGATGCGCAAGGCCGTTGAAATTCCGGTCACCGTAAAGACAAGGATCGGAATCGATGACCGGGATTCCTACGAGGACCTGGTCTGTTTCGTACGGACCGTTTCCGACGGCGGATGCCGGGTCTTCGTCATTCACGCCAGAAAGGCCTGGCTTCGGGGGTTGAGTCCGAAACAGAACCGGGAGATACCGCCCCTGCGATACGACTTGGTGTATCGGTTGAAACAGGACTTTCCGGATCTGACGGTAATCCTCAATGGAGGAATCACAACCCGAAATCAGGTGCGCCGGCACCTGGAAGACGTGGATGGGGTCATGATCGGGCGCGAGGCCTATCAGAATCCCTATTTCCTGGCGTCGATGGACCAGATGTTCTACGGTGATACGCGCGCCGTGGCCGGCAGGGGGGAGATTCTGGACCGTTTCTGCGATTATGTAGAGGACCAGCTGCGGCAGGGAATGCCGCTTGCCGGCATGACGCGGCACATCCAGGGGCTCTTTCACGGAATGCCGGGAGCCCGCGCCTGGCGCCGTCATCTGAGCGAGAACGCCCACAGGCCCGGATCCGGGGTGGAAGTGATTCGACGGGCCGCGAACTTCGTTCTCGGACCGTCGTGATTCGCCCGAGAACCGTGCTGGTGAGATCCCACGCCTTCCGGTTGTTTACGTCTTCAATGCCCGTCGGCAGGCGGCAACCAGCTCGCTGTGGGACGCGGTGTATCCGATATTGACTTCCGTGTCGATGACTGCCGCACGGGACAGGTCCAGGTTTTCGGACGTATCCGCGACTTCAATGGCCGTGGTGCAGTCCCGGACGAGGATGATGTCGTAGCCCCGGTCCTTCATCGCCCTCATCCCGTAGTCCCTGAAGGGTACGCACATGTTGGCGGCAAAGCCGGCGTAGAAAAGGTGCAGGACGCCCCGGTGTTTCAGGAGGCGGTGCAGCTGGGCGCCGGTTACGATAACGTCGTCGCCGTCGCGGGGTTCGGCCTCGGGAATGATGCGGCGGTTCCTGATGGTGTCCTCGAAGACCTGATCGTGAGGGTCTTTCGGCTGCGCCCACGCTTCGTATTCCCCCGTTCTTGACCGGAATTCCGCGGGCGGCCAGTCGTCGGGTGCAGGAGACGAACCTCCGAAGACTTCCTCGTCGCCCGCGTAACGGGTCCACGCCTCGTAGCGTTTGGCGCAGTCGGGGCTGGGCGCGTGGATCACGGCGGCGCCCACCGACCGGAAGGCATCGGCAACGGGAATGATGCGTTCGAGGGTGATCTCTCTCCCGCGCTGCAGGTGCGTGCTTACATAGTGTTCGCTCCACACGTCTACGAGTACCAGCGCGATCCTGTCCGCCGGATAGTCGCGTCGCAGGGTCCGGAGGTGGAATTCACCTTCGGTTACGCTCGCTCTCCGTGTGAGGTGATAGTAACGGACGTCCAGTCGGATGGTCTTCATACGGGACCTTTCAGCTTGTCTGTTTCCGAGCCATTTTCCAAATGCAATATGGCCAGGAATGAACACCGGTGTCAAGGACAACAGTCAGCTGATGAAGTCGCTCTGCAGGCGAGGCGGGTTTCCGGTACACAAACCACATATGGAAAGGCGGCCTGAAAGATGAAAAGAGAACACATCTGGGCCCATCATGAGTGGGACGCGACGATCAACTGGAAGTTGATGGAGGGCGGCTATGCCAATCTCCAGAGCGTGAAGCCGGGCGAGGAGATCACGTTTCACATTTCGAACTCCCGGTCCTATTACGAAATCTTCATCTTCCGGGAAGGCGCAAGACGGGAACTCGTCAAGACAATCGAGGGGCTGCGGGGTACGCTTCAGGAGGTCCCGGAACTGGGTTATCAGGATGGATACGGGTGGGCGCCGGCGGTGTCCTTCGTCGTTCCGGATACGTGGAAGAGCGGGATCTATATTGCAACCTTCCCCACCGGACAGGGGTTGCGGGAGATTTTTTTCGTAGTACGACCCAGGTCGCCGCAATCGCCAATGTTGCTGACGGTTGCCACGAACACCTACCAGGCATACAACAACGTGGGCGGCAAGTGCTTCTACGACTACATTTCCACCGATCGGCAGCACGCCAAGCTGCTGAGTTTCGAACGCCCGCTGCAGATGGAATGCCTGGGCAACTTCTACATCTGGGACCAGTTCTTCACGTCCTGGCTGGATGCCGAGGGGTATGGCGCCGACTATTGTGTAAACGGCGACCACGACGCGGAACCCGATATACTGAACGGCTACCGCGCGAACGTGCGCTTCTGTCACGATGAATACAACAGCCGGAACGAGTGCGAACAACTGCACCGATTCGTTCAGAACGGCGGCAATCTCGTTCTGTTCGGGGGGAACTGCTTCTGCCAGGAGATCGAATTGAGAAACCGGGGCAGGCAGATCTATTGCGCCAAGCCCTACTATCACGATCATCCGACGCCCGAGCGTCCGGATACGTCGTTTCTCAGTCATATCGATGATTTGCGCCAGCGGACAATAGGCGTCTTCTACACCTCGTTCGTTCATACGAAGACGCCCGATCCGAATGTGTTTCTGGCGCCAACGACCGAAGACTGGGGCTATTATCGCGTGTGCGATCCGGACCACTGGGTGTTCGAAGGTACAGGACTCGCCGAGGGGGACGAATTCGGACGGGAGGACTCGATCGTTGGCGTGGAGGCGGACGCGGCGGACCTGAAATTCGAGAGCGGCCGGCCGCTTTACACGGGCGCGGACGGCGTGTCGCCTGAATACCGGATCGTAGCGATTGCGGATTGCATGGCGCCCGACGGACACCGGCTGGTCAAGGAGGGGGGAAAGGAGGGCGTTGCGCCCTGCTACGGAACGGTGGCCGTCAACGAGACTGAGTTCGAGGGTACGGTCTTCAACGCCGCCACGATCGAATGGGCCCATGGGCTGTACCGGGACGGGAGCGCGGTGGCTACGATCACGCGCAACGTATTGAACAGGCTGGCGACATAACGCGCGTGTGTCAGGATTCGGCAGCATCGATTTTACCAACTTCAATCCGGGTACCAGCAATGTCTGAAACGGCTGTTCGAATTCGACTCGACCTCAGAATCCCGATGAGAGACGGGGTGAACCTCTACGGCGCGGCATACCTCCCGCCGCGCGAAGAGCGGTTTCCCGTACTGCTGATCCGGTCGCCATACAGCACACAGCACCCCAGGTACGTGGAATGGGCCGTGCGTTTTGCCGCGTCGGGATACGCGGCTGTGATGGTGGACAGCCGCGGGCGCTACGAGTCCGAGGGAGAGTGGCGGGCGTACGTGGACGAGGCACAGGATGGATACGACACGCAGCAGTGGATCGGGGCGCAGGCGTGGTGCGACGGCAACATCGGGATGTTCGGGATTTCCTATCCGGGTTTCACACAGATTCTTCCGGCCCCGTTTCGGAGTCCCTTCGTGAAGGGGCTGATGCCCATTGCGAACCAAGAGGACAACTACGGGCACCTGCGCTATAACGGCGTGCTCCAGCTGCAGAATGCGATGAACTGGATCTGGCTCGGCGGGCGGACCAGACAGCACGCGCCGCGGGACCTGCTGGACTGGGACCGGATCTACCGCCGGCTGCCGCTGGTCTCGGCCATGGACGGCATCGCGGACCGGCCGTTCTTCAGGGAGATGGTCCGGCACAACGAATTCGACGCATTCTGGTCCTCGTACAGCATGAAAGGCCGGTACGGGGAAGTGAATACGCCGGCCTATTTCGTGTCGGGATGGTACGATAATCTGGTCCACGAGGGTTTCAAGTGTTTTCGCGGCTGGCGCACGGAAGCCGGAGACGCCCGTACCCGGCAACTGACCCGTCTGATGGTCGGGCCCTGGACGCACTCGCAGATCGGGAGCGCCGAGCCATTCGGAGACATCGACTTCGGATCGAACGCGGCGGTGGATATTCCTGGTGAACATCTGCGCTGGTACGACAAGCGGCTGCGCGGGATCGATACGGGAATCGACGAGGAACCCGCCATCCGGATTTTCGTGATGGGCAGGAACGCGTGGCGATGGGAAAACGAGTGGCCGCTGGCGCGAACGAATTACACGGCGTACTATCTCCACAGCGGTGGCCGTGCCAATTCGGTTCGGGGCGACGGTGAACTCAGCCTCGAAGCGCCGGGAGACGAGCCCGCGGACCGCTTCGACTACGATCCCGGGGATCCGGTGCCCACGGTGGGCGGGCAGAGTCTGTCGCCCGCCAACACAGGTCCACGCGACCGGCGGGGTGTGGAATGCCGTGAAGACGTGCTGGTATACACTACGGAAACACTGGTGTCGGACGTGGAGGTAACAGGCCCGGTGGCGCTCACGCTGTTTGCCGCATCGGATGCGAGGGATACGGACTTTACGGCGACTCTGGTCGACGTGCATCCCGATGGCAGGGCGATCCATATAACGGAGGGCATCGTGCGGGCGCGATTCCGCGAGTCCTTTCGCAGGCCGGATCTCGTCCGTCCGGGGGAGGTGGTGGAATACAGGATCGTCCTCTGGGAGACCAGCAATGTGTTCAAAACAGGCCATCGGATCAGACTGGAGGTCTCCAGCAGCAACTTCCCCCGTTTCGACCGGAATCTGAATACGGGCAATACCCCCGGTCTGGACGATGAAATGAAGGTCGCCCGTCAGACGGTTTATCACAGTGGACAATATGCTTCATATCTGCGTTTGCCGGTGATTCCCGAATGAATGAACCATCGTTTCGAATCGGTGCAGACGTCGGTGGAACGTTCACGGACGTCATTCTCATGGACGTATCCGGGAAAATATGGACGCATAAGATCCCCTCTACCCCGCCCGATTTCGAACGTGCTGTACTGGACGCGATCTGCCGCCTGCTGCGGGAGTCCGGCGTAACCGGCGAATCGATCGGAGACGTCTCGCATGGGACCACCGTGGCGACCAACGCCGTCCTCGAACGCCGGGGCGCCAGGACCGCGCTGATCACCACGCACGGATTTCGAGACGTACTGGAATTGCGGCGCGTCAGGGCGCCGCAGATGTACGATCTGTTCTTCGACAAGCCCGAACCCATCGTGGAGCGGCATCTGAGGCTGGAAGTGAAGGAGCGCATCGCCGCCGACGGTGACGTGCTGGCGCCGCTGGACTTTGCGGACCTGGATGCGGTCAAGGACGTATTGGTACAGGAGCAGGTCGAGTCGATCGCGGTCTGCACGCTTCACTCCTACGCATACCCACGCCACGAACACGCGATCGGCGAGTTCCTCCAGGGCGCGTTTCCGGACTTGCCTGTATCCCTTTCGATCGAGATTCTGCCCGAACGCCGGGAGTACGAGCGCACGGCCACGACCGTGCTGAATGCGTACGTGCGTCCTGTTATGCAGCGTTATCTCAGGGCGATGCGGGATGGTCTGACCGAACAGGGTATTCTGGCGCCCGTGCTTATCATGCAGTCCGCGGGGGGTCTGACCCCCGAGGCCGACGCGGCGCGGCGACCCGTGTACGTTCTCGAGTCCGGACCCGCGGCCGGGGTATTTGCGTCCCGTTCCGCGGGAGAACAGCTGGGTATCGACGATCTCATCACGTTCGATATGGGAGGCACCACGGCCAAGGCGTCTATTGTCGAAGACGGCGAGATTTCCTACAGCCCGGAATACGAGGTCGGCGCATCCGTGTCGGCCGGAAACAGGCTGGTGGGCGGGGGCGGCGAGTTGATTCGCGCGCCCAGTATCGACATCGCGGAGGTGGGATCCGGGGGCGGCAGCATCGCCTGGCTGGACGGGGCGGGCGGATTGCGGGTCGGACCCCGAAGCGCGGGAGCCGTACCCGGTCCCGCCTGTTACGGCCGGGGAGGAAACGAGCCCACCGTTACGGACGCCAATGTCGTGCTGGGGTATATCCGGCCGGGGGAACTGGCGGACGGAGAGGTCTCCGTCGATCCGGAGGCCGCGAGAAGGATCGTCCACGACCGGATCGCGACCCCTCTGGGTCTGGATCTGCTGGAAGCGGCCGAGGGCATACACCGGATTGCAAATGCCCGGTGCATGCGGGCGCTCCGGTCCGTGTCCACGGAGCGGGGCCGTGATCCCAGGTCGTTCTCCCTGATCGCATTCGGAGGTTCCGGTCCGATTCACGCCGCGGGGCTGGCCGGCGAACTTCTGAGCCCCAGAGTCATCGTGCCTCCGTTGCCCGGGTTGTTCAGCGCGCTTGGGCTTCTGTTCTCCGGCGTGGAACATCACGAAGTCTACAGTTGTCTGCTTTCCGGCGACGGACTGAGCGCCGAAACGCTGGGCGGCATCCAGTCGGACCTGAAACGAAAGATGCTCTCCCGGTTCCGGGCGGAGGGTTATTCGGCTGGAAAAGTAGCGTTTGCCCAAAGTTTCGACGTGCGCTTCAGAGGCCAGGCATCGGAAATCAGGATCCCCTTGCCCGAGTCGCCGGCGTCGGAGGCTACGATAGAGAGCTTGTGTCGAGCGTTTGAACGCGAGCACCGGCAGCTTTACGGGCATACGTCGGACCCCGATAATCCGGTTGAGGTGGTTGCCGTCCGCCTGATCGGCAGCACCGGTCACCGCAAAACGGGGGGGCGAATGCGCGCTGACCGGCGGCACGTGCGAAAGATGCCCTCGCGTCCGGCGTACTTTGGAAAGAAGCGGGGAACGGTGGAGACACCCGTTATCGACCGCACGGAACTGACCGGGCCCCAGGTTGGTCCCCTGTTGATCGACGAATACGATTCCACGATCGTGGTGCCGCCGGGGATCCGCGTAAATCGGGACCGGCAGGACTTCGTGGTTCTGGACAAGACAGGGTCGTAGAAATGCCCCGCGGCAGGGCAGAGGAAATACAGAGAACGATGAAGCAGATTGACCCCATAACGCGCGAGATCATGCAAAACGCGCTTGCCTCCGCCGCCGATGAAATGAGCGCAGCACTTTATCGCACGGCCTACTCAACCATCGTGCGCGACTGCCTTGACTATTCCACGTCGCTGTGCAACGCGGAGGGGCAGATGATCGCACAGGGCGTGACGATACCGCTGCATCTGGGATCGGTCCCGTATGCGATGTCCGCGATGTTCGAGCGCTTCGGCGATGAGATCGACCCCGGGGACGTGTTTATCCTGAACGATCCCTTCGACGGCGGGATGCACATTCCGGATATTTTTATTGTGCAGCCGATCTTCTGGAAGGGGCGGCGGGTTGCCTTTGCGGTGAGTACGGCGCACCACCTGGACCTTGGCGGACGCCTGCCCGGCAGTTCCGCCTGCGATAACACGGAGATCTTCCAGGAAGGCATCCGGATTCCGTGGCTGAAGCTGTATCGTCGCGGCGAGCCGGACGAGTCCATCTTCTCCCTGATCCGGTCGAATGTGCGGGTGCCCCAGATGACGATCGGGGACATCAGGGCGCAACTGGCGGCCTGCCACATCGGCGAGCGGGCGGTTCATTCGCTGATTGAACGGTACGGGCACGAGACGTTCCAGGCGGCCTCACGGGACCTGATCGACTACACGGAACGGCTCGTACGTTCGGAGATCGCGTCCTGGCCCGACGGATCCCATTCATTCACGGACTATCTGGACAGCGACGGCGTGGGCGGCCCCCGGGTGCGAATCCGGGTGACAATGACCGTTCGGGGAGACTCGCTGACGGCCGATTTCACGGGGACGGACCCCCAGGTGCGCGGCGCGGTCAACAGTACGCTCTCGTTTACGGCGGCGGTGGTCGCCCTTTGCGTGCGTTCCGTGATGCGGGAGGAACTTCCGAATACGGAAGGGATGTTCAGGCCCCTGAAGATTATCGCGCCCGAGGGCACGCTCGTGAACGTGCGGATGCCGGGCGCGTCGTCGATGCGCGGCGTGACGGGGTTCCGGATGACGGACGTGGTGTTCGGCGCGCTGTCCGGGCTGCTGCCCGACCGTGTGCTGGCCGCGGGCGAGGGGGGCAATACGCTCGTCATCATCGGCGGCCAGCGGCAGGACCGTTCCCACTATGTTTACTATGAACTGCTCTCCGGGACATGGGGAGCGAGGCCGGACCGGGACGGCAACGATGGCCTTTGCAATCCGGCGAACGTGGCCAGCAACATTCCCGTTGAGCAGGCGGAGTGTGAATATCCGGTAAGGATCGACCGCTACGGACTGGTTTGCGACAGCGGGGGCGCCGGACGTTTTCGGGGCGGAATGGCGATCGATCGGGAGTGGACCCTGCTCTCGGGCGAGGCGCATCTGGCGATCCGGTCCGATCGAAGAGACCACCTTCCGTACGGCTTGAACGGCGGAAGACCGGCGACGGGATCGACGAATGTACTCTATAGTGGGGACGGCCGTGAAGAGTTGCCGACCATGATATCGACGTCGATGTCGGCGGGCGACCGGATCTACCACCGGCAGGCGGGCGGCGGCGGATGGGGAAGTCCGATGGATCGTGATACCGCGGCGGTCGCGCGCGACGTAAAAAACGGAAGAGTTTCGGTGAGCCAGGCGCGGGAGCAGTACGGCGTGGTGATGGATGGCGAGACCCTGTCGGTCAACGAGGTGGAAACCGGGAATACGCGGCGACGGATGTCGGCTCCAGGAACCGCGCCCGGCAACGGCAACTCCGGTTGACCCGAACGTCGAATGGCGGTATATTTGTACCGGGACTGAATGTCATTCAACCGGACCCAATTCGGAGGCAGCCTATGTCCAGAAAAATCAACCAATTCGTGCTGGTGCTTCTATTTTTGGGGTTCGCGGGCTGCGGCGCCCCGCTGACGGAATTATCAAGGCGCGGAGACGTCGACGGCGTACAGCGGGCACTCGATCGCGGAAGCGACGTGAATGCCAGGACGCCGCAGGGGCACAGCCCGTTGACGCTGGCTTCCAGAGTGGGCCATCTGGATATCGTTATCGCCCTGCTCGGAGCGGGCGCGGACGTGGACGCCGTGGCATGGACCGTCGGCGCCCACACCATCGAGAGCCAGGATCGTCACGGCGGCTACGCGTTTATCAGGGAACGGTATGTCAATCCCGACAGTTCCGGGCCCCAGTCCAGGTTTATGGCGCAGCGTACCCGGGGCTCGGCGTACTGGGTGTTGAGAGACGGAAAGACGGCGTTGATGCTTGCCGCTGAGGCTGGCCATCTGGATGTCGTCGAAGCGCTTGTCGAAGGCGGCTCTGACCTCTTCGCCACAAGCGGCGGTGAAGTCGTGACCTCCGGAATGCCGTCGTATAAGGATTACGACGGGATACTCGCCGGTTATACCGGTGTCACGCCCGACGACATCAATCGTGAAGAGGACAAACACGGCGGCAGTTACTACGGGCCGGAGCATGGCCGCGTTCTCTATTACGATGTCGTCGATTCGGATCGTCCTTCCTGGTCGATCGGCGGCAGCACGGCGCTGGATTTCGCGTACCGGAACGGACATAAGGAAATCATCGATTTGCTCCTGGAGTCGGGCGCCGGGATGACGCCGTCGGGTCTGAAGCGTGAACTCTCATCCCCTCGTGAGGATGCGACCGATGCCTCGAACAACTGAGCTTCTGGCGGCGTTGGTCCTTCTTGCAGGCGTGGCCGGTTGCGGCGCTGCGCTGATGGAGAAATCGCAGCGCGGCGATCTGCAGAGTGTCCGGCAGGCGCTGTTGCGAGGCGGCGACGTGAATGCCAGGACCGTACAGGGGCACAGTGCCCTGACGCTGGCGGCCAGGGAGGGGCATCTGGACGTGGTTAACGCGTTGATTCGGGCGGGCGCGGAACTGGATATCAGGGCCTGGACTCTGGGCGCGCGCGCAGGCACGTACGAATCGGCACGACTTTTCCCGGCACTCCAGGGAACGGTTCGTGAATGCCGACAGTTCAGGGCCCCAGTCCAGGTTTATGGCGGAACGTACCCGCAGTCGTTCCAGCTGGGTGTTGCGAGATGGAAAAACGGCGTTGATGCTTGCCGCGCAGCGCGGTCACGGCGATATCGTCAAAGCCCTGATCCAGGCGGGCGCGAACGCGCATGCGACCAGCGGGGGAGAGATTATGACCCGCCCCCGAGTATCGTATCAGGACTATCACGCCTATCCGGCGTCAAGGAGCCGGCCGCCTTCGGGCGAGGCCGCGGCTGAACCCGATTATCGCCCCGGCAATGACCGCCGCCCTGACGATCCCGGCCGCAGCCATTACCCCGTCGACTACGCCTATCCCAAACGTCCATACTGGTCTCCCGGCGGAAAGACCGCTCTGGACTTCGCCTACGAAAACGGGTATACGGACGTCGTGAAACTACTTTTGGAAGCCGGTGCGCTGACGCGTAATGCCCGTACAAAATAGGTCCCCAAGCGGTCCTTTGGGTATGAGATGCGGTCTCGTAACAGGGAAACTTGGCGAGGCCGTTTTCTGTTATGTTCAGGCTGATCGCCATGTTCCTGCATTCGGGGTGACGGAAAATGGATCTGGTTATTTGCGGCGGGACGGTGGTTGACGGTACCGGCGCCGTTCCCGTGCGCGGCGACGTGGCCGTGGCGGACGGGCGGATCGTCGGCGTCGGCAGAATTCAGCGGCCTGACGGCGTGCCGTGGTTGGATGCGGCCGGTTGCTACGTGACGCCGGGATTTATCGATATCCACAGTCATTCGGACTTCACCCTGATGGTCGATCCCCGGGCGGTGAGTTCGATCATGCAGGGCGTGACGCTGGAGGTGGTGGGCAATTGCGGGCACGGAAGCGCGCCCATAGGCGATCCGGCGCGCACGCGGGGGAATATATACGGATGCAGAACCGGTTATGAGATCGACTGGCGCGGCGTGGGCGAGTATCTGGATCGCCTGGAAGACCGGCGCCCGGCCGTAAACGTGATGACGCTGGTACCCAACGGCAATCTTAGACTCGCAGCCTGCGAGGCTCTGGACCGTCCGTCCAAGCCGGACGAACTGCGGAAGATGAAACGCCTGCTGGCGCAGGGCCTGGAGGAAGGCGCGGTGGGGTATTCCACGGGCCTGGAATACGGTCCGGAACGGGATTGCCCCGAGGACGAGATTTCCGGGCTATGTGCGATCGCCGCGAAATACGGCGGGATTTACACCACGCATACCCGCAATCGGATGGGCGAGGCGGACGAAGCCATCGCAGAATCGATCCGAACGGCCGAAAGAGCCGATGCGCCCCTGCAGATCTCGCATATTTCTTCCGTTGCCAGGCTGGCGGACGACGGCCGTCGGGCGGTCGACCATGCGCTCGAACAGGTCGACCGGGCGCGGGGCAGGGGGTTGGACGTTCAATTCGACATGCACACGCGGCTCTTCGGGACAACCAACCTGAGCGCGGCGCTTCCGCTTCGGGCGCAGGAGGGAAGTTCGGAGGAAATCGCGAGTCGGCTGCGCGTTCCATCCATTCGCCGCGAAATGGAAAATTGCGACAGTATCGTTGCCTCTCTGGCGCAGGGAGACTGGAGTCGGATCGTCGTCTTCCACTCGCCCGTGCAGCCGGAGCATTGCGGAAAGAGCATTGCCGAACTTGCCGCCGCAGGAACCGGGAATGCCTTCGACGCCATCTGCGACATTCTGATTGCGGCATCTGACCGGTTGCACGAGATTATGGTAATCGCATTCAGCTATCGCGAGACGGACGTCCGGGCGGCATTCGAACACCCGTTCTGTATGGTCGGCTCCGACGCGACGGCGCTCGCGACGGACGGGCCGCTGAAGAACGACACGTTTCACGGCGCCTATACCTGGGCATCCTGGTTCTTCCGGCACTTCGTCCGGGACCGGAAGCTGTTCACACCACAGGAAGCCGTGCGCAGGCTGACGTCTCTGCCGGCTTCCAGGCTGGGGTTGACGGACCAGGGCGTGATTCGAAGTGGGGCGCGTGCGGACCTGGCGATATTCGATCCGAACGTGTTTGCCGAGCGGGGAACCACATTCGAGCCGAACCGTACGGCCGTGGGCATGCGTCACGTGCTCGTAAACGGCGGCATTGCGGTGAAAGACGGCGTCCGTTCGGACCAGCGGTACGGCCGGGTGTTGCGGCGCACCTGATGTACTTTGCGTCTTTTCACTGCAGTTGCACGGTAAGTGAGGAATCCTATGGTTCGAAACTCGATTTCAGGACGAATCCGCTGGACGTTCAGCGATGACAACCCGGTGATCGCCCCGGGTCAGTTGCACGCGGATATGGATAGCCGGCGCGCCGGCGCGGCCCACGTCTTGCAGCTTGGCGACCGGTACCGGATGTACTACTGGGGAACCGGAGCGAACGGGTTTCACCGTATACTGATTGCAGAGAGTCCTGTAGACGAGCCCAACGACTGGCGGCCCGTGGGCGTCGCGCTCAGCCGGCAGCGGGACACGGACTATAACGACGAGGGGCCGGGTTTTCCGTTTGTGGTTCCGAGGGACGACGGCCCATGGCTCCTGTATTTCTGCGGTTGGGGGAAGCCCAGGGAGGACGGCAAGCTACCCAATACCACGGGTGTGGCAGTCAGCGACGACGGCGGCTACCGTTTCCGCTACCCGAAGCGGGAACCGATCCTGCCACTGGACCGGGACTGGGACCGGGAGGGTACCGGAAGCGTATGTGTCTTGCGGGTCAACGACCGCTACCATATGTATTATACGTCTATCGGCGCCTATTTCGACCGGCCCGAAGGCGCCGTTACGGGCCACGGAGACGTGATTCCCCGCATCGGCATTGCCTATGCGGCGTCGCCGGACGGGATCGTGTGGACAAAGCCGATGGATGACCTGATGGTCGGACCAAGGGGATTCGACACCGAACCCTACGAGTACATCTGTTCGAAGCCCTTCGTCTTGCGGGAACCCGGCGGCTACCGGATGTGGGTGAACACGTTCGGCACGGCCTATCGAATGAGGAGTCTGGTCGGTCCCGACCTCAGGAGCTGGCGCTGGTGCGACAGCGGGCCGGACAGGGAGTTGGGAGTGGGCAGGGCGGGCGCATTCGATGACAGACAGCGGTGTTACGTGAGTATCGTCAAACATGGCGAGGAATACCGGTGCTGGTATACCGGCAACCGCTTCGGCGCTACCGGGATGGGTTACGCGGCGGGAAGGCTCGAGAGCGAGATTTAGCCGGCTGTTTCCGATGCGGATTCCACCTGCCGGTTCCGCGTGCGGTCAGCCAGGTGTAATTACGGGAAAATTGGGAGATCGACCCATGAAGCTGGACGAGTCGAAGTTGCGGCAGTATGAGCACGACGGATATACAACGGTGGAGGGCCTGATATCGACAGCCGAGGCGGCCGCGGTGCGGAACCGCCTTCTCGAGTTGATGGAAGGTCGGCACGACTGGCCGGACCTGCATTTTCAGGTTCTGGATCCCGGGAAATTCCGTAACAGGGAGGGTGGATTCGTGCCGGTCGGCGTCCAGAGGCCCGCGAGACAGGAGGCTGTCTTTCGGGAGATTGCGGACCACGACAATCTTCAGGGTGCGATGTCGCAACTTCTGGCCGGTCCGGTGAAGCGATTTACGGATCAGGCGCTCATCAAGCACCGTAAGATCGACGGGCATTCGTTCTATCACCAGGATTCCTACTACTGGAAGATCGAACCGGGACGGGGGTGCAATGCCTGGATCGCGCTGGACGAAGTGGGCGTGGACGCCAGTGCGCTGGGAATTCTGCCCGGAACCCACAGAGATTGGACGCTGACGACCCACGAACGTTACTACGACGAGCCGAACTATCACGCTGCGCGGACGGGGGAAGCGTTCAGCCGCTGGCGGATTCCAACGGACGGTCTGGACCTGTCCGGCGAAGTCGTGTTGCCCATGCAGCCTGGAGACGCCGCGTTCTTCTCGAATTATACGTGGCATCGGTCTGAGGTAAACCGTTCGGGCGAGCACAAGACGGCCTATGCGATCGCATATCAGTTGCGGTAACGGCCGAAGACGGCGACGGTCTGAGCGTGGACGCTGGCGCAGGCAGAAGAAAGGTTTACATCCGTCACAGCTGATGGGGAGATGTTCCGCATGGTAAGGAGAAAGGAGCGCGCGCCGACCTCCCGCGTGCGCTTTGGCTTTTCGCGTGTGGATATTACGCCGCCGGTGGGGATCTACCATCGCATGTGGGGCGCGGCCAGGCACGACAGGGCCAAGGGCGTTCACCGTCCGATTCTGGGCGACGTGCTGGTTTTCGGGTCGGTGGACGCACCCGGAGAAATTCGGCTGGTTCGCGCGCATCTGGACCTGGTCGGCCTTGTCGCCCGGCAGTATACGGCGCTGGTGACGTCGCTCGGCGACGCCGCGGGCGTGGGTCCGGAACGGGTGGACGTGACGTTCTCCCACACCCACGCTTCCGGATGGTACGCGCCGGATCGATTCGTCATGCCCGGAGGCGAGCTGATCGAGCCGTTTCTGAAAGAGGTGGGAAATAAGCTGGCGAAGGCTTGCGGGGAGGCGATATCGGGGATGGGGGAGGCGTTGGTCACCTTTGCCACCGGTCATTGCAACATGGCGGCGGACAGGGACTATCGGGATGACGCGTTCGGAGGTTTCGTCTGCGGATACAATCCGGAGGGTGACGGGGACGATACCCTGCTGGTGGGCCGGCTGTGCGACGGAGACGGCAGGGCCGTGGCGACGGTGGTGAACTATGCCTGCCACCCGACCACGCTCGCATGGGAGAATACCCTGATCAGCCCGGATTACGTGGGTGCGATGCGGGACGAAGTCGAGCGGGTTACCGGGGCGCCCTGCACGTTCGCGCTGGCGCCCTGCGGAGACCTGGGTCCGAAAGACGGATTCGTGGGGGATCTCGACGTCGCGGAGAAGAACGGACGCCAGCTCGGGTTTGCGGTGCTTTCCGTTCTGATGTCGATGGGGCCGCCGGGCACGGACTTCGAATACCAGGGCCCCGTCATCTCGGGTGCCACCATCGGCACGTGGGCGCACGCGGCATTCGGCAGGGATCGTCTGCGGGAGGTCTCCGTTTTTGCCGGAGGTGTGTATTCCGTGGATCTGCCGATGAAAAAACGCCAGGACCCTGAAACGCTCCAGGATGAGCTGGCGCGGTGGTCGGAAGCCGAACGGGCGGCCGATTCCGCCGGAGACGCCGTGGAGGCGCGAACCTGCGGCGCAAGGGCGGAGCGGGCCAGAAGATGGCTGGCGCGGATTGCGAACCTGCCGCCGGGCGAGACGTACCCGTATCGATTCTCCGTATACCGGATGGGAGATGCCGTCTGGGTGACCTGCGGCGGGGAACCCTACAGCGATCTCCAGGTGGCGCTGCGCCGGCGGTTTCCCGGGTTTGCGATTCTGGTTTCTCCTCTGGCGGGCAACGTGCAGGTCGCTTACCTGCTGCGGAAAGACGCGTACGGCAAGGGACTCTACCAGGAGGAGCCGTCGAGTCTCGCGCCCGGCTGTCTGGAGATCCTGACCGGAGCGATCGCGGAACGAATTGAAGAGATCACCGCCGAATAGATTCCAGGACGAGGGAGTGAAAATGGCCGAGTTCGCATATCGTCCGGCTGCCGACACCTATCGTTTCGAAACCGAGGCGATGACCGGCGAAATCCGCGCGTCCGGAGACTATCACGGGGTGTGGACGCTTACGGACAAAGTCACCGGGAGGCAGGTGATCCATCCGAAATATTCCGCGTTGAACCTGTTCCGGTTGTTCGCGGTTCACCAGGGTCTGGATCAACCGCGTCTGATGGACCGGACCATCGACGTCCGGGACAACGCCATCGAAATACACTGGCCCGTTACCGAAACGCATCAGGGCGCGCTGACCGCCCGCTACGAGGTGGTAGAGCCGAATTGTATCGACTTGACGATACGGGTAGCGTGCGAAGGGACCTATGCCGGATACGAGCTCTTCCTTTCGAATTATTTCGATAAGACCCTGCGGCCTCACGTCTATCTGCACGGAAGCCGGTACGGCCGGGCGAGCGAGGCCCCTGAGCTGGTTGTTCCCATGGTGAATGACGTCTTTCGCGGGACCGTCATCGTGTTTCCGAGGGACCCGCACGCCGCGAGGCGCTGCGTCGACGGACGGTGGAACCGCAGTGAGAGCAACTCGCCTACCGTGCAGATGTGCCCGGTCCGGTATTACGGCTATCCGTTCTCGTTCCTGACTGACGCAGGGAGTCGGTTGGGCGTTGTGTTGATGTCGACGGAGGCGGACTGCTATGCCATCAGTACCCGGTATCACGTGGATGACGAAGCCGATCGAATGACGGATTACAGCGCGTTCGATTTCTCGCTTTTCGGCGACGACCTGGTGCCGGGCAGCAGTCGCACGGTCCGGATGCGGCTGGCGTTGACGGAGGTCGATGAGGCCCTGTCCCAGCCCCTGGCGTACTATCGGGCGTTTGCGGAAGACGGACGGTGACCGTCTGAAAGATCGTCCGCGGACGGTTTACCGCGAGGTTCAGGGATTGCGCTGTAGTGCGGGATTCCGGCAACTGAAACAACTTCAGGGTTGAATCGCGGCTGGCTTATTCCTATTTTTACAAAGATGAAATTACTGAATCTGGTGTGGGTCCGGCTCGCGTTCGTGGTCTGGGCGTCCGTGGCCGTGGCGGCCTGCGGGAAGACGCCGCCCACCGTGGACGATGATCTCTACGAAGCGTATCCCGGGTTGCCCTATGGAATCATGATCACCATCGCCGGCACCGGAGATCCGGGGAGGAATGCCTCCGGATCGGGTCCTCTCGACTCGGAATTATATTTCCCTCAGGATATGGCCGTCGGCCCCGACGGCCGGACGTACATTCTGGACTGGAACAACAATCGGGTTGTCGTGATCGACAACGGAACCTTGCGCCCTCTGATCGGCAACGGCGAACCGGGCGCGGCGCCTGCGGGTCCCGCGCTCGAAGTAGGCGTTGATCATCCGGCTCATATTTCGTTCGATCCGCAGGGGCGGTTGATCCTGTCGGCCTGGCAGAACTCAAGGATCCTGCGATACGACAATACCTCGCGCCGCGTCGAACCCATCGCCGGCCGGGGCGATCGCGGGTTCAGGGGCGATGGCGGCCCCGCTCTGGATGCCTCGCTGAATCTGCCGAGCTCCACGGCTTTCGATCCGTCCGGCCGCATGTATATCTCCGATCAGGGAAACCTCCGCATTCGAAGGGTTGATCTGAACGGTGTCATCTCTACCGTTGCGGGCACCGGACGGGAGGGGTTTTCCGGGGACGGCGGTCCGGCGACCCTGGCCGATCTGTATGCGCCCACGGGTGACGCAGCGCAGCCTGCCGGCCGGATCACGATGGATGGCCGGGGCAACCTTTATATCGCCGATACGTTCAACAACCGGATACGCATGGTGGATACCAGCGGCAGGATCAGCACGGTGGCCGGCGGCGGCAGTATTGGCGCGACCGCCGGTACGTACTCCGGAGACGGCGGGCCGGCAACCCAGGCCAGCCTTTCGCGCCCGAGCGACGTGGCCGTCGACGCGGAGGGCAACCTGTATATTGCTGACACAGGCAACCATTGTATCCGGAAGGTGGATACGGAGGGGATAATCACCACGCTTGCCGGCCGGTGCGGCGAGCCCGGTTTCAAGGGCGACAGCGACCATCCCCGGTGGGGAAAACTCAGGAGTCCGTACGGAGTCGCGCTCGACAGGGAAGAGAATCTGTATATCGCGGATACGTTCAATCATCGCATCCGCCTGGTGTACAAGCGTATCGCCGAACGATGATCTCCCGGCAGGCGGGAGACCTGGTGTTCGGGATTCGATACCGTTTCTCGAGGGTTCGTCTATGTGTGGAACGAATCTGCTGCGTATCGCCGGCATCGTGCTGGGTGCGGGTCTGATCTGTTGTTTTGCCGACGTCGCGGCAGCCGGAGGCGATAAACCGCGTTCCGTGCCGCGTGTGCAGGTTGTCACGCTCGAAGGCGATACGCTGAATCTTGCCGACGTCTGCGAAGGCAAGCCATCCTTCGTCTACTTGTGGGCAACCTGGTGCAAGTCCTGCAAGAAGGATTTGAAGAACGTCTTCAAGTTGAGGAAGAAATTCGGCGACAGGGTCCAGGTCTTCGGCATTGCCTGGAAGAACAGCGCGGAGGAAATCCAGACCTTCTTCGCGGACAGGAAGGAAACGCTGCACAGCTACATTGATTCGGATGGCAGGGTGTTCGAAGCCTTCGAGACGCGTTTGACACCCACGGTTGTCATTGTCAATGCGCGGGGCGAGGTCCTTTTTTCCGGTTACCGTTCCTTTAGGACATACAGGAAAATTCTGGAAAAGTCGTTGAAGGGTTAGCTGCAAATAACGTCGCTGGAGGATCCACGACCATGAGACGCGCGTTGCCGGTTTTCCCGCTGTTTCTGTTCGCCCAACTGATTCTCACGGACCAGCTCGTACTGGCGCAGCCGGGCGTGAGTTGACGCCGCCCCGTGCTCCCGGGCGGGAGAATGCTGCAGGGCAGTCTGATTTCGAAGGACCTTCTGGTTCTGAGCATGAATTACGAATACGAGTATCTGGGCGATGCGAAGTTCGGTACCGGACCGATACCCAACATCAACCAGGAAGTGACCAGCATGTCAACGGTATCCGTATTCGCAAGTTACGGGGTCACGGAATGGTTCGGCGTCGCCGTGGTGCTTCCGTTTCGTTCCATAACCAACGACAAAATTCTCCTTCCAGGTCAGTACGACAACCAGTATCTGGGCGGCGAGTACGTCCGGCACGCCGCCGGTCTCGGCGACGTCGTTCTGATGTTGAACTTTGCTCCGCCTCTGCCGGAAGCGTTGCCCGGGCTTCTTTTTTCGGCAGGCGTCAAGCTAGCGAACGGGTCGACCCACGCGGTCGATGAGTACGGCGAGCGGTTCGCCGATCTGCTGCAGGTGGGTTCCGGCAGCATGGACCCCATTCTCTCTGTCAGTCTTTCGCGCTCGTTCGAAAACCTGTTCTTCTCCGGTATGCTGTTCACCCGCATTATTTCCCGCGAGAATGTATACGGATACAAATACGGAAACGAGTTTCAAGGCATCTTTTCCATGGATTATCTCCACGGGGACAAGCTCATTGCGGGTCTCAGCCTGAACCACGTTCACACGGCCCGCGATTTTTTCCAATATGGAAAGATCGCCCGAAAACGTGGGGGCACCTGGGTTTATCTTGCGCCGAAGCTGGGCGTACGGGCGATGGAGAATCTGAGCCTGGAAGCGAGATTGCCGTTTCCTGTTTACCAGAATGTGAATGAGAGCCAGCTGACTTCCAATTATCAGCTCCACGTGGGCGCCACGTATCACTTTTTCGCCCGCTAGTCCTGTCCCAAAAATTCCTCACCATTCGACCGGCGATTCATCCCGTCTCGCTACGTTCCCCTCGCTCGCCGACCTTACGCAGGTCGCCTGCGTCCCGGGGCCGGTTCCTGAGCCTGTCGAAGGATGCGAGCCAGGCGACTCGACGGTCGAATTTTGGCAACTTAATTCCGGGACAGAACACTAACAGTCCGTTGGATAAGTTGCTCTGCAGGCAAGGCCGATCCATTGTGACCCCGAATGAAACCGAAAAGATGTGGGCCGAACTGGCGCCGGTGTACGACGTCATGTATCAGTGGAAGGACTATCGGACCGAATCAGAGCGGGTCCATCAACTGATCCGGGCGCACCGTTTGTCGCACGGTAACACACTGCTGGACGTCGCGTGCGGGACCGGGGGGCATACCCGATATCTGCGGGACCATTACGATATCACCGGCGTGGATCTGAATCGGGAAATGTTGAAGGTAGCCCGCAGAAAAATACCCGGTGTCACATTTCTGTCCCGGGACATGACGTCCTTCAATCTCAAGCGTCGCTTTGACGCGGTCATCTGTCTGTTCAGTTCAATCGCCTACGTCAGGACGTACCGGAACCTGAAACGGACGATCGCCTGTTTTGCAAGACATCTGAAACCCGGCGGCATTCTGATTATCGAGCCCTTTTTCACGAAAGAGACGTTCGCTGCAGGATCGATCCACGGAGGCACGCTTGAAGCCGACGGCGTAAAAATCTCCAGGCACAACGTGAGTCGCCGCCGCGGAAACCTGGCCGTCCTCGATTTTCATTTTCTCCTTTCTACGAAAAAAGGCACCCGGTATTTCCGCGACACCCACGAGATGGCCTTGTTCGACAGGGAGAGATTTCTCGAGATTATGGCGCATGCGGGTCTGCGGCCGAGGTACAAGGAAAGCGGTCTGATGCCCGGCCGGGGACTCTACGTCTCGCTGAAGGCCGTTTGAACCGCCGGATCCAGCATTGGTCGCCCCGGATCGGCGTTTGAAATCGAACGAAACGCCCACTCCAAGTGAAGCTGTCTTAAAATTCCCAGCGGT
>JAAXHE010000105.1 GCA_012271065.1 Candidatus Latescibacterota bacterium
GAAACCCGGCGACGGCGCGCAACCGGCCGTCTGGACCGCCCGATTGCCGCACAGCGGCGATTACGACGTCTACTACTATTTCATTCATCCAAGGTTCTCCAGGCGCCTGCGTATGGCCACGGAATTCAGCCTTGTCGTCTCCCACGGAGGCGAGGTGGATACACTGGCGGTTGAAGCAGACAAACTCAAGGGCGGCTGGAACGTACTGGGACGATACCGGTTCGAAGGCGGGGAGTTTGCCAGCGTCGAATTGTCCGACCGGGCAAACGGGCGCCTATATGCGGATGCGGTGCGCTGGAGGTACGTGGACCCCGACCACCCGGAAGAGGTGTATGAAGAAGATCTACCCGCATGGGATTTCGGCCGGGGCCGTCGGGGCGGTGACCGGAGCGGACGAGGCGGGGGCAGCCGGAGCGGCGGAGGACAATGGCGTGGAAGAGGTTGGTAATCCACTGGAGATCAGCGTATTATAACCCTTTTTTGAGGTGAAACTTGAAGAGAACAGTCCTGAGCGGTTTTTGTATCGTATTCACCGCAGTTGCCATTCTGGCCGGATGCGGCGGGCAAACAGAACAGCGGTCCGTGGATCTGACCGTCCCCGTGACGGTTCAGGCAGTGCGTCTGGACACCATGGAGGCGACAGTGGCGGCCACGGGCACGCTCCGGCCCTTCAAAGAAGCCCGTATTCAGACCGAGGTGGAGGGAATTATTCAATTCGTGGCGCGGGGCGTCGGCGGACGACTGACGGAAGGGATGCGGGTGACCCGGAACCAGGAGATCGCCCGTCTTGCAAACAGGGAGCTCGTTGTGAACGCGCGCCTGGAATCCCGTGAACTTGCGCGCTCCGCGGCGACGCGTACGCTGCGCGAGCAGGAGGTACTCGTAGAACGCAAACTGGGCACGGAGAGAGACCTGGAAGAAGCGCGCCGGGCCCTCGCCGAGGCCGAATCCAACTATGAAGATGCTCTCGTTCAGATCGCCAAGACGACGATTCGGACGCCAATCGCCGGTTTTCTGACAGGATTGGCCGATATTACCGAAGGCACGCTGGTGGAGGCCCGCACCACCATTGCAACGGTGATGGATTACAATCAGGTGTTCGTCGACCTCAAGATTCCAAATGCATATATCGCATCCGTTTCACCGGGCCAGGTCTTGCGCGTAGAGAACTACGCGTTGCCTAACCGGCGGTTTTTGGGGACCGTCAAGGTCGTGGACCCCGCCATCGATCCGACGACGCGTACGTTCCGGGTGCTGGGGGTGGTGAAGAACCCGAACCTGATGCTGCGCCCCGGGATGTTCGTAAAGGCCGAGATTGTCACCCGGTCTCACGAAGACGCGGTCGTGGTCCCGCGCCGCTTCGTCCTGACCCGCCAGAATCGTAAGGTGGTGTTCGTCGAAGAGGAGGGAAGGGCACAGATGCGCAATGTAAAACTGGGATTGGAGGGGCCGGAGCAGGTCGAGATTCTCGAAGGGCTTGAACCGGGCGAGCGCCTCATTACCAGCAACTACGAGACGCTGCGGCCGCGTACGCGCGTGCGGGTGACCGGGGAGGGCGTGTCGGGGCAGCAATGATAACCGTTTGCACCGCACATCCGCCGTCCTGACTGCCGTACCGGCTCGAGAGATCCCGTCCGCAACGAACGAAACATCGTGTGAAATTTTTGTGTCCTGTCCCGAAAATTCCTCACCATTCGACCGCCGATTCATCCCGTCTCGCTGCGTTCCCGTCGCTCGCCGACCATACGCAGGTTGCCTGCGCTCCGGCGCCTTGCGAGCCAGGCGACTCAGCAGTCGAATTCAGCCAACTTATTCCCGGGACAGAACACCAGATTGGACCCCTCTGGGGCCCGGCGACAGCGTGTGGGCCTTCCGGAGGGTTTTTTTAACCCGCTGTGTCGATGCTCGCATACCGGAGACATGGACCCGCGACCCACGATGTCTTCAGGCATTGTGACACTCGATCCCGGGGACTTTTTCCTGCCATCGTCTCCATCCATGTAAATCTACGGTTTCTGAGTTATAGAAACCAGTTCTTGCGCAAAAAGGGCCGATACGATGTCATTGCCCGAATTCTCGACGAAATATCCCGTGACGGTCGCTATGGCGACGCTGACGGTAGCGCTTCTCGGCTGGATTTCGCTGGAGCGGCTGGACGTGGATCTGTTGCCCGACCTGCGTTCGCCCGTGATCACTGTGGACCTGCGTTTTCCGGGCAAGACGCCCAGGGAGATGGAGGAACGATATGCGCAGCGCCTGGAAGGTGACATCGGCACGGTGCGACACGTCAAACGGGTACATTCCGTGTCACGCTCCGGGCAGGCCGTGGTCATCGCGCAATTCGAGTGGGACGCGGACATGGATTTCGCCGTACTCGATGTGCAGAAGAAAGTGGCCCGGTACGCATCGGACCCGGATATCACGAGCCTGGACGTTACACAGGAAGACCCACAGGCGTTGCCGGTGATGCGCCTCGCCGTATCGGGAGCGGACTGGCAGGATCCCGACGAATTACTGGGCAGGGTGGAGAACATCATTCGGCCCAAGCTTGAAGGGCTGTCCGGGGTGGCTTCGGTTGAAATCGAAGGGGGCGCCGAGAAAGAGATCCGCGTCACACTGGATTCCTATCTCCTGCAAGCATTTGGCGTTAATTCCGAAACGGTGGTCTCGCGGATTCGCGAGGCGAATTCGGATGTCTCCGGAGGAACGCTGAAGGACGGGCAGCGATCTTATCTGGTAAAAGGCCTGGGGCGTTTGACGGATCTGGCGGACGTGAACAACCTGGTTGTGGGCGAGCGCAGGGGCGAATCGACGAACGGCGGAGAAGACGCTTCGACCCACCGCGTGCCGGTCACGGTCAGCGACGTGGGTAACGTAGCTCTGCAATACAAAGAGCGTGAAACCATCGTGCGCCTGGACGGCATGGAGTGCGTAGGGCTTGCTGTTTACAAGGAAGCCGGTTCGAATACCTCTTCAGTGGTTAATGGAGTCCTCCAGGAACTGGGAAGCCTCGAGGCCGATCTGGCCGGCATCCGGTTTACCGTGGTGGAGAACCAGGCGCGCTTTGTCGAACGCGCGGTAGATGAAGTGGAAGAGGCGGCCGTTATCGGCGCGTTGCTGGCCGTGGGCGTGTTACTTGCCGCGCTCCGTCAATGGACGGCCACGCTGGTGATCGGCCTTGCCATTCCGATTTCCGTCCTGGCAACCTTCACGCTGATGTATTTCCAGGGGTTGTCGCTGAACGTGATGACCCTCGGCGGTCTGGCGCTGGGCGCGGGCATGCTGGTGGATAACGCCATCGTCGTGATTGAAAACATCTACCGGCACCTCGAAAGTGGAGAAACCGCCGTGGAAGCCTCGGTCAAAGGCGCCGGCGAGGTCGGGGTCGCGATTCTGGCTTCCACCCTGACGACGGTTTCCGTGTTTCTGCCTATCGTCTATCTTCAGGGGTTGGCCGGCGAACTCTTCAAGGAACAGGCCTGGACGGTCGCGTTTTCACTGATTTCGTCTCTTGCCGTAGCGATGACGGTGGTCCCAATGTTGACCGCACGGCTCTTCAGTCGGTATCGGCGCAGATCCACCAGGGCCGCCGGGGCGCGTACGTTCAGGCTTTTTCTAGATGCGTCCCTTAACCATAAAGGCCGCACGATGGCGGTACTGGCAGTCTGCCTTCTGGCCGCCTTCTATATGGCCGCGTCCATCCATACGTCATTCATTCCCACGGAAGACGAGGGCGTACTTCACGTGGATCTCGCAATGCCGGAGGGCACAAGGCTCGAGTCAACAGACAGGGTAGCGAGGCGTGTTGCGGCAATTGCACAGGTGGTTGCCGGAGAGGAAGCGCGGCACATCTACTTGCGGGCGGGAACCGATCCGAACCGGTTCACGGCCGTGGGAGAACCCACAGGCCCGAACCGGGCCGAGCTGACGGTCGTCCTGGGCCCGCAAACGGACCGCCGGGGCGTCACTGAACTCACCGCCGCACTGGATGCAGCCCTTCTGGAAGTTCCGAACGTCAAGGTTAACTATCGACTGCATAAATCTGCGTTGGAAGGACTTGTACGTGGAGGCGCCGCACCGGTCCAGGTGGAGGTCAGCGGTGAGAATCTGGTACTGCTTCGGGAGCTGACGGCAGACTTGAAACGGCGCATGGACGTGCTGTCGACGGTGTATAATGTACGAACCAGCTTCCAGGACGGTCAGCCCGAGGTAGACGTCGTGCTGCGGCCGGAAGTCACAGCGGCGTTCGGCCTTACCTCACAGAACCTCGTGCGTGAACTCGAGCGCAGACTGGGCGGCGAGGAAGCCGGAGAACTCTCCAAGGACCAGCGTGCGCGAACCATCCGGGTGGGGTTCGAAGACGTGGATCTTCGTGAGTTGGAACATGCGAGAATCGACGGCCCCGACGGGGCAATGCTCACGCTGGGAGACCTCGCCGACCTTCGCGTGGTCCAGGGTCCAAGAGAAATTCTGCGTGACGGTCAGCGCAGGGTGGGGAGGGTATCCGCTTTTCTGACCGAAGGCGTGGTCTTGAGCCAGGCGGCAACGCAGATCAGACAGGCGGTAAGTCAGATGGCCATTCCACACGGGTACCGGATAACCATAACCGGCGAGGAACGGGAGCGTGCCGAATCGTTCGGAGGCCTGCAATTCGCCCTTCTGCTTTCCGTGGTGCTCGTCTACATGGTCATGGCATCGCTCTTCGAGTCTCTGCTGCATCCGTTTACCGTGATGCTGACCGTGCCGCTGGCCGGCATCGGGGTGGTGTTCGCATTCTGGGGACTGGGAGAGGCTTTCGGCGTGATGGCTTTCATCGGAGCGATCATGCTGGGAGGCATCGCGGTCAACGACGCCATCATTCTGGTGGACCACATCAACCAGTTGCGGCGGAAAGCGGGCGATGTCAGGATGGCCGTCCTCCAGGGCGCGCAGGATCGTCTGCGTCCCATCCTGATGACCAGCGCTACGACCATTCTGGCACTGTTGCCCATGGCGGTGGGTGTCGGCGAAGGCGCCCGCCTGCGGGCGCCGATGGCAGTGGCGGTTATCGGCGGATTGGTGACGTCCACACTAATGACACTGGTGGTGATTCCAGTCGTCTACGAAATGATCGAACGGCTCAGAAACAGGAGGACGGCGTGATTCTCCCCGATCTTGCGGTCCGGCGGCCGGTCACGACGTCCATGTTCTTTGCCGCGTTCGCCATATTGGGGGTGGTGTCGTGGACGAGGCTCCCCATACAGCTTTTTCCGGAGCTGATCTTTCCGGAGGTATATGTCACGCTGACGCTGCAGGGGGCCTCTCCGGAACAGGTAGAGAGAGATCTGCTGATTCCCATAGAAGGCGAGATCGGCAAACTCGACGGCGTCCAGGAGATGGAGTCGTTCGCGATGGCAAACAGGGGGGGTGTCCGGGTATCCTACGCCCCCGACGTGGATATGAAATTCGCCCTGCTTCAGCTGCAGAGCAACCTGAACCGATTGCAGGCATCGCTGCCCGAACGCACGCAGACCGATGTACGGAGGTTCGATTCGACCGATCTCAGCAGCAGCATTATGGAGCTTCACGTGCTTGCCGACTGGGACCTGAACCAGCTGCGGGAGTTCACGGAGGAAAAGATCCGACCCGAACTGGAATCTGTCGACGGCGTCGTGAACGTATCCGTATTGGGCGGGCGCCGCAGCGCGGTCGAAATCGTCCTGGATCCGTTCCTGCTGGAGGCGCACGGCCTTTCGACGGGCCAGGTACGGACACGCCTAAACAGCCACAACCGGAGACGTGAGTACCTGGGTCGGGTATACGACGGGAACCGGGCCTATTCCGTTAGCATTCAGGGACAGTTTACGGACCTGCACCAGATTCGCAATCTCGTCTTGAACGAGGGCGGCACGCTCAGGTTGGGCGACGTCTCGCGGATCAGGCACGGACTTCAGGAGCAGGCCGATCGGCACAGAGTCAACGGCAAGCCTTCTGTGGGCGTGCGCGTCCAGAAGGACGACGAAGCGAATCTGATCGAAGTGGCCGCTGACGTGGAAGCCGCCATTGGCAGGCTGAATCGGAATCTCGAGAGTGAGGGTGTGGAACTGGGCGTGAGTTCCTCCCAGGCCGATCTGATGACGGGGGCGCTCTCCACACTGAAACAGGCGGCCATCGTCGGTGCCGTGCTCGGACTCATCGTACTCTTTCTGTTTCTTCGTAACCTGCGTTTTGTCTCGGTCCTCCTGCTGGCCATCCCGGTCTCCCTCCTGATGACCTTTAATCTGATGTACCTGGGCGGGCTGTCCGTCAACGTGCTGTCGCTTTGCGGTCTCGCGCTTGCGATGGGAATGCTCGCGGACAACGGCATCGTGGTGATGGAGAATATCTTCAAACACTACGAACGAGGAAAGTCGCCCGCTCGCGCGGCACGGGACGGGGCATCCGAAGTCGGGCGCGCCGTGATCGCGGCGACAGCAACCACGGTAACCGCATTCCTGCCGGTTCTGTTCATCGAAAGCGACGCACGGGACCTGCTGCGTGAACTCGCGTTGTCCATGGCGTTTCCGCTTGTGGCTTCGCTGCTGGTGGCGCTTACGCTTGTCCCCGCCCTTGCCGTCCGCGCATTGAGCAGCGAGGTCCGGCAGCCGCCGGACGTCCGTGGCCTGCTCGAACGGTATACCATGCTGTTGAAGGCCGCGTTGCGGCACCGTGCATCTGTGGTCCTGGCGGTCGGCGCCGCCCTTGCGCTGACACTCGTCCTGGCCTTCTTCTACCTGCTTCAACAACAGGTACGGAGGGAGGAGACGCGCTTTACGGTTTACGTGAATCTGCCGGAAGGCGCCACGCTGGATGCCACAGATGACGTCGTGAAACAGGTGGAGGAATCCGTACGGGACGTGCCTGGTCTGGATCGCTTTTCGGCGTCGGTCCGTGAGGCCGAGGCCGACGTAAACGTCCTGCTGCATAACCGTTCCGGGCGGCCCGGTGGTATCTCGCTGGATGAAATCAAGGAACAGCTTGACGAGAAACTGCAGAATGTACAGGGAGGCGTCGTGGGATACGAACCCAGGCCCAGGGCGGGGAGGGGGGGCCGTGGGCAGGGGATAGGTCAACGCCGGCGGCGCAGTTCCGGAGGGTTCGATCTGACCGGAACCTCGCCTGCCGAGCAGGTCGTGGTACGCGGATACGACTTTACGATACTGACGATGATCGCGAACGACGTGTCATACCGGCTTGAGGAAATCGAGGAGGTGGATGCCAACAGCGTACGTGCCGACGCCGAACGGAGTTCGCCCGAGGTCCAGGTGATTCCCGACGCGTCGGCCCTGTTCGACAGGCGGCTCGACGCGCGGGAGGTCCTCGCTGCAATGGGTGACACCCGATGGGACGGGTTCCGAACGACTGTTCCGTTTCTGCTGCCCGACGCCACCGAGATACCCATCGAAGTGCGAACGATCGAAGAGGAGGACCGCGACCGCTACGGGCTGTCTGAGTTCCGGCGTTCGCGCATTCTGAACCAGGACGGCCACTACGTACCTCTGAACGAAGTCGCGCGGGTCCGGACGGACGAGGGCAGAAGCAACCTGTTGCGGACCGACCAGACACGCCGGCTCGTGGTTTCGTACAGGTTTCCGTCGGAAGTCCTGGATTCTCAACCACGATTGGATCTTGCGAGGCGGGCGGTGCGCACGACGCTGCAGGATATGCTGCTTCCCGAGGGTTATTCGATCGAAGTCATCGAGGCACACGAGGAGATGATTTACTATTGGATGATGGCAATAGCCGCGGTACTCATCTATATGATTCTGGCCTCGCTGTTTGAATCTCTCTCCTCTCCGATAATCATCCTGTGTACGCTTCCGCCCGCGGCCATTGGCTCCTGCTGGGCGCTGATGATGTCAGGCACGGGCCTGAGCCAGCAGGAGGGCCCCATGGCGCTCCTGGGCTTCATCGTCCTGCTTGGAATTGCGGTGAATAACGGGATTATCCTGATCGACGCCGTCGGTGTGCTCAGATCCCGATTCGGCTATCGTCGGGAACGCGCCGTACTGGCGGCCGCGAGATCCCGTGTACGACCCATCCTGATGACAACGGCCACGACGCTGCTGGGCGTTCTTCCGCTGGCGCTGGAATTCGGCGGCGATTTTGAGATCTGGCCACCTTTCGCAATCACGGTACTGGGCGGTTTGTCGGTCTCCATGGTGTCCACGCTGATCCTGATTCCAGTCGTATATATGGGACTGGATCAAATCGGAGACTGGCTTGCAGACATGGGGTTAATCGGCGTCGCGCTCTCGCTGCTGGCCACGGCCGCGGCCGGCTACGGCATATATGTCCGATATGAAAGCATCTTCTGGGCAAGCCTGTCGATAATACCAATCTGGATTGTCTTTTTGACGGGGGTGTGGATCATCCAGAAGGTACATCGCTCGCGAGTCGCCGCCCGCCGCGTGTCGAGCGCCGTACACGCCATTCAGTTGAGAAACCTTACCAAGATTTACGGCGCGCCCGGCCGATTCGTGCGGGAGTGGGCGCGTGATGAGCGCCGACGCGGGCGGCTGATGAAAACAGGTCTGGATCCGCAGGACCGCAAGGCGGTTCGCGATGCACTCTTCTGGAAGCTGCCTTTGCTTGCGCTGTTGTCGTTATTCACCGCCTATTTCGAAGACGAAATCTGGGTCTATCTGCACGCGTTGGCGTTGGCTTTTATGGTGGCCCACGTGGGTCGATGTTTCGCAGACCTCCGCCAGTGGCACCTGCCCGCGCCGTTCGCTCCCATTGTCAGACTGCTTGACAAAGTCATTCTTCCACTGACGCTTATCGCCTATGTGCACTGGCGGCTGGGCCTGCTTTCGGTCACGCTTGCCACATTCGGACTCTGGGCCGCCTATCGTCTGGCACGCCGGCTTGCGAACCGGGTGCGGACGGGTGAGATCGATCCCGATGCCCTGTCGGGACGTCTTCTGCGACCGCGCCGGTGGTTCTATCAGATGGCGTCGGCGCTGCCTCTTATTGGCGTTCCCCGGCGGGAATTTCGGGCGCTGGCTGGCGTCAACCTGGAAATCGGCAGGGGGATGTTCGGTCTTCTGGGTCCGAATGGCGCCGGCAAGACCACGTTGATGCGTATTCTCTGCCGTGTACTCGAACCCAGCTACGGGTCCATTCTGATCGATGGCCGAAATATCCTGAATAAGGGTTCGATCCATGGACTGATCGGGTACCTGCCACAGCACTTCGGCAACTACGGACACCTTTCCGCATACGAGTTTCTGGAGTATAGAGCGCTGCTCGAGGGCTTCAAGGACAGGAAGATTCGCGAGACACGGGTGATCGAATCTCTGGAGCAGGTCAATCTGAGCGAACGAAGAGACGATCCGATCGGCTCTTTTTCGGGCGGAATGAAGCAGCGCCTCGGCATCGCGCAGACGCTCCTGCACGCCCCGCTTATCGTCGTCGTGGACGAGCCCACGGCGGGACTCGATCCGTTGGAGCGTATCCGGTTTCGCAACCTGCTCGCCAGGCTGAGTCAGGATCGCATCGTCATTTTTTCCACGCATATCGTGGAAGACATCTCTGGAAGCTGCAATCGGCTGGCGGTACTGGATCAGGGGCGTCTACTGTATACGGGAACGCCGGGGGAGATGAGATATCTGGCGGCGGGCCGGGTGTGGGACGCGGTGGTTCCGGACGGACGCTTTTCCGACTTGGAGGAACAACTGAAGCTCATATCGCACCAGCGAACCCCCGACGGCGTCCGGATGCGATTCCTGTCGGAACGGGCACCGGCTGGCATCGGCGCACAGATCGTGGATCCAACCCTGGAAGACGCATATCTCTACCTGCTTGGCGGAGGGGAGGGACAGCCGTGCTGAACTGGCGGGAACTGCTGTTGACCACCTGGCGGCTTTATCGGCTGAGCTGCAGGATCATCTTTCACAGGAAACTGATGTTCATGTCCATTGGCATCCTTGTCTATTACGCCGCCATGTACGCATTCGCGGTGTGGCGGCCCGACGAAGGATTCGGCGTATCGAGGGCGCTCCATGTTCTGGTCGAAATTCCCGGCATCGCACTGGCCATCTATCTGACGATGGATCTCGTCGCGGGCGAACGTGACAGGAATACACTGGAGACGCTGTTCAGCACAACCTCGTCGCACTACAGGATTTGGACGATTCGAATGTTGGGGGTCTATCTGGTGCTTGCGGGAACGCTAACGGGAATGACGATTGTCGCCTACTTTTTCTTCGCGGAATTGCCGATCCTATGGGGCGGGTTGAACGCCTTTCTGCCGGCGTGCTTTGCAGCGGGGCTCACGTTTTACTTTTCCGTTCTCTGTCGAAGCGGAAACGCAGCAGCGATGCTCGCTACGGGCGTGATGGGCCTGACGCTTGTTGCCTCACAATCAATGCCCGATTCGCCCTTCGCGCTTTTTCTGGATACGTTCGATCCCCCGGTGGGAATGGAAGACACGTTGTGGGGCGACCGCGTACTGCTGAATCGCATGGCGGTCGCGCTGCTGTCGGGCCTGCTGCTTCTCATTGGTCTTCGCAAGATGGAAGCCAGGGAAAGATTGGTATCTTCGTAGGTTTGCGCTGCCCCGCACCTGATGAACCCGGGCCGAATCCTCTCCAGCACATTCTATTCCCTGCTTACATCCAATCGGACCTTCCGGGGTACGACGTTTACGACCGTCAGGTCCGTCCCGTGCCTAACAGACTCGGTGCCGAATTCAAAGGTTCTGCGTCCGAACCTCACGTAACTGGCGTCGATAACGAGTTGGAAGTCGTCCACGGGCGCCAATAGGATTGCACGACGCGGACCCTTCACGGTAACGTCTACAACGGCAGGTGTAACGCCCTTCAGCTTATAGCCACGTGGCAGATTTTCCACGCCGACCTTCACTTCGTATGTCGTTTCCTGGACCGCCGCGCCGGGTACCAGAAACATCCACGCGCAGAACGCCAGCACGAGGGAAACCAACCCCTCCGCAAGACGCCGCACCAGCCGGCCCCGTCCGTTCTTCCGCCCGCCGGCGACCACGTGCTGCGCATGTTCCTGCAACCTGGCCAGAAGTTCAACGGGGTCGCCTACGACTTCCAGCTCTCCCTGTTGCGCCACGGAGATGGTGCCACGCTCTTCGGAAACAACGAGGCACAGGGCATCGCTGCGTTCGGCCAGCCCGAGCGCAGCTGCGTGGCGGGTGCCTCCCGCGCCGAGTTCGGCGCGGTTTTCCGAAAGCGGCAGATGTACGGCGAAACGCTCCAGTTGGTCATCTTTCATCACCAGAGCCCCGTCGTGACCCGCCGACGACGTGCCGAACAGGCTGTCGATCAGCTCTTCACTGATATTGGCCTGTAGCGCGATCCCGCCTTGCAGAAGCCTGTCCAGCGGCTCTCGCCCGGGCAGGACCACGAGGGCGCCCCGCCGCTTCACCGCCAGCTGATGAATCGCACGAACCAGCACCGCCAGACTGCCTCCTCGGGGCCGGGATACCCGTCTGCCGAGGCCCAGCGCGGCAATCTGTTCGAACAGCCGCCGGAGGTCGTCCTGAAACACAACCACAAGCAGCACAACCAGCACTGCGAAAAAACCCTGGAATATCCACGCGGTCAGCTGCAGTTCGAATTGCCGGGCCAGCAGATAGAAGACGCCCAGAAACGCCAGCCCCACAAGCGCCATTCGCGCGTGCATTCTCCGTGTCCAGGCAAGCAGGCCCCAGATCAATACACCCACGACCGCTACGTCCACCAGATCGGCAAATGCGATGTCCATAAACGCCATTTCGGGGGTTTTGCGGCTGTGAAATTCAGGCTTCCGAGTGCTAAAGCATACCCGTGAGCGGTGGATTTGTCCACCGGTACGGAATATGGGCAATCTTTCACATTTCGTCAAGACCCCGGCCGGTATTCATCAATAATCCTGCCAATGCCCGCCGGGTACCGTGACACCCTGATTGTCCCGGGATCCGGCGACCGCTTCGTGAAACGGAATTGCCCGTTGTACCCGTCTTTCGCTTGGCCGGTACCCGGAAAATACATATATTTATCGACTCCGGAATCAACAGGAAATGGATATCGATTCATCAGGCGCTGTTACGGCATGGAGGTAAGCGATATGCAGGGTGCACGGGGACGGTTGACCAGACGGGAACTCAGGCAGGACGAGTTTGTCAACAGAATACTGGCGGCGTGGGCCTATGTGGAAGAGAACTATGTCCGGGTGCTTGCCGCCGGCGGGGGAGTGGTTGTCCTGATCCTGCTCGGCGTATTCGTCATGCACCAGATGGACGCCCAGGCCAGGGAGGCGGTGGAGGCGGAGGGCCGGGTTCGGGTACTGCTGCTCCAGGGGAGGGTCGACGATGCCATTCTGGACGCGGAACGCGTTGCGGAAGCCTATAGCGGCGATGCGGCAGCGGGGAGGGCGCTTCATCTGGCCGGCGGTCTTTATTTTGAAACCGGGCGCTACGCGGAGGCGCGTGCTGCATTCGAGAGATACCTGCAGGCGTTCGACGGGGGAGGACCCGCAAGGTACAGCGCCTGGTCAGGTATCGCGGCCGCAATGGAAGAAGAGGGCGATCAGGCAGGTGCGGCAGCCAAATACCTGGCGTTCGCCGACGAATTCGTCGACTCGCCGTTTGCGCCCAATGCGCTCAGGGAGGCTGCGCGCTGTTACAGACTATCGGGCGATACAGTCCAGGCCAGAACGCTGCTCCAGCGCATCCTGGACCGTTATCCTAGGAGCCCGGTTGCGCGAAGTGCCGGGGAGGAACTCAATCAGATGGGTGGTGTCGGATGACGGATCCGGAACTGAGAACGACCCGGTCACGCGCATTCAACCCGACCGACCTGGCCGACGATATCCTGCTGGTGGTACCGGACGATATGTTGCGCCACTCCGCTGTCGCCAGCGTTCGCGACGCGGTGGGGAAGGTGGGGCGACCGCCGGAAACGATCCCTCAGGGATGTTTCCGACCGGAGCAGTTCCGGGAAAGACATGTCATTGCATGCGGAAATCTGGCAAATAACCGGGCGATCCAGCGATTATATACCGCCCGGTGTTGTTTTGTGGATACCTTGTTCCCGGGTGAAAACGGCTATCTGGTCAAGTCGATTTCAGATCCGTTCGGGTACGGCCGCAATTGCATTGTCGCGGGCGCCAGTTCCGATGATGGACTGGCGGCGGGCCTCGGCATTTTTACGGACATCGTCGCCGCCGGCAACGGCTGTCTGGACCGCGTCCACGCCGCGTCTTCGGGACCTGAAACGCCCCTCCCGCCGGATGCTTCGGAGATCAACCGGATGGTACGGGACGATCTGAAGATCTGGGGAACGGGGTGGTCGGCTTCGCCGTTTCGCGGAGGCAGGCTGCTGACATATCTCTGGCGTCATTACCTCACGGACCACCCGGTCTGGGCGCGAGCGGCGGTGGAAATCCTGAAGGGATCCATAGAACCGTGGCGCGCGGAATGCCGTGCGCACCCGGAGGCCTACCACTGTTTCTTCAACCTGCACCTCTATATTCATCTATGGGACCTCGTGGAAGACAACCCCCTGTTTACGCGGGAAGACCGTCTGGGGGCCGTCACGATGTTCGCGGAGTTGCTGAGACATCTTATGAAGCTCTCGTACGTCTCGGAGGAAGTGAATCCTCCAGGTGAAATCCGGCAGAACCACACGACTTTCATCGGGTTGAACCTGGCGGTGGGCGGCGACTACATGACAAGGCGGCACGGAATTGGGGAGTTTCGACGGGCGAACGAAATCGCAAGCCGCATATTCGAAGGTCAGATGGACTGTTACAAGCCCGATGACGATGGGGGAGTGGGGTACGTCTGGCACGCGCCCCAGGAAACACTCAGCTACTCTCTGTACCGTGACGACGACCGTTACCTGACCGGGGGCCACGTGGCGGACCTCTGCAAACTGGCCGTTGTCACCACCGACAACATGCGCAGCGAATGCGGTTACGGCGATACCTCCGGGTACTCTGCATTCTCCACAGACGGATGGGAAGCGCGCCTCTGGCCGCTGATGGTTTCGACCTGGTATCGTCCGGACCCCGGACACCTCTGGACGTTGAACTGGCTGGGCGAGGCAAAACGGCCCCCGACGGACGGGGCGCTGCACGGCCTCTATTCGGCGGTAGAGTACGTGGGCGACCGCTTCGCCATTGAAGGATGCGCGACGGAAGCGCCCCGCGATCTGCTTGGAATCTGCGTGATGGATATGCCCGATGCGGTACTGTCCTGGGTGCGTCGATATACCCCGCAGCCGCATCATCCGGACCCCCGCAGACGGTATTTCGACAAGCTGTCGCTGCGGCGTAATTTCGAGCCGGGGGGCGAGTACCTGTTGCTGGAAGGCATCGGCACGACCTGTCACGGACACGAAGATACCAACGCGATCATCCGGCTGACATGGAACAACAGGGCCTGGCTGGCGGACGGGGATTACATCCGGGCGGCGCCCAGGTTTCACAATTCCGTCACGGTCATGCGCGACGGCGTCGGGGTCCTCGATTCGCCCGGTGACAGCGTCGTCATTCCCCCTCTGGCATCCTTGAGCATCGGTAACGACGGCGCGGAACTCGCGACGCTCCGTTCCGAAGCCGCGGGATACAACGGCGTGGACTGGCAGCGCGACATTTTCTGGCGCAAGGGTCGCTATATGGTGGTCATGGACCGGCTGCGCTGCCACGAAGCGGGTGACTATCGTCTGCAGTGTCTGTGGCGGACGGTGGGGGACCCGGCGCTCGAGGCGGAAGGGGTTTGCATCCGACAGGAGGGAGAGGAATTTCATATCCGTAACGCGGACGGTTCGTCGCAAGAGATCGTACCGGATACGCACGTCAAGAGCCGATGGGGGAGCTATCCGTATTCGGACGGGACGATTTCCGTACTGCATCAGCGAACCGGGTGTACCCTCGATGCGGGAACGTCGTTTACCTTTTTGAATCTGCTTACCCCGGGCCCTGACATCCGTATTGAGCGGATCGG
Source organism: Candidatus Latescibacterota bacterium (assembly GCA_012271065.1). Next base: position 14,978 of record JAAXHE010000105.1, read on the forward strand.
TGCTGACGCGGTAAAGGTAACGGATGGAGACGAAGTCGCTCTGTTGGGCGCCGGGACCCTTGAACTGGATGGTCTTCAGCTTTCGGGAAGCATGTTCGGGTGCCTCGCCCGGGGCAATCGCGTGGTCCTGAATGGCGTCGAACGGCTTGGCGGACGAGCGGTCGACAGCGATGAACGGGAACTGGACGATCCCGAGCTTGCGGCCCGGATCCGCCGTGCGCCGGAAGCATCTCAGGCAGCCCGGCCCGCAGCCCGCCCTCCGGTTTCCGGCGGGCCGGCGGACCGATGGCGCCGCGAATTCCCGCACAGGATTCGCCACGTCTGCGTCTCAGACGAAGGCAAATTGCTCCTTGCGTATGGCACGGAGGTCGCGTGTCTGCGTGCGGCGACCGGCGATACGGCCTGGTCCCGGTCGATTGACGCGGAAGGCGGCGCCAGCCGCGTGCATCTGTCGGATATCGACGGTGACGGGAATTCGGAAGCAATGGTGGGTACCGAGGACTCGCAACTGGTTGTTCTGGAAGGCGAATCGGGTTCAGAACGGTGGCGGCGCCCGATGGCGAATATGTTCAATCGCGGCACGCGGGTGTCCGCCATCGCGGTGGCCGACCTGGAAGGGAACGGCGACCTGAGCGTGCTTGCCGGTACCGAAGGATGGTTTGTCAACGCGTTTGCGAACGACGGCAGCCTTAGATGGGCCGAGTGGTTTCGATATCACGCCATCACGGCGTTGAGAGTCACAGACACGGACGGCGATGGCAGGGCCGAGGTTCTGGCTGGCACGGAATACTACACGCCGCTGACGGTACACAACTTCGACGGGTCGTTTCGCTGGTCCACGTTCGAGCAGGTTGGATCGCACGGCAACGCCACAACGCCCAGGCGCGGCATCGGTCTGAAACATATGGTGCTGTGCGACCTGGACCGCGACGGCGTTCTGGAAGTCGTTTACGGTACGGAAGACGGTTGGATCTACGCCGTTAAACCCCGGGACGGCGCCGAACTCTGGCATACCAATCTGGTGGGCGAAGTCACCGGGCTTATCGTCCTGGAGGATGTACTGATTGCGGCGTGCGAATTCGGCGTGCTGTACGGGTTTGACTTTAACGGGAATCTGATTTGGCGACGCCACGAAGTGGAATGGATCCACACGCTCGCCGAATCAGCCGGTGTAGTCGCCGCCGCCGTCAACCGGCGGGAGATCCGGACGTACGACCGGGAGGGACGCTGCCAGGGTTCGCTGGAAATACCCGCGAACGTCACTTCGCTCACCGCGGCGCAGAGCGGGTTCGTGTGTGCCGATGAACGGGGCGTCGCAATGATTGATCTTCAGGCATGAAAATCCATGTGCAATAGTTGCCGTATACCATAACCGGATGAACCCGACGAAAACCGGTATAAGATATATTATGTAAACTTACGATTCGCGAAACAGGGCTGTTTACCGTTTTCTGCGATTATTTCTATATGAATGGCTCTTTTTTGTCGCTTCTGCTCTGTAGCGTGGATAATTCGGTTTTCAGCCGCCCTATTTCCCGGTTTTTGCCCGCCAGGTCCTCTTTAAATGCCTCACAGCTGTTTTCGAGGGCCTTGTTCTTTTCTTTCAGGGAATTCCGTTCTTCACCAAGGCGCTTCAGTTCCTTTCGGAGCCAATGTGCCGAAAGCGCCGCCTCTTCCCTGGCTTTTTCGGCCACGCGGAGACTTTCGCGCAACCCCTCAATGTCATCCTTGTATTTTCGCGCTTCGGTCCAACCGGACGCCGACGACGCTTCGAGTTGGGCCTGTCGTTCGTTCAGTGCGCGAATTTCGGCCGTGCGTTCCGCCAGTGCCCGCTCGACGGCATCCAGTTTTCCTATTCGTTGTTGCAACTGGTCGTAGTCGCCCCGGTCGAGCTGTACCAGTGACTCGTTATGGAGTCCCTCCAGTCTTTCCGGATATAGAAGTTTTCCATATTTTTTCCTGTAAATTTCCAATATATTTCCTTTGGGAATCCGCCACGCGCCATTCCACTTCCGGGCTTTCAGATATTCCCGATCTATATAGTTTCGGACCGTTTTCGTGGTCACTTTAAGTAAATTCGCGGCTTGGTCGATGGTCAGATGCTCCGCCTGGTCGATCTGAATGTCGGACATAGATCCTCCATTACTTGATTATTCCATTTATTTTCCTAAATTATTATAGGAAATTTCATTCCTGAATTCAAGGAAGATTCGCGATTCGGTATTGTTTTCCGGAAGGATGCTCAAATGGACGACGCAACCCTGAAACGCACCCCACTCTACCGGCAGCATGTCAAACTGAATGCCAAGATGGTCGAATTCGGCGGATGGGAGATGCCGGTTCAGTATGCCGGCATCATTGAGGAACATCGGGCGGTAAGAACGGCGGCGGGGCTGTTTGACGTGAGCCACATGGGGCAGATCCGGGTCTCTGGGACCGGCGCGAGGGATTTTCTGCGATATCTGGCAGCCAACGATATCCGGAAACTGGATATCGGCAGATGCCAATATTCCTTTCTCCTGAACGAGCGCGGCGGTACGATCGACGACATGATGGTCTATCGGACCGGTGAGGACTCATACACACTCGTCGTCAACGCCTCGAACGCCGAAAAAGACTGGGCGCACATTGTTTCCACGGGGACCGGCCTGAAGGACGTCCGTCTGGAGAACCGGATCGGCAAACGGGCCCTCCTGGCCTTCCAGGGTCCACTGGCGGCTGAAATCCTGTCGGAGCTGACGCCCGAAGACGTCGGGGCCCTGCGTTTCCACGATGTACGCCCGTACACCGTTGCCGGCTGGCCCGTAATGCTCGCGGCGTCGGGTTATACCGGGGAAAACGGATTCGAAATCTTCGTGGAGACGAACGAGGTGGAATCGCTGTGGTGCGCGCTTCTCGAGGCCGGCAATCGCGCCGGAGCGGTACCGGCCGGTCTTGGAGCCCGCGATACCCTCCGGCTGGAGGCTTCGCTGGCTCTTTACGGGCACGAACTCGACGAGAATACGTCCCCTCTGGAGGCCAACCTCGGTTTTGCCGTGGCGAAAACGGGGGCTTACATCGGCTATGAAGCGATCCGGGAACAGTTGGCGGGCGGCGTCAGCAAGAGGCTGGTCATGCTTGAAATGATCGACAAGGGCATTCCACGCCAGGGTTACCGGATTCATCGTTCGGACGGCAGCGACGCGGGTGTGATCACCAGCGGGTCGGTTTCACCGTGGACCGGCAGGATCATCGCCATGGGCTTTGTGGACCCGAAGCTTGCCCGCCGGGAACAGGAAGTGCTTGTTGCCGTCCGAAACCGGCGGCTTCGGGCGAAGGTGGTTCGCAGGCCGTATTATCGGCGACCCGGAAGTTAAGATCCCGTCCCGGAACACCAGCGTCATCCCCCCTACCCTGCCCGTGTCGTATTTTCCGCCCACGCGGGCCTGCACACGCAGCCGGATTAAAAAAAGACCCGGCATCGCTCGACGATCCCGGGTCTTTATCTACACCACGATGTTGACGAGGCGATTGGGAACGACAATCACCTTCTTGGGCGCTTTGCCCGCGAGATGGCTCCTCACATTCGGCTGCTCCAGCGCCAGCCTCGTGACGTCGTTGCCCTCCGCATCCACGTCCACCTGAAACCTGGCGCGGACCTTGCCGTTGACCTGCACCGGCATCTGAATGGTTGCCGGACGCGCAAGATCCTCGTCCCATTCCGGCCAGGCCTGCTCGTGGACGCTGTAGCTCCCGCCGATGCGTTCCCACAATTCTTCCGATATATGCGGCGCAAAGGGCGCCAACAGCAGGCACAGCGAGCGAATGGCATCTTTCCAGGCATCCGATTCGACGACGGCAGCGGTCTTCAGTTTGCCAAGACGGCTGACACAGGTCATCAACGCGGCGACGGCGGTGTTGAAGTCGAAGGATTCCAGGTCCTCCGAGACTTTTCTGATCGCCTGGTGGGTGATCCTTCTCAATTCCGTTGTCTCCCCGGTTCCCGGGGGTTTGCCGGCCGACGCAGCCGGCTCGCTGACAAGAGACCAGACCCGGTTCAGAAACCGGGGAACGCCTTCCAGGCTCGCCGAGTTCCAGGGGCCGCCCTGGTCCCAACGGCTGATGAACATAAGATATGCCCTGACGCTGTCAACGCCGTGCGCGTCGATGAGATCGTCCGGGTTCACCACGTTTCCGCGGGACTTGCTCATTTTCTCGGAATCCTCTCCGAGAATGATGCCCTGATTGAACAGCCGGACCATCGGTTCGGCCTCGTCGGTGGCGATGAGCTTCATGTCCCGCATCGCCCTGGTGAAGAAACGGGTATACAGCAGATGCATGGTCGCGTGCTCGATACCACCCGTATATTGATCCACCGGCAGCCAGTACGCCCCCTCTTCCGGGTCGAACGGTCCGGCTGCGAATTGCGGGCTGAGATACCGGTACTGATACCACGACGAACACATGAACGTATCCATCGTATCGGTTTCTCTCCGCGCGTCCCCCTGGCATTCAGGGCAGGTCGTATGCAGGAATCCCTCGTGACGCTTCAGTGGAGATTCGCCCGTGGGCAGAAACTCCGCATCTTCCGGCAGTTTCACAGGAAGATCCGTCTCAGGAACCGGCACAACGCCGCAGGTGTCGCAGTAGACGATCGGTATGGGGCAGCCCCAGTACCGCTGGCGGGAGATCAGCCAGTCGTGCAACCGATAGTTGACCTTGCGCTTACCGATTCCCCGCGCTTCCAGATCTTCGGCCACCGCGACCTTCGCCGCGTCGGACGGCATGCCGCTGAACCGGCCTGAATTGGCCAGCGTGCCCTTTTCCTCGTAGGGACGCCCTAGCGGTCGGCCATCCCAGTCCGACGGCGCGATGACAGTCGGAACGGGCAATCCGTACTGTTTCGCGAAACCGAAATCCCGCTCGTCGTGTCCTGGTACGGCCATGATCGCGCCGGTTCCGTACGTCGTAAGCACATAATCGGCGATATAGATGGGTACCTCGGCGTTGTTCATCGGGTTGATCGCATACGCTCCCGTAAAGACACCGTCGCGATCCTTGTCCAGAGACAACCGGTCGATTTCCGACCGCCGGCCGGCTTCCTCCCGGTACGATGCGACCTCCGCCGCGCGGGCCCGGGATGTAATCGCGTCGACAAGCTCGTGTTCAGGCGCCAATACCGCGAACGTAACCCCGAATATCGTATCCGCGCGCGTGGTAAAAACCCGAAACGATTCACCCGAACCCTTCACGGCCATTTCAAACTCCACCCCTTCACTGCGGCCTATCCAGTTGGTCTGCATCGTTTCGACCCGTCCGGGCCAGTCCAGGCCCGAAAAATCAAGCAGCGAATCCGCGTATTTCGTAATCCGGAACAACCACTGATCCAGGTCTTTTTTTTCAACGGGTGTATCGCACCGTTCGCAATGGCGGTCATCTCCCCACACCTGCTCTCTGGCAAGCGTCGTATTGCAACGCGGACACCAGTCCACCGGAGCCTTTTTCCGATAGGCCAATCCGTGGCGAAAGAACTGCAGGAAGAGCCACTGCGTCCACTTGTAGTACTCGGGTTCACACGTTACGATCTCCCTTTCCCAGTCGAACATGGCACCCATTTTCTTCAGGTGTCCACGCATTTTCTCTACGTTGTCCATGGTCCATTTGGCCGGATGAATCCCTCGTTCGATGGCGGCGTTTTCCGCCGGCAGTCCGAACGCATCAAACCCTATTGGAAACAAGACGTTATATCCATTCATCCGCATCCATCTGGCGCGTGCGTCGGAAGGCACCATCGCGTACCAGTGCCCGATATGCAGGTCTCCCGAGGTATACGGCAACATGGTCAGCGCATAGTGCTTGGGCCTGCCTTTCCTGACGCCGCTCCTGTAGACACCTGTCTGCTCCCAGCGAGTGCGCCACTTTGACTCGATCGCTTCGAAATCGTATCCACTTTCAGCCATTTGACGGCTCCCTGTACTCACAGTTTACCAGTCCGTTGACAAAGTCGCTCTGCAGGCGAGGCCGAGCAACGCAGTATTTCGACCGCAAGGGCCAGCCGTAGCCCGGATGGGCTTTTTCAACGGGCTGTAAGGGGACACCGCGGCCGATGCACCCCCGTTC
>JAAXHE010000294.1 GCA_012271065.1 Candidatus Latescibacterota bacterium
CAATTTATCTTCGGATTAAGGTTAGGCGCTAACCGCCGGCCCGGAGATCCAGACAGACGATTTTGCGCATGTCCCTGACGAACACGCGGCCGTTGGCCAGGGTCGGCATCGTCCAGCTGCGGCCGTCGAGTACCTGCACGCCGGCCTTTTCACTGAATCCGTCGGGCGTTGCCTGCGCCAGGGCCAGTCTCCCGTTGTCACTCAACAGGACGAGATGCCCGTCGGCGTAGATCAAAGCCCCCTTGCCGTACCCGCGATGTTTCCACTGCTCTTTTCCGGTCCGTGCTTCGATGCACTTCAGGATGGCGTTATCGAATCCGTAGATATAGTCCCCGACCAACACGGACGTGCCGAAATGGTTCTTCATCCGCCTGCTCTCCCAGACCCGGGTCACCGAGAACCCGTCGCCGCCGGGCTCGATCCGCAGCAAGGCCGCGCCGTGATCATAGCCCGAGGAAATGAAGATCCGGTCCGGCGGTACGAAGATCGGCGTTGCGATATTCAGGTCGTACGACGTCTTCCAGGGGTACCGCCAGTACAGGGATCCGTCCGCCGGAGAAAGCCCGACGACGGCGTCCCCCGAGAAATAGACCACCTGACGCGCGCCGGCGAGATCCAGGGCGATAGGCGATGAATACGAAGCCACGTCGTTCTGGGAAGCCCAGGCGACTTTACCGTCTTTCCTGTGCAGCGCCAGAAACGTACCATCGCGCGTCGCCGCCTCCAGGAACAGAAAGTCGCCCTCCACAAGCGGCGAAGTCGAAAACCCGAACCTGGGAAACCGGCCGCCCAGGCCGTCGACAAGGTCCACGGTCCAGATCGTATCGCCGTTTGCCGCCTTCAGCGCGTACAGCCGACCCTCAGCGCCGAGGACGTAGACCCGCTCCCCGTCCACCGTCGGCTGCGACCGGGGTCCGTCGCCCCCCTGCCACTCCTCGAACATGCCTCCCGTCCTGAACCGCCAGATTTCGTCGCCCGACTTCTCATTCAGACAGATGACGTACTCATCGTCACCGTCCGCAAACATGGTGAACACACGACCATCCGCGACCGAAATCCCTGAAAACCCCTTGCCGAGGTTCCTCTTCCACAAGACCTCAGGACCGTCCTTCGGCCAGGTCTTCAGGAATCCCGTTTCGGTCGAAATACCCGTTCGGTTGGGGCCCAGCCATTGAGGCCAATCCGCGTATGCGGGAGAAAAGCACAGCACAAATGCGAACACCAAATAAAACCTGTATTTCATAGACTGACTCCGCAAGAAAGTGAAACTACAGCTCAGGCGTACCTGACCGAAAGCCTTCACTGATGCCTTATCTGAATCGTCCAGATTCCCGGTAACAAGCTATCCCACGCCATAACACTGCCGGCGACAAATTTGGCTTTCACAGTGTCAGGCACATCGCTGTGTATGCGAAACAAGATGACGCCGTGAGGGGCGGAAATCCCGTCTCGATTCACAAGATCCCCAAAGTCTTTGTCGTAGGTTATCAGTGTTCGGCCTTCACGTGTAGCCAATTCCAGCAAACTGGAGTCTCCTTCACCCCGGTAGGTCTCCATTACCCAGCGCACATCGCAGTTTGATGCTCGCAACCTTATCACGACTTGCTCCGATATATTCTCATCAGCCAATATTCTCATCTACCGTTTTCCATCCATTATGGCGTCAATATCCGTCCAAGTCACGTTGGACAACTTCGCGCCGGTTGCCGCATACTCCCGACAGGCTCGGATATCCTCAAGGGTAATGTGCGAGTACATACGAATGATGTCGGCTTCGCTCCTTCCCCCATCCAGCAATTCCATGATCAATTCCACCGAAATTCGAGTGCCCCTCACGGTTGGTTTCCCTGCCAATATCAGCGGGTCAGTGACGATTCGATCTTCCCGGATTGGCTTGTTCGCAGTCATGGCGTGTCTCCTGATTTATTCGGGTGAAATCAGACCACAGACGTATCCGAATCACAGCGAAGCGAGTACGAACGCGGATGAAGGGCGAAGCGGTGAAATTCGGTATTCTTCATGTATAGCGCGAATTGCGATATTTCTCGTCGTAAAATTCGGGGAGCAATTGATCGACGCGCAAGAGTCCATCCCGGCTCAGAGTGATACTCTGCGAATCGAATTCCAGCATGCCGAAATCCCTGAGTCTTCCGTAGGCCTCGCCGAACCGCTCCAGGATATTCACGTTGAATCTGTCCTTGAAATAACCGGTGTCGATCCTGCCCAGCTTGAGTTGCAGGATCATCTCGCGCACGAGGCGTTCCTCGTCAGTAGGAACGAAGGACCTGTTCAGCGGCAGCCGCCCCTGCATGCAGGCATCGATGTAGGAGTCCCACTGTGTGTGATTCTGAAAGTGTATCCCGCCCACGTGCGAGAACGACGCGACGCCCGCGCCGATGAGGTCGGCGCTCCGCCACAGCGCGTCCCGGTAGACGAACCGCTTCGGACGACCCTTCCTGACCATCGTATAGGCGCTCGAGATCTCGTAGCCGGCATCGCCGAACGCGTCGATCGCATGGGCGTGCCACTCGCGCTTCGTCTCCCAGTCTGCAACTGTCACACCGTTACCATCCAGAAGCGCCTTCGAATAGGTCGTGTTGAACGGCAGTTCCATCTGGTAGATCGTCACGCTGTCGGCGTCCAGATCGATCGTCCCCTGAACCGTCTCCTTCCACGTCGTCCACGTTTCGCCCACCATCCCCGAAATCAGGTCTACGTTCACCTGTTCGAACGCCTGCTTCTTCACCCAGTCCATGGCCCGGTAGATCTCTTTGCCGACGTGCGCCCGGCCGTTCTCCTTCAGGATTTCGTCATTCAGGTTCTCCAGGCCCAAGCTCAATCGCGTGACCCCGATTTCGCGGATGGCCTCCACCTTCGGCTGCGACAGGGTGCCCGGCTCGCACTCGAACGCGACCTCCTCCGCGGCGTCCCACGGCAGCACGGCCTTCAGCCGATCCACCAGCGCCTCCAGGTGTTTCACGCTGATATACGACGGCGTCCCCCCGCCGAAGTAGACGAATTGCAGGCTGCGTCCGTCGATTCTGGGCAGCGTGGCGTAGTTTTCCACCTCCCTGGCCAGCGCATCCAGATAGACTTGGATCTCGGAACTGTTGCGATCGGTATACACGCGAAAATAGCAGAACTTGCAGCGTTTCCGGCAGAACGGGATATGAAGATACAACCCGAGCGGGACCGCCCCCGCCGAAGGTTCAGAAGCCTCCAGCATCGCCTCGACGCGGGAATTGTGCTCATCCCGCCAGAACGAATACGGCGGGTAGTTGGATACGAAGACACTGCCGACCGCCGTTTCTTTCCACGCTTTCCTGGAGGTCGCGGGTTCCGGTATGTGAACCTGGGTACTCATTCTCCCGCCTCACTGCCAAAACAGTACAAAGCGCCGTCAGCCGTTCCGATTACGAGCCTGCCGCCGGCCACGCTCGGCGAAGCCAGCACCGCCGAACCGGTCGGGAACTCCCATCCCGGTTCGCCCGTCTTCAGATCCAGCGCCAAAATCCTCCCGCCGGTCGTGCCCACGAACACCCGGTCGCCCGCAACCACCGGGGACGAGTCCAGCCGGGAACGAAACGCACGAATCCACAACACCCCGCCGTTGTCCGGGCGGAGCGCTCGCACCATCCTGTCACGCCCGGCGACGATCACGTGTTCTTCCGTGACCGCCGGGGAGGCGTAAAATGGAAACTTGCGGCTGGGGTGCTCGTACCGCCACAGGACCTTCTCCGCCGACAGGTCCAGACCCAGGACCTGGTTACCGAACGTACCCGCGTAGGCCCGTCCGCCGCGCACGGCTACACTGGCCGCCACGTAGTCGGACAGTTCCAACCGTGAGACTTCGTCTCCTGCAGCCGCGTTCACCATGCGCAGCAGACCGTCGCAACCGGCGACGAGTACGCGTCCGCCCCAAAGGGCCGGGGACCCATGAACGTAGCCTTCCGTCTCCACCTTCCACACCAGGCTCCCGCCCGCCATCGTGAGGCAGTAGAGGAACTGATCGTAGGACCCGAAGATCACCCGGCCTTCGTACGACGCGGCGGAAGAGATGATCTCCCCTTCGGTCCGGTACGTCCACAACCCCTTCCCGGATGACGCGTCCACGGCGTGAAAGCCGCCGTTACCGTCTCCGAAGAAAACCCGGTCATCCGCCACCAGCGGAGAAGCCTTTATTACCCCGCCGGCGGAATACTTCCATTTCAACGCTCCGGTAATGAAGTCAAACGCATAGAGGTTTCCGTCCAACCCGCCGACAAAAACCGCACCCTCCTGGATCGCCGCGGTGGACTCGATGCCTTCAGGTACGCGGGCAGCCCACAGAACTACCAGGCTGTCGGGCAGCGACTCCCGGGCGAGTCCCGTGGATTGCGCGTCGCCTCTGAACCGCGGCCATGACGTCTCCCCGGCGACGCAGACGGAAACCGGTACGTACAAGATGCACAAAGGGAGCAAAATGTTCCATATGCACCCTGCTTTTCGTCTCGCGCGAACCTCAATATGCCTCTTCATATAACGCCAGAAAGTCGGCTTCGCGGGCCGGCCGCGGATTGAACGTCCCGGTCCACTGGGTCGCCGCCTCGGCCGCCAATTCCGGAAGTCGATCCCGTTCAACCCCGAGATCGCCGAGGCAGCCGGGCAGATCCGCCGTCCGCCTGAACCCTTCGATCTGTTCCGCCAGCGCACCCGCAATCAACCCGAAACCTGCGTAGAGCCTGCCATCCGTCTCCCCGTTGAAGCGAATTACCGGCGGAAGCATCACGCCAACGGCGACGCCGTGTGTGATTCCGTAACGGGCCGTCAGCGGGTTGGCGCAGGCGTGCGCGGCGCCCAGCATGGCATTCTCGATCGCCGCACCCGCGAAGTGCGCGCCCAGGAGCATGGCGGATCTTGCGTCCACGCCGGCCGCCGGCTCCAGCGCCTCTTCGAATCCTGATGCGAGCAGACGCCACGCCTCCAGCGCGTACATGCGCGACACCGCGTTCCGCCGCTTGCACACGCAGCTCTCCACGGCATGGGCGATGGCGTCGATTCCCGCCGCGGCGGCCACGTGTCCCGGTGCGCTCGCGGTGAGCTCGGGATCCAGAATGACGCCGCGAAATCGCGCCTTGAGGTCGCCGCAGGCCATCTTTTCGTGCGTGTCCGGCCTTGAGATCAACGCGTAGGACTGGGCTTCGCTGCCTGTCCCCGCGGTCGTCGGAACGCCGATCGACGGCAGCATCGGTCGCCGCGCCCTGCCCATCCCGCGGTAGTCCTCCATGCGTCCGCCGTTGGTGAGGATGAAATTGATCCCCTTGGCGCAATCCATTGCGCTGCCGCCGCCCAGGCCAACGATCATCCCGATCCCGCCGTGCGCCGAGGCCGCCTTCACTCCCGCGTCCACGTGGGCCGTCGTCGGGTTCTCGTCCACGCCGTCGAACAGACAGACATCGCGTTCCGCTCCTCGCAGCAGGGACAGCGCACTGGCAGCGATCCCGGCGTTGACGATCCCCGGATCGGTCACGAGCAGGATTCGCCCGCCTCCCAGTCCACCCGCCAGGTCCGCGAGCCGCGCAAGCGTGCCCTCCCCGAAGATCACCCGCGGCGAAGGATGGTGGTCGAAAGGTTCCATTCACGGAACCCTAAGCGCCGTGCGCGAACTGAAACGCCCGCTGACGGTAGAGGTGATCGAACAAATTGCCTTCGTGCGGCTGGTCCCATGAAATCCGGTTCGTGGGAATCGGCCCCGCGTTCAGTCGATCCACGTGGGGTGAATTCAGCAAGTCTCCGACGAGGTCTTCATCCTCTGTCAACACCGTGACCGCCAGGCTGGGCCCGATCCCCTGGACCATCTCCGCCTGCGGCGCCTCGACCACGCTCGCGAAAGGAAACAGGAATTCGGTATTCGCCAGGGGGTGTTCGGGGGAGCCACACCATACAAGGGTCGGGTTCAGGAACGTCAGGCCGTCCAGTTCGACAAGCCGGCTCCCGCGCAGGCCCACGGTCAGGTCCTCCGCGCCGCCGCGCTTCAGATGGACATCGATGATATTGGAAATCCCGGTAGCCGCGGCCGGATTGGCAAACGCGGCAATCCGGGCTTCCGGGTCGCTCAGCGGCCGTGCCTCGATCTGTGCGAGGCGCTGCGCGATCGCATCGGCAATCTCGCGTCCGTACGCGGGCGTCCAGACGCCGGACGCATTGATGCACGAACGCCCTCCGTTGGCCGCGATGGAAACCACGATCACATCCAGGAAGTCCTCCCAGCGGTCGACCAGGTCTTCTCCCAGAACCACCTTGCTGCGGCCCGGACCATGGATCGATATCCGCGGATCGTGCAGCCACGGCGCGACCGTGGCGCCGCCCCCGAACAAGAGGGAGCGCCCGCAACGCAGGAGGATTTCGTTCGCGCCCGCGTGCCCCGTGGGGTAGATGCCGAACGCTTCGCCCGGACATCCCGCGGCGATGAACGCCTGTGCAATCCGGTACGGCGTCCACGGGTCCTCACGGCCGGGCTTCAGCACGAGAGGCGCCTTCAGCGCCGTTGCCGGGACCCAGAGCGAATGCACGCCCGGCGAATTGCTGGGCAATACCGCGCCAAGCGCGTCGGTCTGGCAGACATAGCTCAACGGCCTGCCATTTTCAGGAGCCCACCTCCTGTCCAGCACCGACAGATCCAGCTCACGCGTCAGACCGGCGAGCACGTCGTCGATCTGGCTGCAGGCCAACCGGATTTTTTCCAGATTCTCCCGGCAAAGGGTTTCGGGAATTCCCGTTGTCCCCGAAACCTGGCGGACATAGTCACCCGGCGATTGCGACCGGCCATCCAGTGGCAGGTTCGCCTCCGCGAACAGCCGGCCTGCCCTACGCGTAATGGATGAGAGATCGGAAACACTCAACGCCTCAAGGGCCCGTTTATTCGCGTTCGCGTCGGTGAGGTCCCTCGCGATCAGACCCGGATTCGCCTGACTTACCCGCACCAGCGGTTCTCCGGTCTGAACGTGCGGAACTTCCTGGACATCCAGACTCGTGTATGGATTCCCCGCACGCAAAACCGGGATATGGGTCACGCGATCCTCCCGGATCATAAACCTTCCCGCTAATATACGCCTACCACGACCGACTCCTGCATTTCCGAGAACAGACCCAGATTCCTCACCCCGTCCCAGGGAAATGCCTCGATCGGTTCCGCCCGCTCGCCCTCGTCCCTTTCCAGGAACCGCGGCATGAAGAACTCCCGGGTGAGGGTTGTCAGCATCACCCGCCCGACGGCGCCGTATTCTACCGGTACGTCAGGATCGTCCGGGTCCACGAGTTCGATCACGGCACGCGGGAGGGGCGGATAATAGGTAATGGCGAAGTTGTCCGAAGGTTCCAGGGGCTTGGAACAGGCCAGTCCCATCAACGTATTTCCATACGTCGGCACGAAGTCGATTCCGGGAATCAGTTCCTCCCTGGCGAAACGGTTGAACTGCGCGTCCATCTCGGTCCCCCCGCAAAATATCCCCGAAATGCCAGCCTTTTTCAATGAGATCTTTTCACAGATCGCTTCCAGAAGCTTTGGCGTCGTAAACATGCACTTCACATTGTCGTTCGCACGCAGAATGGTCAACGCCTGATCGATCACGTGGGCCTTATAGAGATCCAGTTCCTGGAGGGCGCCGCGCGCGATCAGCTTGTTGACCCATCTGGGGTCCAGGTCCACAAGGAAACAGATGCCGCCGCGAATCTGGCAGAGGTATTCAACCGCCAGCCGCAGCCGCCTCGGGCCTGTTGGCCCCAGCATCAGCCAGTCGGCGCCCCTTGGAAACGTCTCGTCCGAAAGGCGCCTGCTGAACATCTCGTAGTCGATGTGGAAGTCTTCCTGGCTGATCCGATACTTCGGCACTCCTGTTGATCCACCGGTTTCGAAGACGTACGTCCGTTTCCCTGCGCTCCCCCCGGGAATCCACCGGCGCACCGGACCGCCGCGCAGCCAGTCGTCCTGAAAATGACCGAGGATCTTCAAGTCCGCATACCCGCCGATCTCCCGCCGCGGATCGAAATCCAGCCCCGCGGCGAATTCCAGCCAGAACGGGCACCCCGTGTCCGGACTGAAATGCCAGTCAACTGTTTCCCTGACGTGGGCATCCAGTTCGTCTCTCGCCGTTCTGACACTTCCTGCAATCGACATATCTATTTCCGAATCGAACCTGAAGTTTCATCCCGCCACGCTTCCAGCGGATGCCGGCGGTCTGAAAGCGGTAATTCAACCCGCCGCCCGCCTTCCCTGTGGGACTGGTAGATGCCGAGAATCATCTCGAACGCCGCCCGGGCGTCGACTCCGCTCGAGGGCGGATCCGTACCCGACTCGATCGCTTCGGCCACCCGGCGGTACATCCTGGCAATCGAGTCCTCGGCCCCGGAGTCGCCCGACGCAACCGGCGCCCAGTCCCCGTGTCCCCCCGGTAACCCTTCCATGGGCCTGGGAAGGCGCCATAGGGAGTGCGCGACCCGGCCCGAAGCACGGACCGAGAGCTGTCCTTCGGTTCCAAAAACGTCCACGCCGTAGTTCTCGCTCATGGCTCTCTGGAATCTCAGGAAGTGAATTTCTCCCAGAACACCGTCCTCGAATCCGTACTGGGCCGTTGCCCTGTCGCCCACTACAGGGCCGGAATCGCGGTCCCGCGGCGACATCTCCTTTGCCTCCATGACGTCGTTGACGCCCGCCAGGCGTCCCCGATACCAGACGCTGCCGGAACACCACTCGGGCACGCCGCCGAAGCGCATCATCATATCGGTGACGTGGGTTCCCATTTCCGTAAACTCGTTTCCGCTTTGGCGTCCGGACTTGTTCCGTCCGCGCACCAGCACGACCTGACCGATATCCCCTCTGCGAACCATATCGCGCGCCGTCAATACGGCTGAACTTACGTGGCTCTGATGGTTGACCGCCAGCTTCGCGCCCGATGCGGCTGCCGCCGCGACCATCTCGTCCGCCTCGGCGGGATCGATGGCGATCGGCTTCTCGCAGAGTACGGATATTCCCCGCTCCAGCGCCGCCACCGCGGGCGCCCGATGCCCCCGGGTCTGGGTGGCAACGACGACCAGATCGGGCCGCGTCTCGTCGTACATCCGTTCGAAGTCCGTGTACCGCAGCTCCACCCCGAATGCGTCACCGGCTTCCCTGAGCGCGCCGTCGAACACGTCGCAGATCGCGGCGACCTCGAAATCTGGCATCTCACGGATGACTTTCAGATGCTGGCGGCCCATACCTCCGCAACCGACCAGAACCGTCCGACAGGAATTCGCCATACCGTATCCTCTGAAATGTGCGATTAACCTTAATCCGAAGATAAATTGACGAGTTTTCGGGTCAACAACAAGGAAGCTGTAAGTTAACTAAGTCTATATTTTTCAATAGGAAAAGGCCTTTCATTTTGGTATATTGGGAAGCGTCAAAACCCCCATTTCACCCAAAACGAAAGGCCACGTACAGTGAGAC
>JAAXHE010000197.1 GCA_012271065.1 Candidatus Latescibacterota bacterium
ATCGCAGGATGGGACTCGGTTGCGCGTCTTGTCTTCGACAACAATGGCTCGGCCTCGCCTTCAGAGCGACTTTATCAACGGACTGCGGAGGAGAAAACCGTATGGCCGGCGTGCTGGATCGAATTATCGACTGCGGTGTGGTAGCGGTTCTGAGGGCGGACTCGCCCACGGAACTGATGGATGTATCCCGGGCGCTTCGGGAAGGCGGCGTGGTTGCCATTGAGGTGACAATGACCGTGCCGGGGGCGCTCAAGGTCATTGAGGAGGCGTCCGCCAAAATGGAGGACACTATCGTGGGCGTCGGATCCGTCCTGGATCCCGAGACGGCGCGCGCGGCCATTCTGGCAGGTGCGGAGTACGTCGTGGGACCCACGCTGAATCCGGAAGTAATCACGATGGCAAAGCGCTACGGCAAAGTGGTGATGCCCGCCGGGTTCACGCCTACGGAGATTCTTGCCGCATGGCAGGCGGGGGCGGATGTTGTCAAGGTTTTCCCTGCCGGTGTCGGCGGTCCTTCCTATTTCAAGGATGTAAAAGGGCCGCTGCCCCAGGTGCGACTGATGCCGACGGGCGGGGTGGACTCCAGGACGACGCCGGAGTTCATCAATGCGGGCGCCTGCGCGGTGGGCGCCGGGAGCGCGATGGTGGATAAACGGGCGGTGGCGGAGAAGGACTGGGCCGCGTTAACGGCGACCGCCCGGGCCTTTGTGGATGCCGTGAAACAGGCGCGGGCCGAGATGTGAGCGCACTGGCGGTTGGCGTCGATCTGGGCGGAACCAATACGCGCGCGGGCCTGGTGACGGACGCGGGAGAGATCGTCTCCCGGTTCCGATGTCCCACGCGGCCCGACCTGGGCAGCGATCATGTGATTTCCGGAATCGCGAAGTGCGTCAGGCAGGTGCTTCGGCGAGCGGGCGGAACGGAAGTGCGCGGCGTGGGCGTCGGTGCGCCGGGTCCGCTTGACCCCTTCAACGGCGTCATTATTTCTCCCGAGAATATGCCGTGCATGCACGGCGTACGGCTGAAAGACCGGCTTGAGGCAGCACTCGAAACGCCGGTGGTCGTGGACAACGATGCGAATCTCGCGGCATTTGGCGAACAATGGCAGGGCGCCGGCAGGAAGGCGCCTCATTTTTTGTGTGTGACGCTGGGCACGGGCGTGGGCGGCGGCTGGGTGTGCAACGGCGAATTGATGCATGGGTTCAACGGCAATGCGGCGGAGGTGGGTCACATCACCGTCGACTGGAACGGACCCCGGTGCCCCTGCGGGAATTATGGCTGTCTTGAGCTCTACGTCTCCGCGACCTCGATGGTAAGGCGGACCCGTGAGCGGCTGGAAGCGGAAGCACCGGAAACCGCGCTGAACGCGAGGGGTCTGACGACGCAGGCCATTTTCGAAGCGGCCGAGGCCGGAGACGCGTTTGCCCGCGCGATGTTCGAAGAAACCGGGACGCTGCTGGGAATCGGGCTTGTGAGCCTGGTGAGCGTAACGAACGTGGAGGTGGTGGCGCTGTGCGGGGGGCTCGCGCGTGCAGGGGAACGGCTGTTTGCGCCTGCCAGAAGGACCTTTCAGGAACGTGGTACGGTCGGGGTCAAGGAAAGGGTGCGGATTGTGGCGGGCATGCTGGGGGACGACGCGGGGATTCTTGGCGCGGCAAGACTGGCGATCGGGGCATGAATCGTGAAGCGCAATGCCTGGAACAGAAAAATCGGCAATTCCGGCGGTGTGATTTCTGCCGCATTGACGCTCGCGTTCGCGGCGGGAATGGCTATTCTTACAGGGGTCGTTCCGGCGGCGGCCGAGAGTCCGGATTCGACGGCCGTGGACAGTGTCCGGGGGGCTCAGACCCCGCGGGGGGCGATGTTACGGTCGCTGGCGTTGCCGGGATGGGGGCAGTTTTATAACCGCCGGCCCATAAAGGGAAGCCTGATCGCCGCCGCGCAGGTGGGTTCCACGGTGGGGTTTTTCGTTCGCCGGAACCAGTTGAACAGTCGCGCGTCGGTCGATGCGTCGCTGGAACGGAATATCTTTCTGTATACGACGATTGGCCTTGTCCTGTTCAGTATGGGCGATGCGTATGTGGATGCGCATCTGGACCAGGTCGACTGGGAGGAGCCGCACGGACACGGTGAGGAAGGCCTGGAATTCCGTATGCGGTTCCGAATCCGATTCTGACGGACGCTACGATGTCTTTGTGTCCACGGAGCCCGGATGATGGATAACCGGTTTCCATTTACCCGAATTGTTCGCGGCCTGCCGGCATCGGTGCCGTTCGTAGGGCCCGAAGCGCTGGAGCGCAGGCGCGGAAAACCCTTCAGGGTGAGGGTCGGGGCCAACGAGAGCGCTTTCGGGATTTCGCCGCTGGCGCGCGAGGCCATGTTCCGTGCGGTTGAGCGGCTGAGCTGGTATAACGATCCTGAAAACCACGAGATCCGCAGCGCAATTGCCGGATTCAACGGCGTCCCGTTCGAGAACGTCAGCGTAGGAAGCGGAATCGACGACCTGCTGGGGCTTGTCGTGCGGGTTTTTGTCGAGCCCGGAGAGAGGGTCGTTACATCCCTGGGCGCATACCCGACGTTCAACTACCACGTAAACGGGTTTGGCGGCCTCCTGCACTTCGTGCCTTACCGGGATGACAGAAACGATCTGGAGGGACTGGCCGATGCCGCCGCGGAAACCGATGCCCGGCTGGTGTACCTGTCCAATCCGGACAACCCCACGGGCACCTGGCACCCGGCGGCGAATATCCTGGCATTTGAGAGAACGCTTCCGGATCGGTGCCTGCTGATTCTGGATGAAGCATATTCGGAGTTCGCAACACAGGACGCGCCGCCGCCTATGGCGCCGATCAGGCCGCGCGTCATTCGTATGCGCACGTTTTCCAAGGCGCACGGGATGGCCGGCGCCCGGATTGGATATGCGGTTGCGGACGCGGTCGTTGTGGAGGCCCTGGAGAAGGTACGGCACCACTATGGTGTGAATCGAGTGGCACAGGCCGGAGCGCTCGCATCGCTTGAGGATACGGAATTCGTGGCGAACGTGGTCAGGTCGGTTGCGGAAGGACGGACGGATTATGCGCTTCTGGGAGAAGGGCTTGGTTTGCCCACCCTGCCTTCGGCCACAAACTTCGTTGCCTTCGATGCCGGAACGGCGGACCGCGCGAATACGATTCTGGAGACCCTTCAGAGACACGGCGCGTTCGTGCGCAAACCTGCGGCGGCGCCTCTGGACAGGTTTTTCAGGGTGACGGTGGGGACGCCGGAGGAGCGGCTGTTGTTCGCCGGGATATTGAGGACGGTCCTGGCAGCCCTTTGATAGAGCCCATCTGATACGGCGCATGATCCGGTAGCGCGAATTGGTAATTCGCGGCACCACGCAAAATGCGGAGGCGAATATGGACGAACCGACAACGCTGGATCTGTTTCGACTGAACGGTCGTGTCGCGCTGATTACCGGAGGATCGAAGGGACTGGGAAAGGAAATGGCGCTGGCGCTGGCCGAGGCGGGCGCCGTTACCGTGGTCTGTTCGAGAAACGGAGCGGGCTGTGAAGCGGTTGCGGCGGAGATCGCGGAACATGCGGGCCAGGAGAGCCTGGGCCTCGCCGCCGATGTGACCGTGGACGCGGAGGTGATCGGCCTGATGCAGGCGGTCACGGACCGGTTCGGGCGACTGGATGTTCTGGTCAACTGTGCGGGAATCAACATCCGGCATCCGCTGGATCGTTTTCCGGTCGATGAATTCCGGCAGGTCATAGAGACCAACCTGACCGGTTCCTGGCTCTGCTGCAGGGCCGCGGGGCCGATCATGACGTCCCGGAAGAGTGGATCGGTGATCAACGTGGGGTCGACGCTGAGCGCCGTGGGTCTGGCGGAACGCTCTGCATATTGTTCGTCCAAGGCCGGGGTCGCCGGCATGACCCGGGCGCTCGCGTTGGAATGGGCGCCGTTCGGAGTCCGGTGCAACGCGCTTTGCCCGGGACCCTTTCTGACGGAGATCAACAGGCCGCTTCTGAAGACACCCGACAAGGTGAAGAGTCTGCTCTGCCAGACGGCGTTCAATCGCTGGGGCGAGATGCGCGAGATCCGTGGCGCCGCGCTGTTTCTGGCCAGCGACGCGTCGACCTACGTGACGGGAACGTCGCTGTTCGTGGACGGAGGATGGACGGCTCGCTGATTCGGGCATGCGGCCGGCGACAGCGATACAGTGAGGTGCCGCGAACTGGCAGTTTCCGGCGTTTGATCAATCACCTTGCCTTCAGACCCTATAGGTCTCCTGGACAGTTCACCGAGACGGAACGTCCAATGGAATATTTCCCGACGAAGTTTTCACGATGGACGGTCCGCCTGGGTCTGGGGATCACGATGTTGATCGGGGTCCCCATTGCCGGGCAGGGGCCGCCGTTCTACGAGGATAAGATGGCGATGCTGGTCTACGTGGACGCAGGGGGCAGGGAACGGGCGATATCGAGTTCTAAGGACTGGGAAAAGCGGCGGGCCCACATTCTGGCGAATATGGAGAAAGTGATGGGACCCCTTCCCGACCGTTCCAGCCTGCCCGCGCTGGATATGGAGGTTGTGGGGACCGAGGACCTGGGCGACGTGATCAGGAAGAAGGTCACTTTCGTGTCGGAACCGGACGACCGCGTGCCCGCGTACCTGCTTGTCCCGAAGGGCTTGAACGGCAAGGCGCCGGCGATGCTGTGCCTGCATCAGACAACGAAGATCGGGAAAGGCGAACCCGCGGGCGTGGGCGGCATCCCGGATCTTCACTATGCGCTGGAACTTGCGCGGAGGGGTTATGTGACGCTGGCGCCGGACTACGTGAATTTCGGAGACTACGAAATCGATCCATATCAAAATGGTTATGCCAGCGCCACGATGAAGGGGATCTGGAACCATATGCGGTCCGTGGACCTGCTACAGTCGCTGCCGGAGGTGGATGCCGGGCGGATCGGATGTATCGGCCATTCCCTGGGCGGACACAATTCCATGTATCTGTCCGCGTTCGATCGGCGGCTGAAGGTCGTGGTGTCCAGCTGCGGGTTCAATTCGTTCTTCAAATATTATGGCGGCGACCTGACCGGCTGGAGCCATCGGGGGTATATGCCCCGCATCTCCGAGCGTTACGGCAAAGACCCGAATCGGATGCCGTTTGATTTCACGGAGGTCGTTTCCGCCCTCGCGCCCCGGGGATTCTTCATCAACGCGCCGTTGCGTGATGCCAATTTCGAAGTGTCCGGCGTGAAGGACTGCGTCCGGGCGGCAGCACCGGTTTACGCGTTACTTGGCGCCTCCGACTACCTGATGGCGGTACATCCCGATGCTGAACACGCGTTTCCGCCGGAAATTCGCGAGCAGGCTTATGTGTTTGTCGACGGCGCACTGGGAGCCGGCGACCGGAAGGAGTGAACCCGATGCCACCTGTGGAATTTACGGCAGGGAGGTGAGAATGGCCGATTTGAAACTGGATAGGATCGAACGTTGGGCGCCGCATCCTTCTGCCGCGCCGCTGACTGAACAGGATGGAAATACGTTCGCTGCGGCGGCCAATGGAACACGGACATGCGTGGGCGGCTGGCAGGCGATATTCTCGGGGGTCGAACCAGGGGTCGCTGACTGGCGCGGTGTATTAGAATCTGACCCCGATCGCCCGTATGTATAGTCGACAAGAAACGGCGCCTGAAGTCATCAATTGCCCGGCGGGAAATCCGCCGGGCTGTTCCTGTATCAGGCCGGCTCCAGGTTTTTGAACAACAGAATGCCCGCGGCGACGGCCACATTGAGAGAATTCACACCTTCTGCCATGGGTATGGAGATGGCCTGGTGGACGCGTTGCCGGAGATCGGCGTCGACACCGAAGGTCTCGTTGCCGAACAGAAATGCGGTGCGGCCTTTCTGTTCCATCTCATAGAACGGCTTTCCCTGCAGTTCGGTGGACAGTATGCGGACATCCCGCTGCCGCAGGTCTTCGATCAGCGCGTGAAGATCCTCGTTTCGAAAAGCGGGCAGGCGAAAGATGGAACCGCGGGAAGCGCGCACGACCTTGGAATTATAGAGCTCGACGGATCCGTGAGAGAGGAAAATGGCTGCCGCGCCGGCGGCCTCGGCGGTGCGGAAAACCAACCCCAGGTTGTTGGGGTCCCGCAACCGGTCGAAAAGCAGGAGAGGGCCGCCCGCATCCAGCGCCCGTTTCCGGTTCTGCGCCAGGTACCGTACCACGCCAATCACGCCCTCGGGATTCTGATGTTCACCCATATTTCTGATCGCGCGGCGATCCGTCTGCTGGACGGTTATTTCCCGGCGCAGGGCCTCGCGGTGAAACTGCTGCAGGCGACTGTCGGCATCGAGCATCTCCCGGTCGAAGATGAGCTGCACCACCGGCGCGTCTGAAAGGAGCGCTTCTTCCACGAGGCGAATGCCTTCGATAACGAACTGACGTTCGCGCTCTCGCGCCTTGCGATTCCTGATAAGCGCGAGGATTTTGCGGGCGTTTTTTACAGGCATAGGAACTCTGCGGCGACGGACAACCGGCTTCCGATCTTCACGCCGTCTACTGGCGTTCGCCGGAATCGGCCTCGTGTTTTCGTTCGCGTATGGACTCACGCAGCCCCTGAAGTTCGTTCCATATCTCTCGTTCGCGGCGTCCGAGTCCGATAAAGTAAATGAGTATCACCGCCCATATAATCGCGTAGGCGGCAGCCATGTAACCGAGGTGTTGCATAGGCATCCTCCGGAATCAGCAGAAATCTGCTACGCCCGCTTTTCCGCAAAGCGGAAGCAGGCTTTCAACGACTCAAGCTCTTCCCGGGCGAATTCGAGCGAGACGCGTCTGGCCAGAACAGCGGCCACGAGTACAAGAAACACAGCGGAGCAGAAGACGAACGCGACCAGCATGTCGGGCGGCAGTCCTATTTTCTCCGCCCGTACCACCTCGGGATGCTGGGTGCGCCACAGCCGCGTGGAGTAGTGGATGAGCGGCGCGTCGAGAAAACCGATGATACCCAGAACCGCCCGGAATCTGGCGCTCTGCAGCGGGTCTTCACTGTAACTCTTCAGCATCATGTAAGCGACGAAAATGAGCCAGAGGACCAGCGTGAGGGTCAACTGAGCGTCCCATACCCACCAGGCCCCCCAGACGGGTTTCGCCCAGATGGGACCGGTAAGGAGCACGAGCGTACAGAAGAGCAGCCCGACCTCCGCGGCGCAGGAAGCCCATATGTCCCACCGCTTTTCCGATCGAACGAGGTACAGGATGCTGAAGACGAAGACAAGAAAAAAGGCGGCATACATCGCAAAAGCCGACGGCACGTGAAAGTAGAAGATTTTCTGGGCAAGGCCCATCTGCCTTTCCACGCTCGCGTACACGAGCGCGAGCCAGGGCGCAACCAGCATACCGATCAGCGCCAGCACGCCCAGGATACGGGACCACAGATACAGTTGTTTCCCCATGTCATTCCTCGATCACATAATCGAACAAGAGTACGCATGCGGCCACGAACAGAAGGGCGAACGCACCGCCGATATGGATCCAGGGGGAAATATCGGATAGAGAATCGCCAGCCAGCACGGCCCGGAACGATTCGACGGCCGCGAGCAGGGCCGGGACCAGGACGGGAAGGGTGAGCATCGGCAGCAGGGCTTCCTGGAGGCGGGTCCTGATCGACATCGCTGCGAAAAGGGTGCCCACGGCCGCGAATCCGAGGGTCCCCAGCAACAGCCCGGGAAACAGTCGGGGCAGGTGTTGCCAGACGGCGATATTCAGAAAAACGACCATAAGCGGAAGGATCAGGGCTTCCAGAAAAAGCATTGCGCACAGATTCGCCAGCATTTTGCCCAGGTAGATCGCGCCTCGATCGGCGGGAGAAAGCAGAAGGCCCGTCAGGCAGTCGTTTTCACGTTCCGATACGAAGGAGCGCGTCAGGCCCATGAATCCGGCAAACGTTACGGCGATCCAGAAAATGCCGGGCGCGGCGCTCCCAATCGTCTCCGAGTCCGGCGTGAAGGCGAAATTAAAGACCAGAAGCACCAGAAACGCGAAAAAGCACATCGCGCTGAGACGCTCTTTCGTGCGAACCTCGGTCTTGAAGTCTTTCCAGAAAACTGCTGAAACCTGACGGAAGAAGAGGGCCAAAGGCGCTCCCGTTCCCGCGTTGCGCCCGACATCGGAAATCGACGGATCCCTGTTCCGCACTTATTCTGATGCCGGGATTGCGGAAGGATGTAGGGTCAGGGCTTTCTCGTAACGATGTGCCAGGCTCTCGATCGACTGTCCGTCGGTTTCTCCCGCCGCGACAAAACGCCCACGGTTCAGGATCGCGAAACGATCCGCAAGATCCAGACAGCGTTGCAGATCGTGGGTCACCAGTATGACCGTACGGCCCTCCCGCCGAAGCTGGCGCAACCGCTCGCTCAACATGGCGCACGCGGCCGCGTCCAGCCCCGCGAACGGCTCGTCGAGAAGAAGAATCGCGGGCTGGTGCAGCGTGGCCCTGGCAACGGCGAGGCGCTGCTTCATGCCCCTCGAGAACCCGCGGACCCGGTCGTGTTCCCTGCCGGAAAGACCCACCTCCGCCAGCGCCTGACGCACCCGTTCTTTCAGGTCGCCCAGACCGTACAGACGGCCATAGAAGCGCAGGTTCTCACCTGCGGTCAGGTCTTCGTAGAGAAGGGTCTGGTGCGAGATGAGTCCGATGTCCACCCGTACGCGCTCCGGCTCTTTGCGTGCGTCCACGCCCCGAATGAATATCCGGCCGTGCGTGGGTCTGGTGAGGGTCGCAACAACCCGCAGGAGGGTCGACTTGCCTGCCCCGTTCGGGCCCAGAAGCGCAAGAGCGCCGCTCGGAATATCGAGGTCGATGCCGTCCAGGGCGGCGATGCGGCCGAACCGTTTTTGCACGTTTTGCAGAACGATGGCCGGAGCGGGCGAGGGCACAACGCCTAAGCCTCGCCGTCCAGGACGCGCGTCATTTCGACAAGTTCCGCTTTAAGGGCATTTCGCCGGTTCCGGTATTCTTCCTCCGGGAGGCGCCCCTTCTCGTACCGGTCATCCAAATCCGCGATCTGGTGCATCAGGGCGGTTCTGCGCGCCCGGAGGTCCGGCGCCCCATCGGCAGGCGCTCGCGCGGCGGAATCCGCTTTTCCGGCCGGGCGGAAGAAGATGGCAAGCAGCGCGCATGCGATCGCCAGCCCAATCAGCACCCACCTGATGCCGATATCACTCGACAAAGCAGAAAAAGACCACGGCGACGTGTTAATTTCCAGTTCGATCCGGTCGCCCCGGTTGAAACCGGCCCCTGAGAACCTCCGAAAACTGTGTTGATCGAACGTGACTTCACCCCGGTCCTGGAGCGAGCCCGCGGTGACGTCCACTTCTGTCGGACGGACGAAGACGTCCACGGTCGCCGTGGGATAACTCACCGTCTGCGCCAGACGCCCCGAGGCGGGCAGGTCAAAAGCAAACGGCAAATGGCTGTGACCCGGGCGAACGGGGTCCGGATTCACGAGGATTTCGCCATGGGTGTGAAGTCCCTGCGGACCGTCCCTCACTTCCGTCACGCCGTCAGGCAGGAGAACCTCCAGGCCGTGTCCGTGTCCCCCGCCGGTCCTGAACGTGCGGTTGCCACTGTTCTCTACAATCAGGATCTGTTCAACCCGCTTTTCCGCCGCGTCGACGATGATGTGGTGAGAGACAACGGAGAGAGCGGTGTCCGAGCCGGTGGTTTCGTAGACGGCGATTTCGTTGGGGCCGTCCGATAGACGCTGGTGGTAATTTACGTCCGCATAGGATGCTAAAAGAAACCAGAGCGCGCCATCGCTTCCAGCGTCCCGGAACGAGAATCGGCCGTGTATATCGGTGGTGTCCTGACCGACGATTTCAGGTTCGGCGGCCTGGCGAACCAGCAATACCACGCAGTCGTTCTGAGGGCTGGAAAGCGTCTCATTGATGACGCGGCCAACAACCAGGCCATTCGCAGGGATGGCGTGCGAAAGACCGATCAGCACAAAGGCGAAGCAGCGGAGACGTATGCTCATGGGTGTGATTCCGCGAGGGCCTTTCCGCATTGAGGACAGAAGCGAGCGCCCTCCGGCGTTGCGCGCCCGCACCGGACGCAGTTGATCATGTCTTTTTCCTGAGTGCGGCGATTTGCTCTTCGATGCGGTCCTCGATTTTCTGCGTGGGACCGGCGGTTTTCTCGATAGCCCGCATCAGTTCCACGGCCCTGTTCTCGTAGCGTGAGCGGGTTGCGCGATAGTCGTCCTCTTCCACCTTCCCCATGCGATGGTCGAAATCCAGTTCGCGGATGGCGTCAAAGAGGGCTTCCCTTTCCTCAATGAGCTGGTTTCCACCACCGGGTCCGGCATCCGTCTCTCCAATCCGGCCCCTCGCGGTAAGGAACGGACGGAACAGGAAGATGCAGACAGCCGCGACGATGACGATGCAGACCGCGACGCTCACTGATCCCGCTCCCTGAGTTCCCTCTCCAGCCTCAGTCTGTACGGGTCGTCAGCTTCAGTCTCCGTGACCCGGCCGGCTGCGGGATCTATATGTCGACGCGACCAGTTACGCAACACGACCCCCAGCATTACGGCGCCGAGCAGCAGAACCATAATGGGCATGATCCAGGCGGAAAGGTTGAAGCCCGAGGCGGGGGGCGTCACGTAGGCTTCCTGCCCGAATTCCGCAACAAAGCCCGCGATGATGGCTTCCCGGTCCTGACCCGCTTCCAGGGCTTCGGCAATGCGCGCTCTCTTTTGATCCGCCCAGCCGCATTCGCACTCGTCCAGCGGACGTCTGGGACACGTGCCGCAGAGACAGGCGAGGCCCTTTGCCACCTCTCTCACCCGTTCCTGCGACACTTCGGCGGGTGCCGAGCCCGCGGTCGGGAGAAGCAGGAGCGCAGGGAGGATCAACCTCATCACATGAACGGAGAGCCGGGGAAAGACCGCGCCGGTTGTCCCCCACGTCCCATCTTCAGTTGATTTTTTGATCTTTTTCAGGTTGAATCCTTTCAGAAGCTGGTTTAAAATACCCAGTGCGTTCCCGAGCGCGAGCGAAAGGGTGTCGGGCAAGGCGGGCGAATTCGCCCTTATCTAGAGATAAGGGTGGATTTGACCAACGCAGACCGACGCGTTTGCAGCCGCGCGAAGACCGCTGGGAGTTTTCATCCAGCTTCTTAGGATGCGGCAGGGAACCGGACGGTACGTCCGCGCCCGTGACGTTCCCGCCGGTCGGGCAGGATGGCGATCACCGTCCCGAGCGTAAGAACCCATGCGCCTATCCACACCCACATCACGAGGGGATTGACGTAGATCCTGAACATGGCGGCGCCGTCGAGGTCCGGGCCCTCATACAGGACATAGAGGTCTTCGCGCAGGCTGGAACGGACGGCGACTTCGGTCGTTCGCTGCTGGTCCTTTCGCTTGTAGTAGACGTGCTGCTCCGGCCACATTGTACCCAGGCGTTCGTCCCCCTGGTACACGCCCAGTTGGGTCTGAATTATGATGGTGAGCGGATTCCGGGTCTGGGACGAGCCTTCGTACACGAGTCGGTATCTGCCGAGGGTCGCGGACTCGCCATGCTTCAGTGCCGCCTCGATTTCCCTGTTGAACGCGTTTCCGGTGAAGCCGAAGAAGAGGAGGACGACGCCGAAGTGGACGATGTATCCGCCGTAACGCCGGCGGTTTCGGACGGTGAGCGACCAGAGCGCTTTGAGATACGGCTCCTTTGAACTGCTTCCCCGCGCCTTCGCGCCTCTGTGAAATTCGGATGCAATGGCGCCCGTCACGAAGCCGCAAAGCGTAAATGAGATCAGCGCGTACAATTCACGCGCGCCAAGGGCGAATGCCGCGGCGCCGCAGATGAGACCGAAGATGCCCGGCCCGGCGAAGTGCTTCTTCAGGCTGCGCGCCGACGTCTTCCGCCAGGCCAGCAGCGGTCCGACGCCCGTCAACAGGAGAAGGAACAGACCGATGGGCGTCATAACCGTGCTGAAAAAGGGAGGACCAACGGTGACTTTGGAGCCGGTGACGGCTTCGGAGAGCACAGGGAACATCACGCCCCAGAACACCGCAAAGGCGGCGGTGAGGAAGAGCAGATTGTTGAGGAGAAATCCGCCTTCCCGGGAGACCGGAGATTCGTATTCGTTTCTGCTCTCAAGCAGTGCCCTCCTCCGCCACAGGATGCCCGCGGAGAAGACCACGATTACCGCCAGGAAATAGAGGAATACATCGCCGATCGGCGACTGGGCGAATGCGTGCACGGAGGAAACCAGGCCGCTGCGGGTCAGGAAAGTGCCGTAGATGCACAGCGTAAAGGTGAGTATGATGAGCGCCATGTTCCAGACTTTGAGCATCCCTTTCTTTTCCTGGATCATGACCGAGTGCAGAAATGCGGTGCCCGTGAGCCAGGGAAGCAGAGCGGCGTTTTCAACCGGGTCCCAACCCCAGTACCCGCCCCATCCCAGGACCACGTAGGCCCAGTTGCCGCCCAGAAGCTGCCCGGTCCCCAGGAAAAACCAGGGCCAGATGGTCCAGCGCCGGGTGGTGCGGATCCACTCCTCGTCCACCTGTCTGCTCAGGAGC
Organism: Candidatus Latescibacterota bacterium; assembly: GCA_012271065.1. The sequence continues at coordinate 12,584 of JAAXHE010000197.1, forward strand.
GCGGCCATTGCAAACGCATACGGCACGATGAATCCCACGTAACCGAGATACAGCATGGGAGGGTGAATGGCCATGGCCGGATGGACGAGCAGCGGGTTCATGCCCTGGCCGTCGGCCGCCGTAAAGCCGAGTTCGAGGAAAGGATTCTCGTAATACCCGATGAGGACGAGGAAGAAGACCTGGGTGAGCGACATCACGACGGTCGCGTAGGAGGCGAGCGGACCCCGGAAACCGCGGGTATTGCGCGTGGCGAAGAAGTTGAAACCGGCCAGAATAAAGGCCCAGAGCAGGAGCGAACCTTCCATGCCCGACCAGACCGCCGTGAACTTATAGGGCATCGGCAGGTCGCGGCTGGAATGGCCGGCCACGTAGTGAAGGTCGAAGCGGTCGGTGAGAAAAAAGGACTCCAGCAGCCCGAAGGCCCCCAGAACCATCAGAAAAGTGGCGGCAACCGCGCGTTCCGTGCTGAGTGTGAGGTTCAGCCTGCCGGTCCGGCCGGCCAGAACGCCGGACACCACCGCATAGAGGGAGGTGACAACCGAGAACCAGATGAGGAAGTTGCCGATTTCAGCCATCGTCGGAGCCGCGGGTCATCGGATGACCCGGCTTTCATGGTGTGGAATTACCTGCTGTAGGATTCCTTGATTTCTTCGTAGGACTGGCCCTCGTATTTCGAGGGGCACTTGGCCAACAGGGTTTCCGCGCGAAAGAGGCCGCTCGCGCCTACCTGGCCTTCCAGGACAACGTCAGCTTCATCCCTGAACGTGTCGGGGACAATGCCCGCATAGACCACGGGTCGTTTCGCCGAAAAGGCCTCGCCCTCAAGGGGCTCCCAGATCTGGAACTCGACAATACGGTCCGGAAGTTTCCGTATCGTGCCGGGTGTGACCTTGCCCGCGAGCTTGATGCGTTTATTCACAAATTCGGACTCTCGGGCTTGCAGTTCGGAAACGGTGAGGTAATACATCGCCATTTTCTGCGAGCTGGTAACGACCAGCAGAACAAGGCACGCGATAATGACCGCGAATCCCGATATGAACTTGACTTTTCGAACCGTCATTATCGGAGTTCCAGGAAAGTATATTGCTTCAGGAAACCCTCACGGCGCCGTACTTATGTTGACGTCCGGTCCCGGGTTTGGCGCCGTTTCGGTACGCCGGCACAACTTGCGAGGGCGAAGCGCGACCGCCAACGAAATATAAAGAAGAACGACGCATTATCCACATGAAAAAAGCGTTTGCGCGGTTTATCGGCAACCGGGGCTATGGTCCGCGCGGTGACCGGCCGGTTCCCCGTATTGGCATCCTGCGGTGAGACGTGGTCGAAATGCCCGCGCTTCGCTACCATCCGCCGACCCTTCGGCAGGCTCAGGGAACGGCTCAGGCTGCTCGCGTGCATCCGTGGATTCAGCCGAGCGATGTACGTTTCATCTCTTCATGTCCCGGTCAGTCCCCTTTTTGTGCGCCTTAATCGCAGTTAATCCTGCATATTGCTGATTAATCACGGTCCAAATGGCTTGACAGAAGCCGTTCTGGAACCATATTCGGGACCGTCCTGTGCCGACGGGCATTCCCGGGAGCTTTTCATTCCTTTCGATCGGATGAGGGAGGACGACATGGCTGTTCTGGACGCCGAGGCGCTGGATTTCTGGGAGGAGAACGGATACGTTGTGGTGCCCGAAGCTGTACCGCCGGAAAACTGCCGTGAGGCCGCGGCGGCCGTCTGGGCGTTTCTGGGTATGGACGCCGAAGATGCTGAGACGTGGTACCCGGATCCGCCGAGGCCCGGAATCATGGTGGAGATGTACCAGAACCAGGCGCTGTGGAACAACCGCCAGCACCC
>JAAXHE010000106.1 GCA_012271065.1 Candidatus Latescibacterota bacterium
CTTTTTTATGAATTATTCAGGTTAAAGCAAAGCTGTCTTCGCTTCAAGACTTCTGATCCGTGAGTCTGTCAATCGTGTCAGTTATCGAACGAAGTCCCTGCCTGCGGACCGAATATCGCTCCACCCGCAACTTGGGCGGTTCTCGATTTCTCTGAATTCTCGGGCAGCGGGACGATGAGCGGGCAATCCAGTGTTGGATGCTGAATCACCTGTACTCCGACTTCGAAGGCCTGCTCAATGACTCCCTCCGTGAACACCTCCGCCGGTCCACCTGTGGTGAGCTCTTCGCCATTCTTCAGAACAAGGATGCGATCCGCGTATTGGGCGGCCAGATTCAGGTCGTGGACCACGGCCAATACGCCGGTCGACTCACAGGCGAAGTTGCGGGCGGTGGACAGAATCCGATGCTGGTGCGCAAGATCGAGATTGGATGTGGGCTCAACGAGCAGAAGATATCGCCGGCCGTCCGACGGTTGCTCTCCGATTTGCGTAAGAGCCCGCGCGAACTGCACCCGCTGCTGCTCACCTCCCGATAGCGTCGGGTATATCCTGTCTTCCAGCTCACCGACGCCCGCCATGTCGAGACCGGCGCGCGCGATCGCATAGTCTCTCGTACCCTCGGAACCCTCCAGGTGAGGCATTCGGCCCATAACCGCGACCTCCAGAACCGTAAACGGGAAATCGAGGGTGGCGTCTGCGGGAGCACCGCGCGTTTTCGGGCCTGTTCGGTAGATGCCCAGTCCTCGAGGCACCATCCTTCCAGCCAGACCGAGCCGGTCGAAGGCGGCAGGTCGCCGCACAGCACCCGGAACAGCGTGGTTTTTCCCGATCCGTTGGGACCCACGACGGCGACGATTTCACCCGGTCGTACCTGGATGCTGACGCGATTCAGCAGCGCTTTTCGTCCGATATGTACAGAAACTTCGTCGGCTTCGATCATAACAGTTGCATCTTCTGTTTGCTTCGCAGCAGCAGATACAAGAAAAAGGGCGCTCCGACAATAGCCGTCACAATTCCGATGGGCAGTTCGGCAGGCATTACGACCGTGCGGGCGGCGAGATCGGCCCCCATCAGGAGAGACGCCCCGAGCAGAGCCGCACCGGGCATCACGTAGCGGTGATCGGGACCCACAGTGAGGCGAAGCAGGTGGGGTACGACCAGGCCCACGAAGCCGATAATGCCAGTGACTGCGACCGACGCGCCAACGGCCAAAGCGGTTAATGCCACGATCTCGCGTTTCATGCGCTGAACCGGCACACCGAGATGCCCCGCTTCGGCCTCTCCCAGCAGAAAGGCGTTCAAAGGCCTTGCGTACCGAACCAGAAGACTGACGGAGATCAGGATAAAGGGCGCCACGGAGGCCAACGATGTCCAGGTGGCTCCGCCCATATTACCCAGGCTCCAGAAGGTGATATTTCGAAGTTGCTCGTCAGTCGCCGCGAAGGTCAGCAGGCCGGTAACCGAACCGGTCAGCGCGTTCACGGCGATTCCGGCCAGCAGCATGGTGGCCACCACGGTACGTCCCTGTACGCTGGAGAGCCTGTAAACGACCACCGTGGTCACGCCGCTGCCGACGAACGCCGCAAGCGGAAGCGTAAACAGTCCGAGCGCCGAAAAGAGACCCTCCAGAACGGTGGCTCCCAGCACAATGACGGAGACCGCCGCCAGAGCGGCGCCGCTGGAAACGACCACCAGACCGGGGTCCGCAAGCGGATTGCGGAAGAGCCCCTGCATTGCAGCTCCGGAAACCGAGAGTCCGGCGCCGACAAGCACGTTCAGCAACACGCGTGGTAGGCGAATAGCCGTTACAACGGCTTCCTGCTGCGGCTGAAACGTCCAGGGCAACCACAGGCCGATCCGTTCGCCGAAGATGGCTAGAATCTGTCCCGGAGATGCGGCAACCGCGCCTGTACCGACGGATGCCACCGTCATCCCGGCCAGCAGCACGCCCAACCCCGAAAGAACCATGGCCGCGCGTTTTTTCCGCCGGTCCGGTCGGTCCGCAGCAACGCCTCCATCGGCTGTTTTCGGGATCTGGCGGGACGAAATCTCGTCGGTGACGCTCACTCTATTGATCCTCGGAAACACCTGTCTCCGAATGGAATTTTCGTGCCAGTTCCAGCACAGCCTTTCCCGTGCGTGGGCCGAATCCAAGCAGATAAAGCCCGTCCATGGCCACGATCCGGCGATTTTGTCCGGCCGGTGTGAGCGCGAGCCCCGGCGTCTTGAGAAGGCCGTCCACGCCGCCGAGGCTTTCGAGCCCCGACGTAAGCATGAGAATCACGTCGGGCGAAGCAGCCACCAACGCCTCAGCGGTCAGCGGCTTGTAATTCTCATATCCTGATACGGCATTTACCGCCCCCGCAAGTTGAATCATCGTGTGTGCCGACGTACCGGAACCCGATACCATCATCGTGCCCTGACCCCTTGCGTATATAAATAGCACTCTTGGTTTTTTTTCCGCCGTGGCGACAAACTCCCGCGCCAGCAGCAGGTCCGCTTCGAGATTCCGCGCCAGTTTCTCTCCTTACGAAATCCTCTTGCGCCAGAATGAGCGAAGTCGATCCGTAGTGCAGGGTGACATGGCCGTCCCACTCAGGATCCGTGATGTTGGTCAGGACGTCATCAACCGCCTTTTTGAACCGCCGAAAGTGCTCGGGTGGCATACCGACGTTTACATAACCATAGAAGACGTGCACACCGCCCTTGCCGCAGCGATAAATACAAGTGGGCTGCCGGTTTCCGGCGTCGTGGGCGAGAATATGAGATTCTTCCACGTGGTATCCCTCACTTTCGAGAAAATGGAAAACGCCGCAGTCGGGCGGTAGCGACAGGCGGATTGTTCCCACAGTCGCGGTCTGAATGATTGAAACACCTGACGACGTGGATCCATCGAAGCCAGTAGCAATGTCTCGAGTCCGGCCTTTTCCTGACTGCACGATCGGTCGCTCAGTTTCGGAAGCGACAAGCGAACGCGATTCAGGCATTAATTGTATTGCATGCAGGTCGAAAACAATGAATATATAATAATTGTTTTGTAATTAAAACTTACGTGCGGTCTATAATACGCATCTGTTGTGTGTCTGTCAACCGATTTTTAAAAAAGACTGGAATTTATCGCGGAGAGTTATCTTAATATTAAATAAATCAAATAATTAAGAGAAACGCCCGGTATTGCGATACCGGGCGTTCAGATTCCAATATGTGCCGTACTTCAGTCCTCCGCTTACGAAATCAACCGCTGAACCGCACGTTAAACGCCGATTTTGCTCGCTGCACGATTTCGTCCGGCAGCAACTGCCCGTCTGAGATGCCGACGTTAGCGCGAATGTGATCGGGATTGGTAGAGCCGATGATGGCGGTGCAAACGTCCGGATGCGAGAGCGTGAAGCGCAGTACGAACTCAAGAATGGGCATCTCTCCCGCCAGGTCAGCAAGCGGGATGGACTGCACCCGGTCCCAGGGACCCCCCATGTAGTCGCCTTCGGGACGTTCCTTCTGCTGCCACACGGCATTGGAAATGGGGCGCTTGATGATGGTACCCATCCCCTGCGACTTCAAGGCGGGCATGAGATTGTCGGCGGATTCCTGGTAGAGGACGTTGTAGGTGAATTCCTGCGTGTCGAGGGGCCACCGCAGGGCTGCAGCCGCGGCCGCGTTTCCGTCCGCCGAAACGCCGACAAACCGCGTCCAGCCCCTTTCCCTGGCGTCGAGCAGCGCCTCGAAGGCCACCTCGTCGTCGTCGTCCGGGTCCGGCAGCCCGTGAAACTGGACGATATCGATCACGTCCATATTCAACTTCTTGCGACTCTGGTCAATCGTCCGCAGAATACCGTCCCGGCTGTAGTCCCTCACGATGTGGTATTGACCGTCGGTTTCCCCCACGTAGTCGCCGCATTTGGTGGCCAGGATGAATTCGTCCCGTCTGCGGGAGATGAACTTGCCGATACGGGCTTCGCTCTGTCCGTACATGGCGGCCGTATCGATGAAATTGACGCCGGCGTCCAGAACGGCGTTGAGGACCTCCTCGACGCGGTCTTCGGGTATATTGATATTGCCGATCTGGGCCGCGCCATAGCCGACTTCCGATACGCGCAGTCCGGTTTTTCCGAGGGTTCGATATTCCATGGCGGGTCTCCTTCAGGACGGGTTCATTGACGTCGGCCGGGCAAATTCGCCGCGCGGGGTGCGGAAATAAGCCCAGAAAACCAGGGTGCCGAGCGCGGTAAACGCGGCGCTTGTCAAAAAGAGGGCGGGGTATCCGGCGGTGGAGATGATGTAACCGCCGCCCATCGCGATCACGGAATAGCCGATGCCCGCCATCATCGACGAAGCGCCTGACATCGTCGCGCGCCATCGCGGGGGCACGATTTCCTGATTGTAGACAACGAAGGCGGGGCGGCGGATGGCGGCCAGAGCCACGATGTTCATAAAGCATAAGCCCGCGGGAATCCAGTGCGGAAGAAGGGCCATGGGTATCAGCATCAGGGGCGTACAGACGGCACTCAACACGACTGTGGGATGATTTCCCAACCGTCCGGTGAAAAACGGCAACGTCAGGGCGACGGGCGCCGCCAGAAGCTGTCCCGTGGCCATCAGCGTGCCGATGAGAGAGGTGGGTATCTGGAGGCCGGCATCCATGTAGACGTTGAAAAAGGTACGAACTGCGCCCTCGCCGGCAACGTGCAGGAGGGAGACCACCCCGATCAGCGCAATCAGTCCAAGCGGGAACGGCGCATCAAATTCTTCCACGCTCTCACGTGGTTGACGGACCTGAGGCCTCTGCATGGAGATGAGAAGGAACAGAGCCGGAATGAGCAGCGCGGACGCGGCCAGCAGTGTGTAGCGGAAGGGCGTCGGGTGGTTCGGGGCGACGTTCATCAGCCAGGCGATCCGGCCGGGTAGAATGCCGCCTACGAAGCTTCCGAAGAAACCGGCCAGCGGAAAGAGGGCGCCCTGCATGGAGAAAACGTGGTTGCGTTCGCGCGCGCCTGTAACTCCCATCAGGTACGGGGCGCCGTTGACGATGTAGAGGGCCACACCCAGCAGTCCGAGCGCGTTGGTGGCTATGACAAACAGTTCTCTGTCGCCGGGAGCGACGAGCTCGGCCTGGGACAGAAGACCGTTGCCGATAATGGCGATACCGATACCCGCGATCATGACCCGACGCGGATCCCATCGGGCCCCCATGAATCCTGCCGGAAGACTGCAGACCGCAAAGGAAAACGCGCCTGTGGCGTTTACCCACCCGACAAACGTGGGCCCGTAACCAAGACGGAGCAGGTAAAGGTTGAGCAACAGGGACGTAATGCCGCCGAACAGGCTGAAACCGAAGAGGATCGTTGCGGCGAGATACAGCCGGACGTCGCGGTTGAACAGGCGCAGGGTTTGCAGGTAGGATTGCATGGATTCGAAGGACCGCGACCGGCCGAATGGTTAGATATTTTCGGGACAGGACACCAGCAGGCGTTTTTCCCTGGATTTGAAGGATGCGGAAAAGCGTCTCTTCATAGGACCTCGGGTTTCACCGACGGGCGGATTGATGGCCAGCGCAATGCAAAGGTCGACCATGTTCGCGGCATCGGACGCGGAGATGATCTCTTCCGCGGGCCAGCGTTTACCCAGATTGTGGTAATTGCCCAGGGGAAATGCCAGGGCTCCAACTACCATGTTATGCAGGATGTACAGGGTGGCTTCGCAGACGCCGCCGCTCATCAACTGGCGCTGAAATCCGAACTTGCGTTTTTTCCCGGCGAGGTCACGCGCGGTGCTGTGTATGGCGTACTCAACGCGCGGATCGAAGACGCTCATGGAATCGCCCACGCGGATGACGGGTCCACCTCCGATTTCAGCGCCGGGAAGGGCTTTGCTGGTCTCGAGTACGACAATGGGCACACGCCTGGGGACGGTTCGTGCGCGTACGATTCCGCCGGCGCCGAGCAGACCCACCTCTTCCGCGCGTGTGAATACGCCCCACAGGTCTGCGTCTGCTTTCTCGCGATGCAGCCGGTCCATGACGGCGAGGATCGCCGCGCAGCCTGCCAGATTGTCCGCGCCCTTCGTCCGTATGAGATCGCCGTCGAACGCGACCGGCTTGAGGCCCCAGTAACCGAACGCGTTTTCAGGACTCGGGAGCGGACTCGCGGCACTGACGGTGAAGGTCTTGTCGTCGTCCAGCGCCGACGTGGCCCGGCCGCGTATCTCGTTCCCTTCCGAGACGATCGTGAGTCGGCCGCCGGGGAAGTGGCGTTCGTCACATGCCCCCAGCCAGCGCGCCGAGAGGTCCCGTCCGTCGGCTTCGAGGATTTCGAAGCCCGGGTGGTCCATGTGTGCGGCCAGGGCTACGGATTCCGCCCGGTCCCCCTTCGTGTATCTAAGGACGATGTTGCCGTACCGGTCTGTTTCTGCCGGAATTCCGCGCCGCCCGGCAAATTTCCGGATGAATGCCGCGACGGCGTCTTCATAAAAGGGCGCCGTGGGCAGAGAAAGGACGTCGTGGAAGATTTTCCGGAGGCGTTTGTTCAAAGCTCATTCCCAGCGGCTGATCGTCACCTTCTGACGTGTAAAGAAGGAGACCCCTTCATGGCCCTGAACATGCAGGTCGCCGAAGAAGGAGTTGTTCCAGCCGGAGAAAGGAAAGAATGCCATAGGCGCAGGAACGCCGGTGTTGATGCCCACCATGCCGGCGTTGATGCGGTGGCGGAACTTGCGCGCGGCGCCTCCGCTTTCTGTAAAGAGCACGGCGGCGTTGCCATAACCGCTGTTGTTGCAGGTCTCGATGGCGTCATCCAGGTCACTCGTGTGCATCACCGACAGGACCGGGCCGAAGATCTCCTCGCGGGCGATCTGCATTCCGGGTTCTACTCGGTCGAATAGGGTCGGCCCCAGGTAAAAGCCGTTGGGGCAGACATCCACAACCACGTCGCGTCCGTCCACGACCAGCTCGGCACCCTCGGAAAGCCCGGTGTTGATGGAGCTCCTCACTTTTTCGAGATGATCGGGGGTAACGAGAGGACCCATCTCCGCATCCGCATCCCGGTCCGTGGGACCGACGCGCAAACCGTGCGCGGCGTCGCTGAGGCGCGGGAGAAACCGTTCGGCTGCGTCGTGAGCGCACACGAGAACGCTGCCGGCCATGCACCGCTCACCGGCGCAGCCGTACGCGGAACCCATAACCGCATCGATCGTGGCGTCCGGGTCGGCGTCGGGAAGGACGATCATAAAGTTCTTGGCGCCCCCCGCAGACTGCACCCGCTTGCCGTTGCGCGTCGCAGTCTCGTAAATGTACCGTGCGACGGGCGTGGAACCGACGAAAGACACGGTGCGTACGTCCGGATGATGCAGCAGCGCGTCCACGGCGTCACGGCCGCCATGCACGAGGTTCAGGACCCCTCGGGGGAGTCCGGCCTCCGCCAGGAGCTCCACCATGCGGATGGCGCTGAGCGGGACCTTTTCGGAGGGTTTGAGAACGAAGGTATTCCCGCAGGCGAGGGCGACAGGCAAGGTCCAGAGGGGCACCATGACGGGAAAGTTGAACGGTGTGATGGCCGCGCACACGCCCAGGGGCTGTCGGATCGTGTCGCAGTCGATATCCGGCGCGATGTTTTCCAGGGCCTCGCCCATCAGCAGTGAGGGCGCTCCGCACGCGAATTCCACGACTTCGATACCACGCCGGACGGAGCCCCTCGACTCGTCAAGGGTCTTGCCGTGTTCGCGGGTGACGATCCGGGAGAGTTCTTCGAGGTGTTTTTCAAGGAGTTCCTTGAAGCGGAACATGATCCGGGCGCGGTAGACGGCCGGGGTTTCGGCCCAGTCCGGGAAGGCTGCGCGCGCGGCTCTGACGGCGCGGTCAACTTCATCGGCGCCGCACATCGGCGTTGCGGAGATCTGTATCCCTTCCGAAGGGTTGTACACCGGTTCGGTCACGGTGCGGTCGGATTCGACCCATTCTCCGTTGATAAACAGCGGACAGGGTTCGTGCGCGGGCATTGTTGGATCTCCTGCTGATAACGTGTTCTTCGGACGCGGGTACGGATGGACCTGGAATTGTCGTCCGTCGGGTCAGTCTGCCGATGATGTGTCGTTAAAGCTGTCTCACGCCTCAACGGTATCCGGTCGTCGTCCGACTGAGGGAGGCGCCATGAGACGCTGCTGCTGAGCAGTGAGGTCGGCGTATTCCCCTGGGTCGTAGTATCCCTGGGACCAGGCCGAGTGCCCGGGGCTGTATTTGTAAAGCAGGGCCCGGCGATCGTGATCGGCCGTCCATGGCTTCGTCCCGTGGATGAGGGCCTCCGTGAAAATGAGTGCGTCGCCGGCGTCGACTTCGGGCTGTACCACGTAATGGGCGTCGCGCTCGAATTTCCGCACGTCCCGGGGAAGCCTGTCGACGAAGTTGGACTTATGGCTCCCCGGAATGCAGGCGAACCCGCCGTCCCCGGGCCCCGCGGGCGACAGAAAGTACGTGACCACCGTAAGCCCGTTGCGCATGACGCCGTCGCGGTACTTGTACCAGTGGTCCGCCTCGGTGTCCGTCTCGCCGCCGTGCAGGCCGCCGCGCTCGGCTCCCTTTTTCATAAAGATGCAGTAGTCGTGGTCGATACGGAATTTGGGACCGAGCAACTCGATCAGGTACGGCACGATCTTGTCGTGGTCCATCAGTGCTTGAAATTCAGGGCCCCATTGAGAAACGCGGCTGATCGTGCTCGTGCCCGGGTCGCCGTTTTCGGAAGCGAACCGGTCCGCAACGGCGTTCAATGGCTTCATTTCGTCCTGCGTGAGTACGTCCTTTACAACCAGGTAGCCTTCCAGGTCGAAGGTGAATTTTTCTTCGTCAGTCACGGTCGCGCTCCCTGATTTCATTTTCGCCGTTGTCGAGCTGGAGAGGATCCATTCGCCCTGGCGCCGCTTAGTGGACCCGGAAGGCCGGCGCCTCGCCGGGCGCCGGCGAGTTGTCGAAGGCGCCCCGGTTTCGAACGGCTTCTTCACCGCCGAAAGACGCGATTTTCGCCAGTTGGTCCGCTTTGGCGCGCGCATCCGTGGCTTCGGGATCCAGAATGTCGCGTAGCCGCCGCTCGAACGACGCCAGTGTGGACTGATGGTCCGGAAAACCAGAGAGATCCGTTGTTTCAGTCGGATCGCTATCGAGATTGAAGAGTTGCGGCGGCTCGTCCACGTAGTAAATGTACTTCCACGTTCGGTCACGGAGCATGTACGCGGCATTGCGGGAACCGACCGCGTGGTATTCGCTGAAAACGGTCCGATTCTCGTCGGCATTCCTGGCGATCTGCCATAGGGAACGTCCGGGGAGGCGCGTGCCTTCCCGCGTAGCGCCAGCGCATTCCAGCACCGTGGGAAAGCAGTCTACCAGAGAAACGGGCGTATGGGCGGCCCGGCCCTGCGGAACGTCGGGCCCGGCCAGGATGAGCGGGACGGAGGCGGCTTCCTCGTACATCGTGAATTTCCCGAAGAGTCCGCGCGCACCAAGGGATTCGCCATGGTCCGACGTGTAGAGGACCCGTGTGGTGTCAAACAGATTGTTGTCGGCGAGCGCGTTCAGGACGCGGCCGACCTGACGGTCCAGATGCGTGCAGGCCCCGTAATAGGCCGCCGTGACGTTTCGCAGTTCGCTTTCGGCAAAGCCACGGTCGTAGTGGAAAAACCGGCGGAACCGCCGTATGGCGGGATGATCGGGCCAGTCGTCCGAATGCCACTGGGCGGACAGGGGGAGGGATTCCGGCGGGTAGGAATCAAAGAGTTCGGGCGGCGCGATGTAGGGCGGATGCGGGCAGACGAACGACAGGAATAACACCCATGGCTTCTCGTCGTCACGATGCTCTGCCAGCCATGCGCACGCGCGGTCGGCGTTCGAAACGTCGTACTGCAGATAGGTCGAGTCTCCGGGACCGGCGCTGAGGATAGCGGAACGCTTGTCGCGGAACGGCGGGTTACCCCGGATGCAACTTAATATATCGCCCACGCCGTCCACGACGTGCAGCGGATCGATCTCCTGTGAAAAGCCGTTATCGTGCTCCGTGGCGCGGAAGTGCAGTTTACCGATGGAGGCGACCTGAAATCCCTGCTCCCTGAGACGGTGGCCCCAACCGGGCACGCTGCCGTCGTAGGCGAACGCGTTGTCCCAGTTGCCCGTCTGATGGACGTATCGCCCGGTGGCGAGAGAAGCGCGGGCCGGCACGCAGATGGGGCAGTTGGTATAGGCGCTGGAAAAGCGGGTGCCTCGACGTGCGAGACTGTCGATGTTCGGCGTCCTGACGACCGGGTGGCCGTAGCAGCCGGTGATGTCCCGCGTGTGCTGGTCGGAGAGGATGAACAACAGATTGCTGGGATTCATCCTCTGGCTTCCTGATCGGTATCCATGTCTACCTGGATCTGATCGGCGGGGATCCATACGACCTTTCCGTCTTGCCAGGTGGCAATGGGATTCCCGTTGCGTTTGTGCTGCAATAGCGCCTTTCGAACGGCTTCTCTCAAAGCATCGTCGATCAATGTGCCTTCCTTGAAGATCCTGCTAACATCTTTGCTCGATGATCTTCTCACGATCCTACACACCTTTCGTAATGTGTGTCCAAAGTCTGAGGTCCCGTATTTCCAAGTCAACGGTACCGCTGCCCGTCGAAATCAATCTGGGTCCGCTGGTCCCCGTGTTGTCGTAAAAACGCCAATGATCCGCAATCGGACGGTACAGCCTGAAGAAATTACAGAGTCCTGAATAGTATCGCCGTCGAACTGTTGCGTCGGGGATATCGTGGCCGCCATCTCGAACGCGTGTCGCCACTCGAGCGACTGCTATGTCCGGATCGGGAAGCCATAGGAATGTTAAATGAAAAACATAACCGATTTGCTTCAGTCGGCGTATCCACGGTGCAAAACTGCGGCTCGCGAGCGTCGACTCAAAAGCGAAATCCGCGCGTTTCGACGCCAGATCACGGAGCCGTGCCAACATAACGCGGCCTGCCTGAAGGGCAGCTGACTCCGGGTGGAAACCCGACAGTCCCGATGCAATGGTGTCCGCATTGACGAATTCGGCCACATCCAGCGTATCTCGCAATAGCTGTGGAGCGGCCGTACTCTTTCCGGCGCCATTCGGTCCTCCGATAAGGACAAGCTGCGGACTCGACATAACTGTATCAGTGTCAGGCAAATGGAGAAAACTTCTGTTCGCCTCCCACGCAGGCGCGTCAGGCAATATAACGGAGCGCATTGCCATTCTGCAAGGGTTTTGCCCACTGAAGAACCTCGCTGTGTGGGCCGCTACCGTTAAGTTTGACGGAGAGCGCCGCCGGGTCGATGTGATGATTGACCCTTGAAAACGGATATCCGAGAGGCTATATTTCCGATTGACTGGAATACTTATGTCGTGCCGGCTTCGACCGGAAACCGGCTTCCGCGAAAGGCGGCTCAAATGACCAGACTCAGCGTAAACGTAAACAAGGTGGCGCTGCTACGTAACACGCGAACCCTAGGCATTCCGAGCGTGACCCGGGCGGCTCAGATTTGTATCGACGCCGGAGCATACGGTATCACCGTCCACCCCCGGCCCGACCAGAGGCATATCAGGCCATCAGACGTGTACGAACTGAACGCGCTCGTTTCTGGCGTCGAGTTCAATATCGAGGGGAACCCCTTTGAGTCCGGATACCTGGACATCGTGCGGAGCGTGAAGCCCACGCAATGCACGCTGGTGCCGGATTCTCCCGACGCGTTTACGTCCGATCATGGCTGGGACCTTTCGAAGGACGGCGACCGCCTGAGGCCGATCATTCAGGAACTGAAGGCTTTAGGCAGCCGCGTGAGCCTGTTTATGGACTACGATTCGGATGAGATCCCGCGAGCCGCGTTTGTGGGGGCCGATCGGATCGAGCTCTACACGGAACCCTATGCGGATGCGTTTCGAGAGAACGAGGATCTGGAGGTGGTGTTTGAGGGATACGCAAGGGCTGCCGCGATCGCTCAGGATGCGGGCCTTGGCGTCAACGCGGGGCACGATCTGAACCTGGAGAATCTGGGAAGGTTCTGTTCCATTCCCGGCGTCCTGGAAGTTTCGATCGGCCACGCGCTGATCGGTGAAGCGCTCGAGATGGGGCTGGCGAACACGGTAAAGGCGTACCTGGAAATCCTGGCCACGACGTGACCGTAATCTAATGAAGGCCTCCAGCGTGGAGGTTCATGGCCAGACTGCGGTAGTTTCGAATGCGGTGGATGGTGCAGAGGTCGGCGTCGTGCTGGTCGCCGGAGTCCCGGCTGGTTCGGGAGAGTACCACGATGTCGTCCCCGTCCACGACGGCGCTGGGATACATGAAGCTGCGGTAGACGTTGTCGGGCCAGCGGGCCACGCAACCGGCCGGAAACCAGTTGAGGCAGTCGATTCCATAGTGGAGATAGAGCCACCGCCGTTCGTTTCCCGGGCCTCCGTGATATCCGGACTCCCGCATTTTTTTTGCCCAGCCAAGCAGGTCCTGTGAGTTCGTGATGAGGTTGCTCAGCATCCAGTACATTGATGCTGAATGATCGTGAATGATGTAGAATTTACACTGTGCGCCCGGCCAGGCCGCGAACTGCGTGAAGCTCAGGCGGTTGGCGTCTGGATCGTAGTCAAATACTGCGGCAATGTGGGCGGCCGCGTACTCGTCGAAAACACAGCGGCAGAACGCGCGGATGCGGCCGCGGACTTCGACGGTATTGGGCTCCAGCCACACGAGAGGGTCTCTCCAGCCGCCGGACAGTTGCGGGCGGTTTCCGTCCGGGAAGAGGTTTCGGGTCATTGCAGCGGGAATCTCCGGCTGACGGACGATATTTGACAGCGTCCATGCTCCCGGGTCAAGGGGCGACATGCTCCGGTTCAGACGGAGCATCGTCTTCCCGCCGTGCCCATGGTCGGGCAGATCCCAGTCCATTGCCCAGTAGACGGCTTCGGGGCGGAGAACCCTCGAGGTGGATATGTTCCAGATGGGGCCTTCGATCACCGTCCGGGGATCGCTCCAGGTTTCTCCTCTGTCGTCGCTGGCCACGATCAGAAAGTCCTTGTGGCATTTTTCCTGCACGAACATGAGCAGGCGGCCGTCCAGCACGAAGGGGGTGGCCTCTTCGTAGGGCAGGCCGGGGAGCTCCACCCAGGTGAGCCCTCCGTCGTCGCTTCGCAGAAGCCGCAGACGGCGGGAATAATCCCAGCCGGGGCGATGCCATTGAGGCGCGGCCAGCAGCAGCGTGCCGTCGTCCAGGCGGGTCAGGTCGGGGTCGTGGAAGAAGAATCGCACCGGATCCGGCGCCTGAGCCGCAATGACGAAGTCCTGGGCGAGCGGTTGAATATTGGGATTGGACATTGGAATACCCGTGTTGAATGGTGAACTGATTCGGTGAATGAGGAGGCGGTATGGACCAGGAACAGAAATATCTATTCGACCTGCAGGGATATATCGTCCTCGAGCAGATCGTGCCGCCGGAAATGGTGGCGGCCTGCAATGCCGCGCTCGACCGGTTCGAGGCCATGGATCCGGCGGATTACCCTGCACCGGTGGTATTGGGCCAGGAACGCACGCCGGAAAACCTCTATATTTCGAATATCATGGAGGGCGACGACGCATTTCTGCCGCTGATGGAACTTCCCGGATTGCTGGATGCCGTGGAATGCGTTACCGGCGGGCCTTATCGTCTAAACCACACGTACACGATCTATCGATGGGGCGGGGGTTATACGGGGATGCACATGCACGGCACGCCCATCCTCCCCAAATGCCAGTATCACTGCCGCAACGGACAGATGGTGTCGACGCTGACGAAAGCGGTCTTCCCGATGCTGGACTGCGGGCCGGAAGACGGCTGCTTCGCTGTGATCCCCGGGGCGCACAAGAGCAATTTCCCGAGACACTGGGGCGGCCATCCCAACGATAACCCTCCCTTGCAGGCCGTTCCCGCGCGCGCGGGGGACGCCATTTTGTTCACCGAAGCGCTCACACACGGGTCCACGGTGAACGTGTCCGAGCGTCCGCGCCGCTCGCTTTACTATTGTTACAGCATCGGCTATATGCCCGATTGGGGCGGCCAGCACCTGCGATTCAGCCCTGGCCTGGCCGACCGCCTCAGCCCGTCTCAGCGGGATATACTCTCTCTCAAGTAAAAACCACGCGCCGGTCTCGTTGAAAACGGGAAGTAAGAAGGAAGAAGGAAGAAGACCGCACCGCGCCCCGCTGGTCCCGCGCTCAGCTTCTCGATACACACGTCGACAGTCCATTCGAAGGCACATCATACGGAAGAGTTACCGACTCTTTCTTCTTCCTTTTTCCTTCTTCCTTTTCTTCTTTTTATCGTCTCCGCTTAAACGCCTTCCCGTGTCCCTCCCGGATCAGGACCTTTGCGAGGTTGGACCCGTCCCGCAGCCTGACCGTGGCCACGACCCGTCCGCCGAAGTTACCCTGCTTCACATTCTCCAGGTATACGGTTTTCCCGATCCGTTCCCGGACGAAGTCGCGTGCCAGCAGTGCGCGTCTTTTTTCGGATTGGCTTTTCGTCTGGATCTCCGGCGTATCCACGCCCCGCACGCGCACCTTTCCGCGCCAGGTCAAACCCGGCCATAACTCCACGTCAACGGTCATCGTATCGCCATCGTACACGGAAACCACCGTCGCCTCATGTCTGGGATGTAATCTCTGCTTCCCATCGACCGGCGAAAACAGGCCAAAAAAAACGAAAATCCATACCATAACACGCTCCTGAATATGGCTTGAGAAACGGAAACGCAACAGTATATTGCAATCGTACGAAGCTGTCAACTGCAGGACGGAATCGGAGAACGCAATCGGAGTGACAATTCCGTCAGAAGGCTCCTTGGGATTCGTATGATACTCAGGAATTGTCGCATACGGTTAATCTGCGACCTGGATTTCAGTCGGTTGTACTATCTTGGTTGATTGTCAAACATAAATTGGAGATCCGCATTCACGTATCGATTCAACTTGCAAGGTGAACAAAGTTTCACTATATTCAGATTGGGCATGTACTCGCGCTGATTTCAACCAATCATTGATTCTGTACCAATCAGAAAAAGCGCCAGTTGACGAAGGCTGCGGACACTGTACCCTACGGCGCCACCTAATCGCTCCCTACGGTTCCTGATTTCATTTGACATCTGCGAATCTACGAGATTTCTTAGTTATGGAACACTCGCAACTTTCCATTTTTGAAGAAAAAGCGCCGGTCGGATCTGAAACAACGTACGAAAAAATCGCCGCGCTGCTGTCTGACGATCTTGACTTCCATTCAGCCAACAGCAGCTTTGCGTCCCATCAATTCCACGCATTTCCAGCTAAATTCCCGCCCCAGTTACCAAGGAAATTTATCACTGCGTTAACGCAACCTGGCGATGCCGTGCTCGATCCGATGATGGGATCCGGTACGACACTTGTCGAAGCACAAGCGGTAAAACGAAAGGCCATGGGTTTCGACACGGACCCATTGGCGGTTCGCATTACAAAGGCGAAGACGACACCAATCGATACAGGGAAACTTTGCGAAACTGGTGAATCAATCCTCAAGAATGTACGTCTGTTGACCCAAGATAAACGACAGCGATTGAGAGAGGAATTTCACCGAGACTTGGAAACCAATACGTCCAAGTTTCTCGACTATTGGTTTGACAACGACACCCAAGACGACCTGTGCGCACTGGTTAGTGAGATTCGCCGGATTCCGTCCATTTGCGACCTTTCAATCAATTCCGTTGATGCCCTCGTGGCGTTTTTCGAGGTTGTATTTTCTGCGATAATCATTACAAAGTCAGGCGGAGTTTCACTTGCCTTGGATTTGGCACATACTCGTCCGCATAGGGCAAAGGTAGTATACGATAAAGAAGGACAACTCCTCTGGGGAAAAGAGCATCTGGATCAGCAACGCAAACGCCTCCGCTTCATCTCAAAGCAGCTACGGTCGCCATTTGAAGAGTATCATCATCGGTTTCAAAGAAATCTCGCTCATGTTCCCGATACGGATCCACATCATCTAAAGCCCGTCATCGAGCACGGCGATGCGCAGAGACTACCTTTAAACGACAACTGCGTCGATCTGATTGTCACGTCGCCACCGTATGCATCCAATGCGATAGATTATATACGAGCACACAAATTCTCGCTGGTGTGGTTGGGCTACTCATTGAAGGATCTTGGCCACACGCGAAGGCGAACTATAGGTGGTGAATCGACGTCAGGCTTGGTAATGGAAACCCTGCCTCCCGAGACAGTTGGAGTTGTAAAGGAATTGGGTGAAATTGATATGAAGAAAGGGAAAGTGCTGCACCGGTATTACTCGGAAATGACCAAAGTCCTACGTGAAATGTTCCGAGTCCTCAAGCCCGGGAAAACCGCTATCGTCGTCGTTGGAAGCTCGGTAATGCGCGGCCGTGACACAGAAACAGGCAACTGCCTTGCCGAAATCGGGCGCTCAATTGGATTTGACGTTCCAGCTATCGGGGTGAGAAACCTGGACAGGAACCGACGCATGCTCCCGGCCAGTACTACACTCGACAAGAACTCTCAAATCCAGCAGCGCATGCATCAGGAATATGTTATTGGTTTCCTCAAACCACATATGAGTGAACTCTGATGGCCGAAATAGAAAAACTGAGAGAAGATTTCCATCGCTCAGTCTGTTTAGAAGCGATATTTTTGAAATCCGGTTCGACTCCCAGTATCGCTGACACGAGTAGTAATCTCAGTCGGTCCTTGGCGTGTGGGATCGTGGATGCATTAGACTACCCGATTAGCTGCGAGGCGATTAGGGCTCAAACCGCAGGCAAGAGGTTTGAAACAGCGGTTAGGGATTATATCCAATCGGCCATGGATGTCCTTGTGCATCTTCGGCCAGGCAACTGGATCTATTCTGTCGACAGCGATATTTCGGAATTCGTGCAGTATCAGCATTTAGCCACACTTAACGAATTGATCCAAACCAATAAGGATGCGCATACGGCATTGGGTGACTATGTGGTCAAGCCGGATGTCATCGTTGCACGCACATCTGTCTCAGACGAGGCGATTAACAGGCACGCGGTTATCGTGCATGAAACTGGGTATCCTTACTTTACGCCGTTACGTAGTACTCATCAGAAGGAAGCTGTACGAATTCTGCATGCCAGCATATCGTGTAAATTGACAATACGCAGTGATCGGTCACAGAATGCACGAACCGAAGGCCTGAACCTGATACGTAACCGAAAAGGACACACCCCCCATATCGCCGTGGTGACGGCCGAACCGATGCCTACGCGGATTGCATCTCTTGCATTGGGAACCGGCGATATTGACTGTGTATATCATTTCTCCCTTCACGAACTTGTGCAGGTCGCCAAGGAAATTGGAAACGAAGCCGTCGAAGATTCCTTGAATACGATGATTGTTGGAAATCGTCTGAGGGATATTGCAGATTTGCCGTTTGATCTGGTTACGTAGTCATTTCTCCGATCTGTAACCGATAAGAATACGAAACTTATAGACGTATTCTTGTTCGTAATCTGAGTCGACCATTGGCCTGAGTGGTTGAATCAGAGCACTGAAGATCGTCAAAACTAGCCAGAGATGTCCTGCTATTTCATGTGAACAGGCAATCCAGGTTAGTGTCGCGGAAGGTCAACACTGAGGAGATACAGTCGCTTGATTTGGCCGCGATTCGTTGCATTTGGCATGATCGTCGAATCTACTTGCTCGTCAGAGATAACTCAAAGCCCGCCCGTCAGGCGGGCTTGGCTTTATTATGTAGGTGAATTACCTCGGTTTTTACATGGACCCTACTCGTGAATACAGCGTGGGACGACCTTCCCTCCGAGCCTGATTTGGTGTAAACTGGGTTTGGTGTAACGATATAGGCTTGGGCGGATTTATTCAGCGAATTACGAGCCTTGGATTCGGGTTGTGTCACAGGTGTGATCGAACGCCACTTGGCGAGTGCCGAAACGTCCGTTCATCTGAGCTACTAAAGCCAATCAATCGCGATTTTTTACTCCGAGGCCTGTTGTGTCAATCGAAAAATCGGATTTCGAGGCTGTCACTGAGCATGACCTACAGGAGCTTGTTGAAGCCCAAGTCCCCGAAGGACTTCGGCTTGACTTCAAGGAACAGCGATATGGGACGGCCCACGCGGACAAACGAGAGCTTCTTAAGGATGTATCCGCATTCGCGAATACACGTGGCGGCCATCTGGTTATTGGAGTAAAGGAGAAGAGTGGAATTGCAACCGAGATCGTAGGTGTCTCAGAAGTAGATCCGGATGCCGAGATCCAGCGAATTGAGCAGATCGTCCGTAGCGGATTGGACCTGCCAATTTCCGGTATCCAGACGAAGGCTATCCGCTTACTAAACGGCGTGAATGTGATTGCAATGCGAATCCCTCGTAGCTTTAATCCGCCTCATCGTGTGATCGCCCAAGGTTCAAACCGTTTTTACGTACGTAATTCGGCAGGAGTTCACGAACCAGGCATTGAGGAACTGCGAACATTGTTTACCCAATCGGCGTCGGCATTGAAAGATGTACGCGCATTTAGAGACGAAAGACTTGCGCTGATTTCTCAGGGACAAGCATCCCGCCCACTCCGCGAGAATGGTCGTTTTATTCTTCATATTGTTCCCGTCGCGGCTTTCTCAGGGATGATCCATCTTGATGTAGAAGAAATCTTCGAACAGCAGGACTCCTTCCCGCCCATTGGTATCATGGGACGGACACCAGCATTCAACTTCGAAGGATTTATCAACCACAGTGGCGACGATAGGGGATACACGCAGGTGTTTAGAAATGGAGCATTAGAGGCAGTTGAAACCGAGATTGTTATCTCTGACTCTCATGGAAGCAGATGTATCCCGGGTTCGAAATTGGAACGAGAAGTATTCGAGGTGCTGTCACGGTATCTTAATGGGCTTCGGGCTGTTGGCGTCCCACCTCCTCTCTTCATCATGACAACGCTCGAGTCCGTTAAGGATTCAATCTATTGTGTCGACGAGGGCATCTATCGCACCATTCAAAGATTGCCAAAAGATACTCTTCGTCTACCCGAATGTTGGCTTGAGGATTATGGTACCAAAGAAGACCATCATCGCGCGGTGCGCCCCGCCCTTGATGCACTATGGAATGCGATCGATCGTGTCGGATCGAAGTGGTTCAACGAAGATGGACTGTGGGTAGGTCCACAACAATAGCAGGCGGATTTCCCCTCCAAAGACGCGTTGATATTCTGTTACACCCCATGACCAACATCGAATGGATTTTTCTGGACCTGGGCTGGACGCTGGTTGACGAAACCCGGGCGCACCGGGCGCGTCTTAGGGGCGTGTGCGAGCAAATGGAGGGGTTCGGGATTCGCCATTCCGTCGACGAACTCATGGAATTGTGCGAGCAGGCGGCGACGGAATTCGCGCCAAGCCCGTTTCGCGCCATGCTGGCGCGGCTCGATCTGACGGAGGAACAGCGGCGCACGGTTGAAAGCGCTGTTCGCTATGTAAAAGAACTGGAAGCATTGTACCCCGGTGTGCCTGGGATGCTCGAGACGCTTTCGCGGAAATTCAGGCTCGGCATCATCGCCAACCAGTCCGGAGGGACGGAGAAGCGGCTTTCGGATTGGGGAATCAGGGACCGGTTTTCTGTTGTTCTGGCATCCGCTGAACTCGGCCTATCCAAGCCCGATTCGAGGATATTCGACGCCGCTTTATCGCAGACGGAGTGCGCACCCGAGGCCGTATTGATGGTTGGCGACCGGCTCGATAACGATATCGGCCCTGCCAGATCTCACGGCTGTTTGACCATGCGTGTATTGCAGGGTTTTTCACGGTTTCAGGCGCCGCGGCGCGCCGCCGAAGTTCCCGATCTCACGATTTCGTCTATCAGGGAACTCCGTGGCATGCGGTCTGTGATGCGCCTGCGGCCGGGACGCTGCGGCCTGGCCCCGCTCTGAGGATCGTGATGAAGATCATCGGCGCAACGTGCTTCTCTCTCAGGATTGCATTCGTCGAGGCCTTCGGTCACAGCGCTTCGGTGCGGTCCCGCTCGGACTCGGTCGTCGTGCGCCTGACTGCCGAAGACGGCACGGTGGGCTACGGAGAAGGGGTGCCGCGTCCGTACGTGACGGGCGAAACGGTCGAGACCTGTGTCGATCGCATCGCGAATTGTCTCTGGCCCGCCATGCGCGGGTCTGTGTGGCATACGGACTTAAGAACATCAAGATCAAGATCGACGGGGACGACGCGCGAGACCGCGTCGCAGCCGTTCGCAAGGCCGTCGGACCCTCCGTCTCCCTTCCGGTCGACGCGAACTGCGCCTTCACCCCCGATGCGGCTGTCGAAACCCTCGAGGCTCTTGCGCCCCTTGACATCGCGTGCGCCGAGCAGCCCATCCCCCGGGGCGATCCGGAGGTGCTGGCGAATGTGCGGTCCCGGTCGCCAATACCGATCATGGCCGACGAATCCCTTGTCACCCTGGCTGACGCGGAGGCGCTGATTCAGGCAGGCGCATGCGATTTCTTCAATCTCCGCGTCTCCAAGTGCGGCGGTCTGGCCCGCACGCTGGAGATCGCCCGGATGGCCGATCGTGCAGGGCTGCAGTTGCAGCTCGGCTGCCAGGTGGGAGAATCCGCCATCCTCTCGGCCGCCGGGCGTCACGTGGCCGCCCATCTCGACCGGGTTTCGTTTGTGGAGGGGTCGTACGGAAACATGATGCGCGACCTGGGCTTTCTGGCCAGCGAAGGACATTTCACCCTGCCGAACCAGGACAATACTGCTTCGGGCATTCTCTCGCTGAACGGTAACTATTACGAGTTCATCCCCGAGACTTCGCTGGATGACGCCGATCCACCGGTGTTGTCCAGTCACGAACTGGAGTCGGGCGTGAACTATGCGGTGCTGCTGACCACCCCCGGGGGGCTTTACCGTTACGATATTCACGACATCGTTCAGGTGACTGGTTTCTACCGGAATGCCCCGCTGCTGGCCTTCATCCGCAAGGGTCGCGACATGACGAGCATCACGGGCGAGAAAATGCACGTGAACCATCTCCTGCTGGCGCTCGAAGAGGTTCGCCGGCGATTTGACGTCTCCGTGGTCGAGCAGTTCCGGGTTGTGGCGAGGGTGGAGGCCCGCAGGTACGAGATTTACGCGGAGCTAAAGGGAGAGTTCTGGCGGGATTTCCTGTTACACGAGGTGATTCCCCACCTGGACCATGCGCTGGCGGGGGTCAACGTGGAATACGCAGAGAAACGCGGTTCCCGAAGGCTGGCGCCGCCGTGCCTCCATCTGATGCGTCCGGGCTGGGCCGAAGCCGAGGTGTTGCGCGCGGCGGGTGCGGGGAAGCGGGATATCCAGTACAAATGGCGGATTCTCAGCGACGAACCCGCCGACGAGGACGCCGACGCGATTCTGAATACGATCGAGACGGTGGAGGTAGGTTAGTCCCGTCGAGGAATCAAGATCGGAATGATTTCTACTCGCGCCGGTGGACCGTCATCGGCATGCCGTACAGCGGCCACGTCTTCACGTCCATCGACGGCGTAACGGGATGCCCGCGCACAAGCTGAAGCCGGTACTGCCGGACCACCATCGCCAGCACCAGCACGGCTTCCAGCATCGCGAAGTTTCCGCCCAGGCAGATCCGGGGTCCGGCGCTGAAGGGAAGGTAGGCGTAGCGGGAGCGTCGTTCCGCCTGCTCCGGGGTGAATCGTTCCGGGTCGAATGTTTCCGGATTTTCCCACAGGGTAGGATGGCGTTGCGTGATATAGGGACTCACCAGCACCAGTGAGCCCACGGGGATGCGGTACCCGTCAATCTCGTCGTCGCCCGCAGCCTCCCGGACGATCACCTTGATCGGCGGGTAGAGGCGCATCGCTTCCTGGAATACCATTCGGGCGTAGCTCAGTTCGTGGACGGACTCGAGGCCGGGCAGACGCCCGTTCAGGATTGAACGCTGTTTCTCCCACAGCCTTCCTGCAACCTGTGGATGTCGATCCAGCAGGTACCACGTCCACGTCAGCGCATGCATCGTTGTCTGATATCCCGCAACGAACAGCGTGACCAGTTCGTCCCGCAGCTGCCGCCGGTCCATACGCACACCCGTTTCTTCGTCCCGGGCGTGCATGAGTACCGAGAGCTGGTCCTCTTCCCCGGTAAGGTCGCCCCGCTCGTCGATGCGTTCGTCGATATACCGGTGGAATTCGCTGAGGGATTTTTTGAATCGCCGGTTCGCGGACGAGGGGACGAACATGGGCAGCGCGATCAGATCTGGGGAACGCCGGTCGATGAACCCGACGCAGTACTGAAATGCCTTGTCGATCCGACCCGTCTCGTCGTTCAAGTCCCTGCTGAAGAGAATTCGAACGATGATGTTTCCCGTGAGGCGCGCCATCTCTTCGTCGACCTGAATCACGCGTTCGCCATCCGCGAGGGGCTCCCATCGCGTAAGCATCTCGCTGATTGCGCTTACCATTACCTCCATGAAACGCATTGTTCCCCTGGGCGTGAAGAACGGTTGCATGATCCGGTGCTGGCGCTCCCAGAGTTCACCCTCGCTCGTTATCAGCCCCTTGCCCAGCAGCAGCTTCTGGTCGTCGTACCCGTAGCCTTTGAAATAGGTTTTCCTCCTGCGCACGAGAACGTGTTCGATGTGCTCCGGGCGGGTAACCAGGTGCACCGTCTTCCCCCTGATTTCCAGTCTGACCACGTCGCCGTACCGGGTCCAGGCATCCATCAGATATCCGATTGGATCCTTGCGGAACGGAAGGACGCAGCCCAGAAGGGGAAGCCCGCGGGGTCCGGGCGCGCGCGACGAGGCAGGGGATGTATCAGACATGAATATTCACGACCCTCATACGGGCTGCTGTGTCGATGTACCGCGCTTCGGCCCGGCCCTCCGCCGATAACCGCAGAGTTCACTTGGGGATTTCGGCCGTCAGGATTCGTGGATCTCCGGCGGTGATGAGCACGTTGTCCTCGATGCGGACGCCGCCCACGGGCCGCCAGGACGCCAGAGCGTCCCAGTTGACCATATCGGCGAATCGTTCGCGCCGTTCGGGGTCGTCGAGCAATGCGGGAACGAAGTACACACCGGGCTCGACGGTCATCAGGAAGTCTTCCTCGAGTGGAAGGTCCACGCGCATCCGGATGCCGCAATGGACGCTGACTTCGCGCCCGGCCGCGAGGCCGCCCACGTCCCGAACGCCAAGGCCGACCGTATGGCCGACGCCGTGCGGCAGGAAGAGAGAAATCGCGCCGCTTTCGAGGATGAGGTCCGGTTCGCCTCTCAGGATGCCCAGGTCACAAAGCCCCAGGGCGATTACGGCGGCCGCGGCACGGTGAACGTCGTGCCATTCGACGTCTTTGCGGCACGTGGATATGGCTTCCAGCTGAGCGGCGAGGACGAGGTCGTAGATGGCCTGCTGCCTCGGCGTGAAGCAGTCTGCAGCCGGATAGGTGCGGGTGACGTCGGCCGCATAGCCTGCGATGGACGCGCCGGCGTCGATGAGGACCAGGTCGTCGGGTTCCACTATCCTGGGGCCTGGTTCGAAGTGGAGCACGGCCGCGTGAGTTCCGGCGCCGACGATCGTGTCGAAGGCGACTTCGTCGGCGCCTTGCCGGAACATCTCCGATTCCAGTTCTACGCGGATGCGGCGTTCGCTGACACCCGGCCGGATGGTCTCGCGGGCTTTCGCATGGCCGGCTGCGGTTGCCGCGGCCGCCCGCTCGATCAGTGCGACCTCGGCGGCGTCTTTCCGGCGGCGGACGCCATCGATGGATACCTGAAGCGCCGCTGCCCGTTGAAGGTCGGTTTTCACGTTATCCACGTCGTCGCCGATGACCGCGACGGGGTGGCCTGCACGTTGATCCAGCCAGCCCTGAAGTCCGGCGACGTCGTCGCCTTCGACGTCCTCACCGCCGCCTTCCCACAGCCTTTCGTTCTGAGAAACCGGCCGCACGAAGTGTCTCCAGCCATCCTGCGGATCGTAGGCCAGAACGCCACCCCAGCGTCTCGAACCCGTGAGCCAGTAGTATTCCGGGTAGGGAATAAACGGATAGGTCTGGTCCTGTCCGCCGGGAATCTGAACGGGCTTCCCGGCGCCGAAGAGCACAATGGGCGGGTCGTCACCAAAGGCGTCGGCCGCCCGCTGCCGCCGGCGTTCCAGCACGTCATTTTCAAATATGGCCATGGGGGGTCTTCTCAGATCAGATTTTCGCGACGGAAGATCAGGTTCTGAACGATGCCCTCCGAGTAGTCGACCGGGCTGACGTTGGCCAGGGCGAAACCCCGTTCGGAGAACGCCGTTTCGATCTTGCGAGCCATGTCTTCAAACATGTAGACTTCGATGAGCACGGTTTTTAGCCTGGTATCCTCAAGCGTTCGCGACGCGCCGGCGACAATCCTGTCCTCGATGCCGTCGACGTCGATTTTCACGTGATCGGGAAACGGAAGGCCGAATCGGCCGGTGAGATCGTCCAGTGACACACCCAGCGTTCCCTGGCGGTTCTGCGGCGCGAAGGGCACGGCGCCCTGCGTTACGGGTTCGCCCAGCGCATGGAGCGCGGCGCCCGGGGCAAAGGTTTTGGAGTAGAAGTGCTGAACGGACGTACGGTTCGAAATGGCGAACGGATAGGCCGTGACAACCTCCCCAAGGCCGTTGAGCAGGATGTTCCGGTTCAGTTTGGCGTAGTTCAGGGCTTCGGGTTCAAATGCCAGGATCCGGGCGCGTTCGTCCAGCCTTCGCGCCGCGTACAGGGTGTATTGGCCAATATTCGCGCCGACGTCGTAAATCGTCTCGCCGGGTCGGAACCACGTGTCGATCCAGTCCAGGGTGTCGGGTTCTTTCTCATTGAAGGTGTTCGCCCGCCAGAGTTCGTGGTTGCGCGAGCCCTCGTTGTCACCTTCTACGTCGATGAGGACGGTCAGTTCACGAACGTTGCAGGTAATGGTCTTGCTCAATTTTGACTCCTCAAAATGGTAGTTTTCTTATCAAAGTCATTGTATTTTGGTCACGAAAATGACCCCGCTTGCAGGGGCAGGTTTGAAACCTGCCCCTACCTGTGTCGAGAGATGCCGTGTGATATGGGTCACTGCTGGCGAGTGTCAACGGTACGTGCCGATCCGCGACCGCGATCCGTCGAAATCGTGCAGACCGGGAATGCCAATATGATAAGGAATCAGACCGATTATGCAAGGAGCGCTTATGGCCAGGGCGTTTAGTGTGTACGGCATCGGCAACGCGCTGGTGGATATTCAATATCGGGTAACGCCCGACTTTCTCGCCAGGGCCGGAATCGAAAAGGGCGTGATGACGTTGATAGATGAGGCCCGGCATCACGAACTCCTCGAACACCTGGGCGATGACGTATTGAAACGCTCGTCCGGCGGGTCCGCTGCGAATACCATGATCGCCGTGGCGAATCTGGGTGGAAGGGCCCACTACGCCTGCAAGGTGGCGAAGGACGCATACGGGGACTTCTATCTCCAGGACCTGGCGGCGGCCGGCGTGGCTTCCAACCGGTTTCAGGGTGAAGGCATCACGGGGAAATGCCTCGTTATGATCACGGACGACGCCGATCGCACGATGAATACGTACCTGGGCATCACCGGAACGTTCGGCCCGGAACAGCTCGAGCCCGATGTGATACAAAGCAGCGACTATCTGTACATTGAAGGGTATCTCGTGGCGTCCGACAGCGGGTTCGAAGGGGCGCTGGCCGCCCAGGCCGAAGCACGTGCTGCGGGATCCCGGGTGTCGTTGTCGCTGAGCGATCCTACCATCGTTGCCGCGTTCGGAGACCGGATGCGGGCGCTCGTAACCCGCGGGGTGGATCTGCTGTTTTGTAACGAGGACGAAGCGCGGGCTTTTACCGAAACGGGCGAGACGAACGGGGCTTGCTTTGCACTGGAGACGATGGTGGGCGCATACGCGGTCACGTGTGAGGCCAATGGCGCCATTGTATGGGACGGAGTCGAACGGTTCCGTTCGCAGGGATTCAGCGTTGATGCGGTCGATACCAATGGCGCGGGAGATATGTTTGCCGGGGCCTATCTGTTCGGGATTACTCACGGATTCGACGCGGTACACTCGGCAAGGCTGGCGAACTACGCGTCGATGCGCGTGGTTGCGCAGTACGGCCCCAGGCTGGATGAATCGCTCAAGGATGAGGTCGAGCGGATACTGGCGATGTAAATTTGTGCTAATTCCCTTTTAAGTTACTGAAATTAATATGGATGATGGAGAAACCGCCTCTACAGGGCGGTTTTCTTATGCCCTGGCTTCCCGTGCGGCCGATGCGTTCCGGAACCCCGACATGGCCACCGTGACCGCAACGACGACCAGGGCCGCGATTGCGCACGTGAGGCCAACGGCGAAGGGCGCGCCAAGGCGTTCGGCCACCGCGCCGGCGCTCAGGCGACCCGGGGGACCCGTGCCGATGGCGAGTACAATGCCGCCCATGGCGCGGCTCCGCATGTCGTCTCTCGCCGACAGCAGGACGATGGTGCTCTGGAGGAGGCCGAATGCCGCGTGGCCGATGCCCGAAAGGACGAGAAGGCCCAGCGAGAGATAGAAGTCGGTTGACATCGAGAATACAGCCACAGCGGCGGCCATCAGGAACGAGCCGCCCGCATAGAGCCAGCTGGTGCTGAGATTACGCCTGAGCCTGCTCACAAACCAGAGGCCGACGAACGCGCCGACACCGTTGGCGGAGGCGAGCACACCGAAGCCGACAGGGCCCTGATTCAGGATGTCTCTCGCAAACACCGGTAACAGGGTCTGGTAGGGAAAGACCAGAAAGTTCATGGCAACGGTAATGAGCGTAACGCCCAGAATCGTGGGGTTGCGTCGGATATAGCGCAGCCCTTCCACCGTCCGGGTCCAGTGGGAAGCGTCCGTCGGGGTTCTTTCGAGGGCGGGTTGTCTGGAGAGCCGTACAAGGATGAGTAGAGAAACCAGGGCGATCCCGGTTAGAATCAGGTAGCACCCAAGCGGTTCCAGAGTCGCGTAAAGTGCGCCGCTGGAAAAGGGTCCGGCAACCCGGGTGACGTTCTGGGAGATTCCCTCGAGGAGCATGGCGTCCATGGTTCGCGCTCTGCCGACCAGGTCGGGAAGCAACGACCTTCGGGCTGTCCAGTCCACCGCCCAGGTGGTACCCAGAACCAGCGCGCCCGCGGCCAGATGCCACACGGCCAGCCTGTCGGTGAGGATGATCAGGGCGATGAGGAGGGATACGACGAGGTTGACGATCTGGGAGAAGATGATGATCTTCCGGCGGCCGAACCGGTCGGTGAGGGGTCCGGACACAAAGCCGACCAGGAGCAGCGGCGCCATGCGGTAGAAGCCGATCAGCGACACCTGCCAGGCCGAGTTGGTCAGCTCCAGCACCAGCCAGCCGGCGACGATGATTTCCATCCACATGAACTGCCACCAGAGGGCGTTGCTGGCCAGCAGCCGGCGATAGTCCGGTATGTTCAGCGGCGCCAGTGCGCCGTGCAGATTGGAAGGCGTTTCGGAGGGTCCTTCGGATCGCTGGGACATGGACGATTCAACTGACGTCTATCGGCGGGCGCAATTGCCTGACGGCTTACCCGAGCCTAAGCATTGGGACCGAGCGTCAGCAGGAATACATGAGGTGGCGCAGTTCTTTCAATATTTCAGGCGTCAAACCATTTTTTCGCGCTTCTTCACTGGCTTCGCGCATAATTTCTTCAATCGGACGTGCCGATTTTCGCAAACCACTCAATTGCAGACTTAACAAAACATCTAATTTTCGCCGATCTTGTGCTGATGCGGACTGATAAACACGAGCAGCCTCCGGCGTTACGCAAATTGTAATTTCTTGGTTTTTCACGTCACAACCTTTCTCTAATCTACCTTCTTGAGTGCGAGTTCATAGCACGCGGCACATCAGGCCACTCAGAATAATCGCCCCGAATGCGACTGAGATCTTCTATCGTATGAATCGTGGTGGTCACAGGGTTTTCTCAATGGCTGTTTTATCCGTCAATCAGCGGGTCGGGAAAATAACTCATCTGTATTCGTTGCAGATTAAATCAATATACGGAAATTGGGCACACAGGGCAATGAGGGTAGACGCTGAGATGCGTTTACGCATTGGATCCTCCTCCTCCAGCGAGGCTACCGGCTGGTCATTCTATCAAGACTTCGCGCCGAAGGCGCCGGCAAAGATCACGAAATCGCTGAAACCGACGCTGCTATCCCCATCCAGGTCATACAGCGCTTTGAAACCCGCGTCATCCTGGCTCAACCCGAATTGTTGGGCAAACTGCAGGAAGTCGTTAAACCCGACAGTACCGTCTCCATCGAAGTCTGCCGTCAGGCCGCCCTGTTTCGAAAACTTCAAGACCACAGGATCGGCGAAGACTTCGAATTTTCCGGATCGTCGGATACGGGCATATCGCAGCCGCATCTGACCTGTCCGAAAAGTATCGGCTATGCTAAAACGTACCGTGCCGAGTTTTGCGGACGGCTCAGCGATTCTTCCGCCAAACGACGCTGCCATCACTTCAACGGAACCGGGACCGGAGGGATAGTAGGGCCCCGGTGAGTGTCCGTTGGGAATGCCGTCACCAATATCGAAACCGGAGTAAGCGAAGGATTGCGTATCAGAGTCAAACAATGCGCGAAATCCTATTGCATCCTTAACCTTGTGTCCGTGAATTTCGACGGCAATGATACCGTCTGAAGGCAGAATATACACATCCTGGTCTTTTGGCGTATCGACGACGAGAGACAACGTAAAGGACGGGGCCTGGGACCGAAGCCCCTTTCCCACGATTGGAAAACCGCTAACCGGCGTTTTGGAATCGTTGCTGTAAATGGTCACGCGTGCTGACAGATCACCCGTTCTGTCTGGCTGAAAACGAAGCGTGAAATACCCGTTTTGCTTTGCTGGAATCGTCAGCTGCCTGGGCGAAACACTCACCTGTTCATTGCTGGAGGTAATATCTGTAATTGTCAGCGACGCATCTCCGGAATTCGTAACCACCACTGTTATGGACTTTGTATTTCCAACTTCGACTCCGCCGAAATCCCGCCTGGAAGAATCAATCGATATAACAGGAATCGGAACAACGGGTTGCCGGACGCCTCGCGCTTGCAGCGTTACGATGGTCGGCGGTAAGTTGCTCAAAATGGTCATGCTGCCAGACTTATCACCCTCGCTTTGAGGCGAAAAAGTGACTGCAATCCGATCGCTGCGCCCTGGCGCAACGGTAAAGGCCGACTGCGAGAGGCGGTAATCACTCGACGGCAACAGGATATTTGTGATTACAAGAGACGCCTGACCAGAGTTGACAAGTCCCAGGTTTCGGGTCTGTGATGATCCCAACAGGACCGCGCCAAAATCAATAGCACTGCGCGAAAGTCGCATGTCGGGTCTGCCAACGGGGGGAAGCACCGACAATTCCAGCCTCCCATAGCCATACGCATTATCACGCCCGGCCTTACCCATGTCGACCGTGGATCCCACCAGCGCGTCATATAGGTTCCGCGCATTGTAATGGACGGGATCAGCGGATTTCAACAGGGCCGCCGCCCCGGCGACGTGGGGCGTCGCAGCAGACGTCCCGAAGTACCCAATGACTCCATAGCTTACGGTGAGTACACCGGAAGGCGCAACCAGATCAGGTTTGATTCGTCCGTCAAACGTTGGACCCTGGGAACTGTAATCCGCAATTGGTCCTGTTGTCCATTCCCAATGATGCAATGCCCCCACGGTCAGCGCGCCACGCGCGTCTGCCGGTGAAGTCAATGAACCCGCGATGGATACCGGACCATCGAGTTCGTGAGATGGGCTATACAGTTTGAAAAGAGTGACTTTGGCGTCCGACGCCCTCCAAACCGCCAAACCATAGGTACCTGATTCTCGGATGTCAAACGCAAGAAACTCGATGGGTGGTGACTGTCGTTGTTTGGTGTCTGCACGCGCCACAATCTCGCTACTTTCATCCGTCCCTATTCTTATAAGCAAGAGATCGTAGTCGTGGGACGTCAAAGGCCATTCGTTCCATGTCAAGACGGCTTTTACTTTATCTCCTGTCCGGACATTTTTCAGGTTAACGATTTCATTTTCACCTTCGAAGTTATGAAACCCATCGTCATCCGGGTCGCGTAACTGTGCGGAGATCTTGCTCCTGGCCTCATTTCCCGCCGCATTCACCCACAGAACGTTATTCTGAAAGGCATCATCTACAATTTCACACGCAATACCCGTTCCATCGCCAAAACCTCTGCCGAAATCCCATCCCAGGGATACAGTGACAATATCCATGCCGTCCTGAATTGCCGCATCCTTCGCGTTCTCCAAACTGACCAGATTTCCGACCTTGTAAAGATAGATTTCAGCATCCGGAGCGATATCGTGGACGATTTCAGCACAGGCTGATCCGTGCTCTGTTTCGGTGAAAATTCCCTGTCCTGTAAAATCCCGATTAGACAGCTCGGGCAATTCGCCCTGATTTTGCAGTGGCGGGACCCCGACAAAACCGAGATCAATGATCCCGATCCTGATGCCGCGGCCGGTGTACCCCTTACTTGCGTATGCTTGCACCCTGATGCGCTCTACGCCTTCACTCACAACGGCATGGGTTTTCGGCTCTATGGGCAATCGCACGAACTGTACGCCGTCCACTTCTGCCACCCTTTCAAGCTGGGCAATCGGCGCCGATACCTCAACCAGATGCCGCGATTGGGCAACAATCCTGACACCCAGCTTGGACAACGCCTCAAAATCAATACTCTCCGAAAGCCTTCCAGGGCGTGGCTCCAATACGACCGTGATATTTTCGCCGTCGATAACTGCCGAGCCGTATTGTCTTACCGTTGCCTTGGCTAAAGCTTTCTTTTGCGCCGCCCAGTTCTTTTGGACCCGTGCCAGCACACCCTCCAGCTTCGGCGGGTGATCTTCCTTCTCATATTTGATGGAGGTCGTGCCTGAAGCTGCGCCACTTAGAAAAAGTATCAAGACCACAACGATAGTTGAACGTAATCCGTCAAAGACGCGGGGCGGAGATGTAATATGGCGTGTCGCTGGGAGCGCGGGCATCTTGCCCGCACATGTGGGCGGAATGCCAACGTTGCAGGGTTCAGTCGCAATTGGGTTGAAGAGGCGTTGCCGGTCCACCGCGACGTCCGGTAAATTGGGTCTTTCTTCAGTACCACAGCTTCTAAGGATTTCTGACGCATCGACCAGGATCCCATCAGCCGAAGTCTCAGAATAGGATACCATCGCTCATCTCTTCTTGCCGAAGTTTTCAGAGAAAATGAGAAAATCATCCCCATCAATATCACCGTCGTTGTCCATATCACCCTTCAAGGAAGTGGCCCCCGTGTTTCCCTGAACGAAATCGCTTTGCCAGGTTGTGATACCGTCGGGAGAAAGCGTGCGAACCAGCCCGGTGCCGGCCTGCGTCGCTGTCAGTTCCGCAAGCGTCCGATCCTGCGCATCTTTTGTCCTTACAATTCCATGTTCGTTACCCGCAACGATCGCGACACCGAGAATACCATAGCTGTTGCTTACCCTGATCAATCCATTGTCCGCTGTGTTTGAACCCAGCGTCAAAAGCTCCGTACCTGTTTTGGAGTTAATTTCTAACATCCCTTCTCCGCCTGTATCCGTCCCCAGATACGCAATCCGCTTATCTGAGGAATTAAAAAGCCATATATTGCCTGAGTTTTCGTTTGCCTGCATTGCCACGAGGCGTTTCCCGGAATTATTGCGCAAACTCATTATTCCATTATCCATAGTGCTCGCGCCCAGATACGCGAGATTTTTATCTCCAGTCTTATTGATGTGAATTCCGGGAGTTTCATCTGCGAATAGACTGATCAGACGCTCTTCATGCCTGTTTCTGATATTGATTAATCCATCTCCTCCTTCTGAATCGGACCCCAGATAAACCAGATTCTTGTCTTCCGCGGAATTGACAAAGATTAGGCCGCCGCCTGTTGTACCGTCGGTCAACAAAACAACGGTCTGCCCATCATTATTTACAATCTCCAATCTGCCTGTGCGAACGACATCGTACGTTTCAGCGGCCAATTTGCCGGCCGTCTGCAGGCCCGGATACGTTGCGATATCTCCGTGCGGATCCGGTGAGTCGAGAACGCCAGCGCTGTTTTCTGCCATCGGAAGGGGTTCGTGCGCTGATTTCGCTTGAAACGGCGATACGACCTCTCTTGCGGCAACCGTGACAACGGTTACCAGCAGGAGACACAGCAAGACGTTGAAATTGCGATAGCGCGTCACACGTGTCTCCAATCGATTCAGTCGTTCTTCAAGTGGATTCATCGCTTCCCTCCCAAAAGACAGGCCGCAAAACTCGACAGAAACGAGCGTTTGCGGCGGTGAGGACTTCGGTTTATTTAAATTTGGTCTTTTCATACAAGGGGTCGCTACCCGCTCCTTTTGCCGAAATTCCTCGCGAAGGTGAGGAAGTCCGCGAAATCCACGTCGCCGTCGCCGTCGAAATCACCGATCAGCCCGGTCGACGTGCCGCCGTCGCCGACGGGAGTCGCTTCAGAGGACCAGCGGATTTCCTCGTCCGCGCCGCGAGTACGCGCGACTCCATTGCCGTTCTCATCGACAAACGCACTGAATCTGCCCCCTTCGATTCCCAGCCCTCCAACGCCCGTCGAATCAGCTCCCATGCCGGCAACAATGCGCTCGGACGCATTGAGGAACCCGATGATCCCGTGCCCGTTCTCATTTGCACCCAGCACCGAAACCGCATCGCCGTTCCGGTTGCCCATAATCATTACGCCGTCGCCGGTACCGTCGACGGTGAGCAAATTAACGGCCCCGCCGGCCGCATTCGCGATCGTGAGAGAGCCGTGACCATTGTTGGTGATACCCATACCCGAAACCAGCTTGCCGTCACTGTTGAAGGCGGCAATCACCGCATTGCCACTCTGATTGACGCCAAATCCGGCAGCCGATCCTGAACTGCTATGTATCTCGACCCATCCATTGGCCTGTTCCGACGGATCGGCGCCCATCGCGGCCGCAAGCCGACTGGCCGCATTGAGAACCACCATCCTGCCGTGGCCCGTTTGATCTACGCCCACAACGGAAACCAGGGTGCCGTTGCTGTTTCTTATCTTGAGCGAACCGTCTCCCGACTCCTCCGATCCGATTTCCGCGACAACCTCCCCGATTGCATTTACAATATGAAGTGTACCCACCCGCAGGGTGTCACCGGCATCGATGATTTGCTCAGGAGCGATCTTGCTCAGTCCATCGTACTCGGTCTCCGGGAACGTGATTTCAGCGAGGTTTGGAGATAGACCCTGAAGACGTACACCGTCACCGGAACCACTGTTTCGAAGGCTTAGCGAGGTCAGCTTTGACGGAAGCATCACGCCAAACCATTTGGGTGCCTGGGTCAAAGCCGGCGCTGCACTGAACAAAAATGCAACGAACAGCCCTGCAATCGCCCGCTTCTGCCAGCGCAGCCTGTCTTCCAGCACGTCCAATCTATCTCGCCTGTCATCACGATCCATTTTCTGTCTCCTTCGCGTAAATGGCAGGTTTGCCCGGCACCCGAGTTGAATTGAGCGGGACCAAAAAAAGGCGTACGTAGTTGTGAATATCCAATGGTTACGGACCTTCGTCGCACGGGCGCCGCAGATGTCTCTTGGGGAACGACCGGAAAGGATGATCGGCGAGCGCGCCTTTGTCGAGGTCGATGCCCAGTCCAGGGGCGGTGGGCAGCGTGACGTAACCGTCTTTTACGACGAACGGATCCACCGCGATTTCATTGCCCGCAGGTTCGAAATTCACGAAGTACTCGGTAATCAGAAAGTTGGGCATTCCTGCCGCGGCCTGCATCGTGGCGGCCAGCCCCACGGTGGTGCTGTTGTAGTTGTGCGGCGAGACCGCGACGTGGCAGGGTTCGGCCATCGCCGCGATTTCGCGGAGTTCCAGAATGCCACCGCAGTTGCAGACGTCCGGGTTGATGATGTCGGCGGCACGTTTCTCGAAAACCTCGCGGAATTCAGCCTTTGTATAGAGTTCTTCTCCCGTGACAACCGGGATGCGGATGTTTCGTCTGGCTTCGACCAGGCCGTCGAGGTCTCGGGACGAAACCGGTTCTTCGTACCAGAAGGGATTGTATGGCTCCATGCCGCGGGCAACGCGGATCGCATGGGCCGGAGAGAGCCTGCGGTGCACCTCGACCAGGATATCCACGTCGGAGCCCACGGCCTCGCGCACGGCCGCGACCCGATCCACGGCGGTCTGTTCGTCCGCCCGGTCGATGATGCTGCGCCAGGGGCCGGGAAAGGGGTCGAACTTGAGCGCGGTGAACCCCCTCGCCACCACCGAGGCCGCCCGTTCGGCGAGTTCCTCCAGCCCCTTCCCGGGATCGTACCAGCTCCCCCAGCCATTGGCGTAGACCTTGATCCTGGTCCTGCAGGCGCCGCCGAGCAGGTTGTAGACGGGCTGGTTGAGAGACTTGCCGACAATATCCCACATGGCCTGTTCGATGGCGCTGATGGCGGCATAGAGATCCATCGCGCCCCGCTTGCCGGCGAAGTCCGTGTAGGCCACGTACGTGAAATGCCTGATATCGAACGGCGACCTTCCCGTCAGGTAGCGTCCGAGTTCCTCCACGTGAATCTGGACGCTCCGGTCCCTGTCGTGCTGGGTGTAGGCCTCGCCCCATCCATGGATACCCGCGTCGGTTTCCAGTCTGACAAAAAGCCAGTTCTTCGCGCTGCCGGGGTGAACAAGAAAGGTCTTTATGCGCTCAATCCGCATTCCGCGAATGCTCCGGAAACACTAACCTTGATTCGCGATTTTTCGGGGACCTGAATATCGAATATACAAAGAAGAACAATGGTGAACTGATGTCGAAGCTCCAGGATGCTTGAGGGGACTGGACGTGTACGGAAATTTCTTGCTTATAAAGGGCGTACAACCGAGAGACAACGAAATAACTGCAGGATCAAGGCGTTACGACATAAGCCGTTTCGTACCGATACCCTTTGTGCCTTTTGTGGCCAATTCTACGGTCGTCTTTTCTCGAATTGACGCTAAATCATCAGATCGCCGCCGTTGATGTCGAGCGACGCGCCGGTGATGTAGGCGGCCTGGTCGGAGGCGAGGAATGCCACCAGGTTGGCCACTTCCTCCGGTCTGCCCAGGCGGGGTATGGGGAAGCTTCGCGCATAGGCGCGTGTTCGTTCCTCATCGATGGTACCGCGTACCATTTCGGTATCGATCAGGCCCGGGCAAACGGCGTTTACGGTGATGTTGTAGGGCGCGACCTCTCTGGCAAGGTGGCGGGTGAATCCCAGCACCCCGGCCTTTGCTGCGGTATAATGCGCGCCGCCCACGGTACTGATGTTCTTGCCGGCGGTGGAAGAGAAGTTGACAATTCGGCCCCAACCGGCTTCCCTCATATGTGGAAGGACAGCCTTTGAGCAGAGAAAGGCACCCTTGAGATTCACGTCAATCACTCGATCCCACTCTTCTTCGTCAATATCCATGACGCTGGTTGGAAAGAGGATGCCGGCGTTGTTGACCAGAATATGGACGGCGCCGAACGTGTCCGCCGTCCAGTCGACCATGGCCTGCACCCCGGGCGGATCGGTGACATCGGCCTGAAAGTGAAAGGCCGTGGTGACCGACGACCTCAATTCTTCGGCCGTGCTCTCGGCGTTCGACTCGTCGAGGTCGTTCACGACGAGGTGGGCGCCCTGTTCCGCCAGGGTCCGGGCGACGGCCCGGCCGATGCCCTGCCCCGCCCCGGTCACGATGGCAACGTGGTCACGAAGGGGTTGATGCTGGGGCATATCCATTAGCGTGTCCTCTCGTTGTTGCCGGCGGCGGCCGCTGCAGCCGCAACCGCTTCCTCTTCCGGAATCGCGGGAAGGTATTAAGGGTCAACGACACCGAGGGTCTTTCCGACGTCCGCAAAAGTGTCGATGGCGCGGTCCAGCTGAATTCGGGTGTGGGCCGCGGAGAGCTGGACGCGGATGCGGGCTTCGCCTTTGGGCACTACGGGATAACTGAAGCCCACGACGAAGATGCCGCGTTCGTTCATTGCCTGCGCCATGCGTACGGTCTTTTGTTCATCTCCGAGCATGATCGGGACGATGGGGTGAACGCCGTCTGTAATGTGGAAACCGCGTTCCCGCATCGTCTTCCTGAAGTACGCGGTGTTTTGCATCAGGTTGCGCCGGAATTCCGGCCGCGACTGTACGAGATCCAGCGCCTTCAGTCCGCCCGCGACGATCGGCGGCGGCAGCGTGTTGGAAAAAAGGTAGGGGCGGGAGCGTTGACGCAGATACTCGATGATTTCTCCCCGTCCCGTCGTAAACCCGCCCGAGGCGCCTCCCAGGGCCTTTCCAAGCGTGCTGGTCAGGATATCGATCCGGTCTTCAACGCCGCAGAATTCCGGCGTGCCTCGTCCGTTGGCGCCCAGGAAACCGGTCGCATGGGAATCGTCCACCATGACCAGCGCATCGTGGGCGTCCGCGAGTCGGCAGATCTCCTCGAGCGGCGCGACGTCCCCGTGCATGGAGAACACGCCGTCGGTGGCGACCAACCTGAAACGGGCGTGCGCCGCGTTCTTCAGCAGGGTTTCGAGGTGCGCCATGTCCGCGTGAGGATAGATACTGCGCCGCGCCTTGCACAGCCGGATGCCGTCGATAATGCTGGCGTGGTTGAGCGCGTCGCTGATCACGGCGTCTTCAGGTCCGAAAAGGGTCTCGAACAGTCCGGCATTGGCGTCGAAGCAGGACGTGTAGAGTATGGTGTCTTCCGTATTGAGAAACCCTGAGATACGGCGTTCCAGGGTCTTGTGCAAATCCTGAGTGCCGCAGATAAAGCGAACGGATGCCATGCCGTATCCGTATGCGCCCAGTCCTTCCGCTGCGGCTTCCACGATTTCGGGATGATTGGCCAGCCCCAGGTAATTGTTGGCGCAGAAGTTGATCGATTCACCATCCGGGGTCCTGATCAGCGTATTCTGTGGTGTGGCGATTTGCGTTTCTGTCTTGTAGAGTCCGTTTTTCCGGATGGATTTCAGTTCGTCCTGCAACCATGATTTCATACCGGTATACGCCATATCGGTTGTCTCGTGGAGTCGGAAATCGGCATCCTGACCTGCGACACCAAAATAGAAGATCCATCCTTCAAAATCAAGGCGGATAAACCGGGCATTGTCCCGAATCCGGGAAGTTCATTTCACCTTGACATCGATTCCGGCCGGCTTCATATTTTCCCGGCGAATTGGGCGCCGTGCCCGTGTTTTCTCGCCCGCAGGGCGTACCATCGGCAGGGCGATCTGCCCTTTCCCGCTATGTCAAGGCAATGGCAAACTCCGTGTTCACCCGTTGTTTCGAAAGGCTTTTGGCAAATGTCTGAATTGAGGAAGATCGCGGCCATTGTGACGACGTACTATGCGCGTTCCCACGCCGACGTCATCATTACGAAGTTTCTAAAGGGGTTCCCGTCGGACGACGGGTTGATTCCGCCGCAGGTGGAGGTCGCGTCGATGTACATGGACCAGGTTCATGAGAAAGACGTCGGCCTCGAACTCGCGAAGGAACACGGGGTGCCGGTCTACAACAGCATTCCGAAGGCATTGACGCTGGGCGGAGAGAAACTGGCGGTCGACGGCGTGCTGATCATCGGCGAGCACGGCGACTACGCGTGGAACGAAAAGCAGCAGCATATGTATCCGCGCCGGTACTTCTTCGAGCAGGTATGCGGGGTTCTTGCGACTTCCGGCCGGTCCGTGCCCGTGTTCAACGACAAACACCTGGCGTACGACTGGGTGAATTCAAAGTGGATGTACGACCGGGCCGGAATGCTGAACGTGCCTTTTCTGGCCGGGTCCTCGGTGCCGCTGGGGTGGAGGCGTCCGTATCTCGAATACGACCTGGATACG
Source organism: Candidatus Latescibacterota bacterium (assembly GCA_012271065.1). The sequence goes on from JAAXHE010000106.1 coordinate 37,912, forward strand.
CCGCTTGCGGAAGCGTTGTCAATCGGGTATTCGGGCCTCGACATCTACGGGTTCCACGCGCTCGAGCTGTTGCAGTGTATGACCGAACGCAGGCGGGGCGGCGAGACCGGCATCGTCGCTGTCCAGTGCCTGGAAGGAGATGCCGTATGGCGGGCGGGTGACGACGGGCGGTGGTCCCGCGAGCTGGCCGATGCCGCGCGCGAACCCATTGAGGCGAAAGCCGCGGGTGCAATGGAAGACCACTGTCCCGACCCGGCTGTCTTTCTGCTGGAATACGCCGACGGGTTGAAGGCTGCCACGTTGATGTTGAACGGCTACACGCAGGGGTTCGGATACGCCGGTCGCGCGCAGGGCGGCGTACGGGGGATGGAGGTGTTTCTGCCGGAGGATCCCCACGCCCATTTCAGCTACCTCGGCCGGAACATACACGAACTCTTCCTCACCGGCATGCCGCCGTATCCGGTTGAGCGCACGCTTCTGGTGAGCGGAGCGCTGGATGCGCTGATGGATTCCCGCCACAGGGGCCACCAGAGAGTCGAGACACCGCATCTCGATGTCCGGTACCGCTCGTACGATCGTCTGCCGATCAGGCCTTCCGGGCCAAGGCCATCGGGTGCGAGCCTGGTGCCGATTGTGCCGGGACGAAGCTGAAAACGGCGAAAAACGAAAAGACGCGAATAAACGAAACTACGAAATGCGCGAAAAGCGACACTACGAAAGACGAAAAACTAACTACGAATAACGCGAATAACACCAAAAAAACGAAAATCGGAACGACGAAGAATCCGTGGCCGAGGTAGATTTTCGTCATTATGGGCGCCCCATACGGGCATGACAACTGTTTTAAGATTGTCGATGAGTTCCCGAGCGCGAGCGAAAAAGTGGCGACGAGTTTCCAGGTGGAGGGCTGACGGGTGGCATTGAATGCGGCCATAATTGGATTGGGCGTGGGCAGGGGGCACATCGCCGCCTACCGCGAAGCGGGCGCGGCGGTAGCGGCGATCTGCGACGTAAACGCGGAGTTGCTGGAACAGGTCGGGGAGGAGGAGGGCGTGCGGCGGCGGTATACGGATTACCGCGCCCTGGCCGATCTGGACGGCATCGACGTTGTCTCGATCTGCACGCCCGACCATCTGCACGCCGACCCGGCCGTTGCGATGTTGTCATCCGGGAAGCACGTGCTTGTCGAGAAGCCGCTGTCCACCACGTTTGAGGATATCGAAAGAATCGTGCAGACGTCGCGCCGGACGGGACGGAAGGTGTCGCATGGCTGCCAGATCCGGTTCGATGAGACGTTTCAGGAGTTGAAACGCCAGGTTGGGGCGCGGGCGTTCGGCCAGTTGTTCTACGCCGAAGCGGACTATATATCAAACCACCTGGATCTGTTCCGCGAGGGATGGCGAGGCGGACTGGGCTCGCGCTATAATGCGGCGGCGGGCGGCAGCATCCACCCCGTGGATGTGATCCAGTGGATTGTGGATTCGCCGGCGGTGGAGGTGGCGGCGTACGGAAACGGCATATCGGCGGGAATGCACGGTCTGGAGGTGACCGACTGCGTGGTGGGTATCATCCGCTTTGAAAACGGATGCGTCGCCAAGACGTTTACCACAATGGGTTCGGCCCGGCCCGGTTTTCGCAATGTGCAGTTATACGGCACGCGCAAGACGTTCCTGACCTCCCAGGCGCCACCCGCCCGCCTGGTTTCTGATCTGCAGAACCGAAAGTGGACGCCGCTTGAGGTCGCGGACGACGGCGGGGACAGCCGGCGAAAGCTGATAGAAGACCTGTTAAAGGCGATAGAAAACGACACTGAGCCGCAGGTGAACCTGGAGCAATCCGTCCGCACGGCGGCAATCTGCGTGGCGCTGTTCGAATCGGTGCGCTCGGGTAAGCCGGTGGCTGTACCCAGGTTCTGAGTTCGCGCCGGCGCGGCTCCGCATGTCCGGACGCGAGCCGGGTCGGAACGCTGCCATGGAGTGTTGAATTGGGTCTGGTGACGACACAAAACCCTCAGCCGGACAGGCCGTATACGATTGAGTTTGTCTTCCCCGAGTTCACGGCCGTTCTACCGGTCACGAGTGAACCGGTTTTCGCCACGGTCACCATTCGCTATGTGCCGGGCGGCACGTGTATCGAGACCGTGTCGCTCAAGCGGTATCTGGGGTCGTTCCGAAATCAGGCGATGTCGTACGAGGCGGCCGTCAACCGGATTCTGGATGATCTTGTCGCTGCCTGTAACCCGGAGAAAATGACGGTGATCGGCGAGTTCACGGTAAGGGGCGGAATTGCGGCGACGGTGACCGTTGATACGGCAACCGACGGTGCAGCCGATTCCGGAGAGGAGCGCCGGATTGCGGAATAAGGCGAGCGAAATGCTGGAGGTCTTCGAGAATCCGCGCCCGGAAAGGCGGTACACGATCGAATTTACGTGCCGGGAGTTTACGTCGCTGTGTCCGCTTACAGGGCAGCCCGACTTTGCCACGATCGTCGTCCGTTACGTTCCGTGCGCGAAATGCGTGGAGCTCAAGTCGCTCAAGCACTACCTCAGGTCGTTTCGCGATACGGGCGCGTTTTTCGAAGAGGTGACGAACCGGATTCTGGATGACCTGGTTCAGGCGTGTTCGCCCGTGGAAATGGTGGTGGCCGGTCGGTTCAACGTCAGGGGCGGGATCGAACACGAAGTCACCGCGGAATACAGCCGTTAGCGAGACACTTGAGACGGGACTTGGACAACTGAAGACAGACTATTGAACATTAGAATAACGCAGGGATTTATGAAGCATCAACATTCGCAATTTGGAATGTGATTTATTTCTTGACCCCCCCTATTACCTATTGACTTCTAAGACTGCGCG
>JAAXHE010000277.1 GCA_012271065.1 Candidatus Latescibacterota bacterium
GCGCCGGGCGGCAGGTTCAGCTTCAGCACGCCGGGAACCTGGATGCCCTCTCCGGCCTGGTTTCCTTTCGCCTCGTACGTCAATCCATCCGATTGCCGGTAGACCGTGTCCAGCGTGGATGAAATCAGCGCCGCATGGTGCGTGAGCACCTGACGCGTGACGTTCTCTTCCGAATCGTAGTGGGCAGGCAGGATGGGGACCCCGTAGTAGATTTCCAGGAGGCTGCGGTCATCCTCGCCCCTGAAGTCAGCCAGTGAATAATGGAAATCGAGGGGCGCCGACTCCTCTTCCGGCGCATAGTAATTGGGTGTTACACGTGCCGCTCGCTTGTAGATCTCTCTTGGAGAGTGGGTTCTTAACTTTGCGGTCTGGCCGAGGTCAATGTCACCCCGGTTGGGCGGCATCGGGGCGTATTCGTACGTTCCGGCGCCGAATTCGTCCGTAAAGGTGATTTCAAGGCCGCCGCCCACGTTTGTATAGATCCACGTTTCCCACGGGATGGTGCTCATGTCTTCGCCGGAAGTAACCGGTTGATAGTTGCCAAACCCCAGTCGCTTGTCCATATCCATGAGCCCCAGCTTGACGGTATCCATAACGTCCTCCACCGGTACGGGTCCCTCAAACCCTCCACCCCCACCGGAGAATTCATCCCCACCTCCGGAACTACCGCCTTCGCCGGGCGGTCCCGCATTACCCCGACGCAGACTCGGAGTCTCCGCTTCTCGAAATTCGTACCATTCGCCCTCCAGTCGTCGCTTGCCGCGTACCGGAAAGACCGGCCCCGTAAACGTCTCTCCCATTCCATCGCCGCCGTAGATATTCGCGGCGAGGCGTTCNNTTGACCCGCTGCACGGCCAGGCTTTGTTTGTAGTTGGGCTGATCCGATCTGGAGCGGTGGTCCGGTTCTCCGAAACGAATATAGACCTCGCCCCTCACGTCCCACGGCTGTTTGTTTTCAGAGAATTCCGTGAGCGCCTGCCAGACACGACGGTAGTGTTCCAGCAGGCGTTCGTTTACCGGCGTGGACAGGTCCGGATCGCGGTCGTTCCAGAACCGTTTCAGGAATGCGGCCCGTTCACGCTCGGGAGTATCGTTGAATTCGGCCAATTCTTCCGATGACGAGACCAGGCGGATATCTTCGTACAAACCACGCTCATCCGGCGCGAGTTTTTTTACGTAGTCCTGAAAGAACTCCATTGCCATGTCGGCCTTTCCCTGCTTCATGGACGCCTGCGCGACAATGGGCATCAGTTCAATGGCATCGGGATTCTCCGCGACGAAACCCAGCAGTTTCGCCATGATTTTCTCGTAGTCTTCGATCATCAGATACGCGACGCCCAGCCGGCTGCGCAGGCTGGAATCGCCGGGTCTCAGCGCCATATATCGGGTGTACCAGACAATGGCCTGTTCGTAGTCCTTCCAGAAATCGGCGTACCACTCGCCCATCAGGCGATAGGCGTCAGCGTAGTTCGGGTCGAGCTCCAGTACGCGGTCGACCGCACGGCCCACGTCGTACTCATTCATCAGGTATCGCAGCCTTGCGATCTGATATCGGGCGTCCACGTACCCGTGGTCACGGGCAAGGGCCTCCTGGAAATAGTGGATGGCCAGGTTGCGTTCTTTCGGAATCTCCGCGTAGACCAGACCCACACCGTAATAGGCCCTGGCGCCTCCCTGTAGAGAGATCGCTTTCTTGAAAGCCCACATCGCGCGCTTGTAGTCTTCCGCCTTGTAGTACGCGTGGCCGAGTTCGATATGGAGAGGCGCGTCCTTGGGGCGCTGGACGGCAACGAGCCGGAACAGGGCGGCCGCTTCCCGCAGCCGGTCCTCTCTGGTGCGCTGCACCACAACCGCGAAGAGAGAATCGACCGTCTCAGAACGCATCTCCACCGCCTCGAGGCTTCGTGCATCCGGCGTTTCCGTCAGGTGGAGATACCGGTCCGGGTGCCGGAAACACGCGAGGACGGGCATGCCGGGAGCGGCGTCCGGCCGATATAGATATTCGATCAACGGCTCCGCATCGGAAGTCGTCGGACAGCTGAAGACAATGTCGAGGACTTCCTTGTCTCGCCTGAGTTCCGNNCCGTGCTTTTCGGCGTAGCGGTGCGCCAGGTCGTTCAATACGAGCATGTGTTCCAGGCAGGCATGTTCCCCTGCGGCGGCGCCGGTTCTCAGCTGTTGTTCGCGCAGCGTCGCCACATACGCGAGGCAGCTTGCTTTAGACATCCGGAGTTTCTTGTAATGTTTATGGAACCCCGCGAACATCCGCTCCACGGCTTTTCGCGCGTCCTTCTCCCTGTGGCGGTCCGCCCGATGCACGGCTGAATTCATCCGGCTTAACCGGATCATTCCTCTCTGAAGCTCGGCCAGTGCCCGTTGTAACGAGACCTGGTCGCGAGCGTCCGGAGTCGGTTCGAATTCGGCGCGCGGGGTCTCCGCAGTGGCGCGAACGCCGGCGGCGTCGGACGCGGCTTCAGAACCCGTTTCTCCGGTTTCCACGTGCACGAACTTCACGTCTTCCGACGTTGAATCACTCTCCACAAAGTAGACCCTCTCACCGTCTCCGGACCAGCGCGGGGCGCCGGTTGTCATGGCATTCGAGAGTTGCGTTGCCCGGCCCGCCCGGTCAACCCTCCAGAGACCCGGTTGACCCCAGTCCACCAGCGCGTCCCACTCGCCCCGAACCGCGAGAAAATCGCCTTCGGGCGAGACGGCAAGGTCCAATGGATTGAGCTCGGGAGGGAGCGGCCAGCGGGATTCGTCCGATCCGTCGACCGCGAGCACCCAGATCCGATTCTTCACGATCGGCAGGCTGCGGCCGCCTGAGAGATACGATCCGAAGGCAGGATATCTGAGGCTGCGTTCGAGATAGACGAGCGCGCTGCCATCCTGCAGGAATCCGAGCGAGCCCGAAGCGCCCGGGTAGGTTCTGATCCTTTCGTGACTGGCACCGCCGTCTCGGGACAGCCATATCTCCGTCAGCAACGCCCGCCGCGTGCCCTGTTGGACGGCGTATGCGCGCATCTGGCCATTTGGAGACATCACAGATCGGATCTCCGCTGAAGCGGGGCGCAAAGGGCACAACAGCATTGCCGCGAGCAACGCCGTCCCAAACGACAATCCGGTACAGAGAGTCGTCCGTGCGGTATTAAGATCGTTTGTCGTCTTAGAATCGACCATCTGGCCTGTCCCAGCTATTGTTTTTGAAGAAAAATTCCTGAAGTACATTACTCCAGGACACTTGACCAACGGAAATTTGCTTAAGAATGACTGCATATCCCGTTGCGTACGGCCTATCGGTGTTCCATAAGCACACGAAATCCCGTGCGACTGCGTGTACCACTCCTTCGGACAGCAGACCGTACTTCTCGGGCGTTATCAATATAGGAACCACCCTTGATGACTATATATGCGTCAGGATATGCGTACCCGAACAATTCAGAATGAGAAGGATTGTCAGGTCCTGTGGGATCGGTCTGCGCCTGTCCTGAATACGAACCATAAACATCCTGCACCCATTCCCATACATTTCCGTGCATATCATATAGGCCCCATGGATTCGCAAAAACACCGCCTGTTTCCTGCGGCTCCGGGTTTCCATATGCGAAAATCCCGTTTTCCAGAACCGTGGCGCTCCGCGAGTTTTCGTAATAGCGCGCGTAACTCTCGAGCTGACTCTCATCTTCACCAAACGACCATGTCGTTCTAGTACCCTTTGACGGCTAAAGGGCT